>NZ_JBDQQP010000010.1:0-338077 GCF_039888735.1 Streptomyces sp. CAU 1734
GGCGGCGCCGCCGGGGCAGCACCTCGTCGTCGGGGGAGGGGGCCGGGTCGTGGGTGATGGGGTCGGATTCGGTACGGGCGGGGGAGGAGGCCGCGGGACTCGTACGGCCGGCTGTGCCGTGCTGCGGGGCCGGGGGAGCGGAAGCGGGCGGACGGGCGGGGAGCCGGTAGCCGGGGAGGAGGAAGTGCGGCGGGAGCGGGGGGTCGAGTTGGGGGGCGGGGGGAGCGAACACCTCGGGCGCGCCCGGCCCGTACAGGTCGTACGGCGGGTCCTGCCCGTACGGCTCGGTGCCGTGCGGTTCGTACGGTCCGGTCTCCTCGCGCCGCGGTGCGGGGGGCGCGGGGGGCGGCTGCGGGGGACGGGCTCCCGGGACGACGGGCCGCGCAGGGACTCCGGGGGACGGTTCGGGCCGGAAGCCGGAGTCCGGACCGGAGGGCGGCCCGGCGGTCCCGGACGGTGCCCGGACCGGCCCGCCGGGTGTGAAGGGGGCGGCGACGGCCGCCCCCCGGGTGGAGTGCGGCGCGCTCGGCGCCTGGGGGCGCCGGGCGGGGTCGATATGGCTCAGCAGGTGGTTCTCGACCAGCAGCACCGCTCGCACGCCCCCGTAGGGGGAGGGCGACGACAGGTCGACCCCGAGATCGAACTGCCTGGTCAGCTGTCCGATCGCGGCGAGCCCCATCCGGGGCGGGTCGCCCAGCTCGGACAGCAGGATCGGTTCGCGTCCCGCCACCATGCGATGGGCGTAGTCGCGTTCATCCTCGGCCATTCCCACCCCGGCGTCATCCACCGTTACGGTGACGCCGTGGTGGACGCGGACCAGATTCACCGTGACGGGCGTATCCGGTGAGGAGTGCCGCAGCGCGTTGTCGAGCAGCTCGGCGACGATGATCGCGACCGGCTCGACGGCATGGGAGACCAGCGCGGTGCCGGGCTCCAGATGGTTGCTGATGCGGACCCGCTGATAGCCGATGAGCCGTGAGAGCCCGCCGGTCACCGCGTCCGCGAGATGCGACTCCTCGCGGGCGAGGCCCACCCAGGCCCCGCACACCACGGCCGTCACCTGGGCACGCCGCAGCGACTGCTCGTTCTCGTGGTCCAGTGAGTAGAGGGTCTGGGACAACTCCGGGTCGTCATAGCGCAGCTGGAGACCGCGCAGCACGTCCTGGAGGCGGTAGAGCCCGGCCTGGATCTCCCGGGTCGCCCCGCGCATCCCGGCCCGGGCCGCGGCGTCGACACGTTTCCGCTCCTGGAACATCGCGGTGGCGACACCGTGGAGCGCTTGGTCCAGGCCCGCGCCGAAGGCTCCGCCCGCGAGGACGGGGTCGAGCGGTCCCGGTACTTGGACATGGGGGTGCGCGGCCCGGATGGCGGCGGCCGGCACGCGCTCCCGGGCCAGATGCGCGACCTCGGCGGCGTACGCCTGTGCCGTGCGGTCGGCCTCCAGCCGGGCACTGTCGAGCCGTGCGTGCAGAGAGGCGATCTCCGCACGGCGGCGCTTCTCCTGCCGGCGAGCGCGCAGCAGCGCGTTCCCCGCGTAGAACGCCGACACGGTCCCGGCGGCTACGACGGCCAGATCCGGTATTTCGATCATCGAATACCTCGGGGAGGGCGGTGGTCAGGGCCGTTGAGGTGTAACGACTGGCCAAGTACACACCGTCATCGAATGATCGCGGGGCGTTTTGATTCAAGTGATTGCGGCGTTGGGATCCGAGAGGTTTACCGCCATTCGAGATATCTGAGTGTTCATCAGAAGGCAATCACGGCAGAGCATCCATGGTGGGAGAGCTGTCGCTGGTTTTTGCCCCGGGCATACGGCGGCCGCGGCGGACCCTCTTCGCGCCCTCGCGGCCGTACACCATCGAGTGAAGACCCGCTCAGGTCTTCGGCCCCGCTCTCCCGCTGTGTTGATCGGGTCTTCGCTCCGGCGCGCCGCCCGGATTCCGGGCGGGCGCGAAAGTGCCGGAGGGCCGTGCCGCACAGGTCTCTGTGCGGCACGGCCCTCCGGCAAGGTGTTCCCCTCCCCGCGGTCAGGGCTTCGGCGGCGCCGGGGAGTAGTCGTCCCCGAAGGCCGTGGGAGGGTCTCCCAGGATCGGCGGTGCGGGCGAGTAGGTGTCGGTCGTGACGACGGGTGACTCACCGTTCGCGGTGCCGGTCGCCCCGTCGGTGCCGGCCGTGTCCGCTTTCCTGGCCTTCTCGGCCGCGGGATCCCCGGATCCGGAGTCCCGGACGACGGGTGCCCCCGAGCCGCCGTTCCCCTCCGGTGTCCCGGCTCCGCCGACCGGCTGCTGCGGCTTCGCGGGCACGCCGTCCCGCAGGATGACGGGCGCCGCCGGGGAGTAGGTGTCCTTGGTGATGATGTCGCCGGGCAGACCGGCTGTTGTGTTCTCGGTGCTGCTCATGGTGTCCCCCATGTGTGTGCTGGCTTTGCTGTGTTTCGGTGTTCTTTCGTGCCGGGTTCTCCGGTGGCGCTGTTCTCCTTGCCGTTCTCCTCGTGCCGTTCCGGCGGGCACCGGCCGTACCGGTTCGCGCGCCGTGTCGGCGGCGGGTGAACCGGAAGCGGCCTTCCGCCCGGAGACTCCCCCGAGGGTCGCCGGACGGAAGGCCGGGGAATCTCCACCCGCCCCCCGGATGGGTGAGATTCCCAAGTGATCCGCCTGCCCCCCGACGCGACGGATCGACTGCCCTGAGCATGTCGTAGCGTCATAAACATTCGATGAACGTCCTGGAAGAAAGCTGTCACAGGACGCGGCGGGGGCGCCCGGGCGGGTGCCGTGGCATCCGTCACCCGGGTCCCGCGCGGCTTTCCCGGGGCGGCCCGGGTGCGCCGCGGGTGGCCCGACTGCCGCCACCCCGGGACACGTACCCCGCCGCCCGGCGGTTCACCACCCGCCGATGCTCGCACGCCGATTGCTCCCCGGCACCCCGAACGCCCGCACCGGGCAGGGTCGGTACGGGTGCGGGGTCGGCCCACTCCGGTCCGGGGCGGGGCGGGGATCCTCCCGTACGGCACGGGCGGGTGCCGTACGGGCCCGGTGTCCAGGCCCGGGCCCGGCGGGCGGGGGCGGGCGCGTACGGGCGTGGGGGTGGACGCGTGCCGGGGCGGGGATCCTCCCGTACGGGCCAGAGGTGCCGAGGGCGGCCGGCTGTCCGCGTGCCGCGTGCCGGGCGGGGGCCGGCCGGGGCGCGGCGGGGATCGTCCCGTACGGCCAACGGGCGCGCCGGTCCTCCGGGCGGCTTCCGCACGGGCGCCGGGGCAGTGCGGGCGGGGACGGGATCGTCCGGGCCGGGGCGGTTCGCGGCATCCCGGGCGGTGCCGCCCACACCGCCCGGCGGGGTGCGAGCGACCCGGGCGCGTTCCCGTCCCCGTTCCCGCCCGGAGGGCTACGCGGCGCTGAGCGGGTTGAGGAGGGTCCGGGCCTCCTCCGCGTCCGCGGAGCCCATCTGCTCGTGGAGGGTGAGCGCCTCGCTCCAGCAGGCGCGTGCCCGGTCCGCCTGGCCGAGCGCGGCGAGCGCCCGGCCCAGGGTGATGAGGACATTCGCCCGGGTCCGGTCGCCCCCGATGCAGCCGATGGCCAGCGCCTGTTCGGCATGCTGGGCCGCACGCGCCGGCCGGCGGGCCGAGAGATGTGTCTGGGCGATACGGAAGAGGGTCGTCCCCTCCCACAGCCGCTGCCGGTTCGTCTCGAAACCGTCCACCGCGTCGAGCAGTTGCTCCAGCGCCTCGGCGTACCGCCCGGCCTGCGTCAGCGCGACCCCCAGCGTGTAGCGGGCGTTCGCCAGCCGCAGGGTCAGCCCGATCCGGTCCAGGATCTCCAGCCCCTGCCGGGCCAGTTCGATCGAGCGCTCCGTCTGGCCCATGAAGAGATAGAGCCGGGAGAGATTGCAGAGCGCGCTCGCCTCGCCGGGTTCGTTCCGGTCCGTGCGGGAGTCCGCTATCGCCTGCTCCAGGAAGCCTTTGGCCTCGGCATGCCTGCCCTGGTTGAGGGCGATGATGCCGCGGTGGTTGTTGGCCCAGAAGACCGGTGCGTCGTCGTCGGCGGCGGTGGCCAGGGCGAGGGCCCGGGCGGAGTTCTCGTCGGCCTCGTCGTACCTGCCCGCCACCAGGAACACGAGGGCCAGGGTCGTATGGGCCCGGGCGTGGGCCCGGGCGTCGCCCGCCTGCCGTGCGGCGTCCCGGGTGGCGAGCGCGACCGATTCGTACTGCTTGGAGTTGGCACCGGATTCGGCCAGATCCTTCGCGGCCCACAGCAGGTCCACCGCGCGTCGCAGCCGCCCGCTCGCGGCCGACTGCTGTGCGCAGGCCAGCACGCAATGGGCCTCGTTGTAGAGCCAGTCGAGCGCCTCCCGGCCGTCCGGGAAGGAGAGTCCGGGCTGCTCGGTGGGTTCCAGATGGTGCGGAAGGCTGTCCCCGGGGCGTTCGAGTGCGTACACGCGGACCACGGTCGCCAGATAGAAGTCGAGCAGCCGGGAGAGGGCCGCCTCATTGTCCTCGGGCCGCTCGTCGCGCTCGGCGCAGGAACGCGCGTAGAGGCGCACCAGATCGTGATAGCGGTACCTCCCCGGAGCGGCTGATTCCAGCAGTGAGGTGTCGACCAGCGCCTCCAGCAGATCCTCTGTGGCGTCCGGGTCGGTGCCGAGCATGGCCGAGGCGGCGGTGAGCGAGACGTCCGGACCGTCGGCGAGGCCGAGCAGCCGGAAAGCGTGGGCCTGGTCGGGTTCGAGCTGCCCGTAGCCCAGCTCGAAGGTGGCCTTGACGGCCAGATCCCCGGCCTGGAGCTCGTCCAGCCGGCGCCGCTCGTCGGCGAGTTTGGCGGCCAGTACGGAGACGGTCCAGGTGCGGCGCGCGGCCAGCCGGGAGGCGGCGATCCGGATGGCGAGCGGCAGAAAGCCGCAGGCGGCGACGACATCGAGCGCGGCCTCCCGCTCGGAGGTGACGCGTTCGACGCCGACGATCCGGGTGAAGAGCTGAAGTGCCTCGTCCGGGGACATCACATCGAGGTCCACGAGATGGGCCCCGGCGAGATCGACCATTCTGACCCGGCTGGTGACCAGGGCGGCGCAGCCCGCCGTACCGGGCAGCAGTGGCCGGATCTGCGCGGCGTCACGGGCGTTGTCGAGGAGGACGAGGATCCGCCGTCCGGCGAGGATGGAGCGGTAGAGCGCGGCGCGCTCGTCCAGCGAGTCGGGGATCGCGCTGTCGGCGGTGCCGAGGGCGCGCAGGAACGCGCCGAGCACGGCGACCGGTTCGGCGGCCCGGCTCCCGGCGCCCTGGAGGTCGATGTAGAGCTGTCCGTCGGGGAAGCGCGGGCGGGCCTCGTGGGCGACATGGACGGCGAGGGTGGTCTTGCCGACGCCGCCGATGCCCGCGAGGGCGGAGACCGCCATCACGGAGCCCTCGGCGGTGGCGAGCAGTCCGCCGAGCTCGCGGACGAAGGAGGCGCGGCCGGTGAAGTCGGGCACGGTGGCGGGGAGCTGGGCGGGCTGGGCGATCAGCGGTGTGCGGTCGTCCTCCTCGCCGGTGTGCGCGAGCTCGGCGTCGGCGCGCAGGATGCGCTGCTGCAACTGCGAGAGCTCGACACAGGGGTCCACCCCCAGCTCCTCGGCGAGCAGCCGGCGGGTGTCGGCGTAGACGGCGAGCGCCTCGGCCTGCCGTCCGCTGCGGTAGAGGGCGAGCATCAGCAGCTCGCGGAAGCGCTCGCGCAGCGGGTGGGCGGCGGTGAGAGCGGTGAGCTCGGAGACGGCCTCGGCGTGGGCGCCGACCTCCAGATCGAGATCGAGCCGGTTCTCCAGGAGCTGGAGCCGCCATTCGTCGAGCCGGGCGCGCTGGTTCTCGGCGTACGGGCCGGGGACATTGGCGAGCGCCTCGCCGTCCCAGAGCCCGAGGGATTTGCTGATGAGGGCGCGGGCCTGGTGGCGGTCGCCGGCGGCCCGGATCTTCTCGGCCCGGCCGGCGAGCTCCTGGGCGACGAAGAGGTCGACGCACTCCCGCCGTATGCGTATGGCATATCCGCCGGACTCGCTGACGAGTGCCTGGGAGGAGAGGACCTTGCGCAGTCTGGAGGCATAGGTGCGGATGGCGGCCAGTGCCTGGGAGGGCGGTTCATCGCCCCAGATGGCGTCGATGAGCTCGGCCGCGGTCGCGGTGCGGCCCTCGCGCAGCAGCAGCGCGGCGAGCAGGGCGCGCTGTTGCGGGGACCCGGAGGACAGGGCCTCCCCACCGCGCCAGGCCCGTACCGGACCGAGCACACTGAAACGTACGTCAACAACATCACTGGGCACCGGACTGCGCTGCTCCGGTACGCGCGGCCCGTTGTCACGGCCCATTGCTGCCCCCTGCCCCGAACTGCCGATTCGCACCCGCCAGTCTGCCCTGTGCATGGTGGCCGCGTCAGCAACGGGGCGCTCCGCATCACCCTCTTGTTACGCGGAGGTTGAGCCGCCGGCCGCGGTTCGGGTGCTTTGCCCCCTCCCCGGTGGTACGGGGCCGACCAGGGCATTCGTCTCTCCGCGGGGGGTGGCCGAGGGCGGTTTCCCGGCAATCTCGCGGAGTCGGGGCATTCAGGCGTCCGTGTCATTCGGGGGATCGGAGGCGTACGGGGCGCGCGCGGCGCACGGGGCGTACGGGGCGGGTACGCGTTCTCGCGCCCCCGGGCCCCTCGCCACCGCGGTCACGGGCGGTAGATCTCCCCGGGGTTGGCCTTCGCGGGTGCGAGGAGCTGGGAGACGGTGACGAAGGTGTAGCCGCGCTTCTTCAGCTCGGTGATGATCCCGGGCACGGCGGGCACGGTGCCGTCGTAGATGTCGTGGAGCAGGATGATGCCGTCCCGCGAGGACTGCTTCAGGATCCGCTTCCGGATCAGGGCCGAGTCATTGGTGGAGAAGTCCTTGGCGGTGGCGCTCCACAGGATCTGGGCGAGCCCGAGCTCCTTGCTGACCGCGGTGACATCGTCATTGATCCGCCCCTGCGGCGGGCGCATCAGGCCGGGCTTCTTCCCGGTGAGCTTCTCCAGGGCGTTCTGGGTGAGGAGCAGTTCGCGGCGTATCTCGTCCCGGGTGAGGGTGTCGAGCCGCTTGTGGGTCCAGGTGTGGTTGGCGACCTCGTGCCCCTCGTCGGAGAGACGTTTCACCACCTGGGGGTACTTCACGATGTGCTTCTTCCCCAGCAGGAAGAAGGTGACCGGCACCTTCTCCTTCTTCAGGGTGTCCAGCAGCTTCGGGGTGTCCTTGCCGGGGCCGCCGTCGAAGGTCATGGCTATGCACTTGGCCTTCTCGCAGTCGACCGGCTCGGTGCCGACGACGGCGGACTGCGCGCCGGTGGTCCGCCGGGGGTTCTGGTCGGCCGCGAGCGACTTGCCGTTCTCCCGGGCGTCGGACCGGGCATCGGCCGGCGCGGTGGTCTCCAGGGTGCAGGCGCCGAGGGTGAGCGTCAGCGCGGAGGCCCCCGCCACAGCGGCGCCGAGCCGGGTTTTTCTCCTGATTTCGGGCATGCCGAAGCTCCCCCTGGATGGGTGGTTGATACATGGAAGACGGGCGGCGTCCTGATCGGGAACGCCCGGGCAACTATACATGCGGTGTATACATGCGATGTATACGCACCCTGCATAGCTGACCGGCTAGACGTGACGGGAGGGGGAGAGGTTGCTTCTGCGGCTTTTGTTTCACCTGGTGTGCGCGGGTGGATGCCGTCCGCATGGCTGACGGCATGACGGCATGACGGCATGACGGCATGACGGGCTGCCGGACTGCCGGACTGCCGGGCTGGCCGGACTGTCGGGCTGGCCGGGCTGTCGGGTCGGCACTGCGGCGGCCCGGGGCGGGGCTCACCCTGATCCCCCTCCGGGGTGCGGCCCGGCGCCCTCCCCGACCGTCCCTCCCCGGCTGCCCCGAACGAGTGGCGGGAGAGGCGCCCGGTTCACATCTCCCTGCCCATACGGGTGCATTTGCCGGTGAAATATGACGTTTCCCGTGGCGCCCGGGTCGGCGCTGTGTTCCGCTGCCGTCATACGAGTCGCCGTGTGACGGACGCCTCGCGCGGCCCCTGCGCGGTCCGGCGCGGGCGCACCGGTCCCGGCGGCACATCTGGGTATGTGCCGGATCCCTGTGACGCGCCCCGGCGGGCCGGGGGCCGCCGCGTGCCCCGGCACGAGAGGCGGAGAAGCACGTGAGACGTTTTCTGGCGCGCACGGGCACGGTGACGGTCCTGACCGCCCTGGCCCTGGCCCCGCTGGCGGGGGCGGGCCGCGCGGCCCCCTCGGGTCCGCTCCCGGAACCCGGCGGGCGCACCGCCCCGGCGCCGCCCGGCTGCGAGGCCGACTCCATCCGCTTCCCGGCCGGCGCGGACAGCCGGATCCGTACCGCCAGACCCTGCCCCGCCGGTCCGTCCGGCCATGAGGGCGGGGCCGACTTGGCGGTGACCACCGGCGGCCCGGCGGCGGCGAATCCGGACGGGACGGTCGCGTACTCCCTCGTCGTGACCAACCACGGCCCCGGCCGCTCATCCGGCTGGACGCTCAGCGGTCCCGCACCGGCGGGCGGTCTCGGCCAGGTGGTGTCGCACACCGCCGAGTGCTCCCTCTCGGAGACCTCGTTCACCTGCGGCGGCGGCCCGCTCGCCGCGGGTGACAGCCACACCGTCCATGTCATCGGCACGGCGGCGGCACTGCCGGAGAGCGCCGCCCACGAGGTGACCGTCATCGGCCGGGAGCGCGACCCGGAGCCCGGGAACAACACCGCGCGGGTCACCGGCGATCAGCCGGGCCTGACCCTCACCCGGACCCAGCGGGGCCTGCCCGCGGTGGACGCCGGAACCACCGTCGAGTACACCGTCACCGCCGAGAACACCGGCTCCACCGCCTTCACCGAGGCCGACCCGGCGTCCTTCACGGATGATCTGACCGGCATCCTGGACGACGCCGGCCTGACCGCCGTCCCCACCGCCACCAGCGGCGAGGCCACCTGGGCCCGCCCGGTCCTGAGCTGGTCCGGCGCGCTGGCGCCCGGCGAGTCGGTGACCGTCGCCTACTCCGTCACCACCCACGCCCGCCCGTCCGGAGACCTGGAACTCCTGGGCCGGGTGGTCTCCGAGACCCCGGGCAGCAACTGCGCCCCCGGCAGCACCGACACCCGGTGCGCCACCCACGGCAAGGTGAACGCCTCCGACAAGAACAAGCACCCGATCCGGGGCAGCGACGCCTGAGGCCCCCGGTCAGATGACCGGCGGGCGTCCCAGCCTGGTCATCCGCCACACGGTCGACCACTTCATCGGCCGCCGCTCACCGCACGGCCGCCGCACCCCCTCGGCGAACCCGCCGGCCCATGCCCTGAGCCCCATGGCGGACCGGGTGCGCAGCAGCGTCATCCCCGTCCAGCTCGCCAGATAGAGGGGCACCAGCGGTGCGGGAAGGTGCCGCTTGGCGAGCCAGACGCGGTTGCGGGCGGTCATCCGGTAGTAGACGGCATGCCGGGCCGGGCTGGTCTTGGGGTGCTGGAGCAGCAGCTTCGGCTCGTAGAGCACGTCCCAGCCCGCGTCGAGGGCCCGCCAGGCCAGGTCCGTCTCCTCATGGGTGAAGAAGAACTCGTCCGGCCAGCCGCCCGTCCGCTCCAGCATCGGCATCGACAGCGAGTGCGCCCCCCCGAGGAAGGTCGTCACCAGCCCCCGCCGCATCGGGTCCGACGCCCGCAGCCGGGGTACGTGCCGCCGGGCCGTCTCGCCGTTCTCGTCGGCGATCCGGAAGGAGACGATCCCGAGCTTCGGATCGGCCTGGTGGAGATCGGCGACCCGCCGGATGACATCGGAGTCGATCAGCAGCCCGTCGTCGTCCAGGTCGAGGAGGATGTCGACGTCCCCGAACTCCCGCAGCTTCTCCATGGCGACATTCCGCCCCCCGGAGACCCCCAGATTCTCGGGCACCTCCACCCCGGTCACCCCGTCGGGCAGCTCCGGCAGCGGCGCCCCGTTCCCGACGACGACGATGCGCGCGGCCGGCTCGTCCTGCCGGGCCACGGAGTCGAGCAGCGCCCGCAGCTCCTCGGGCCGGTTGCCCATGGTCAGTACGGCCACACCCACACGAGGTCGCGTCACTGCTCGACTCCACTCCACCGTTCGCCGGTCAGCCCGGGTTTCTCGAATGCATCCGCGCCCGCGGGGCCCCCGGATTCGCCCAGTGGACGGTGGTCGCCGCACCGCCGGGCCCGGACGGGACCACCCCGCACGCGCGATGACCACGATACGGCCGGGGCCCGCCCGCCCACTCCGGCGGGATCGGCCCCGGGGCGCCGGGGGTCGGCCGGCGCTCACCGGCACGTCCGCGCCGCTGTGCACCCGGCCGTTCACGGCCTTGGCCGGCCGCGGATCCGCGGCGGGTCGATCTCCCGTCCCTCCTCGCCGGTTGGGATGGTCACCGGCCACTCGGTCCGCCAGGAGCCCTTCCTCTCGGCCGCCTTGAGGGTGAACGCCCTGGTCCGGAGAGTGCCCGGGAGGCTCTCCCCGCGCGTACCGAACCGAGTCGCGAAGGGCATTGTCAGTGCCCCGGTGTTCAATCGGATCCATGGCCATCAGGCGCGAGCGCGCGCATGTCGATCCCGTCTCCCCCGAGCCGCCGGTGCCCGACGAGGCGCGGGTGGTCCGGGGGGAGGACTGGTACGGGCGGGAGTTCGCGGGGGAGCGGTTCGAGCGGTACACCTTCTATGACATGGACTGGACGGAGGCGGTGAATGACGGCGCCGTCTTCGACGAGTGCACCTTCTCCGGGGTGCGGTTCAATGCCTCGCGGCACACCGGTGCCGCGTTCACCAACTGCACGTTCAGGCGGTGCGGGTTCTTCGACGCGCGGTTCGAGCAGTGCAAGGTGGTCGGGAGTCTCTTCCAGCAGTGCGAGTTCAGCCTGATTCAGGTCACCGGAGGGGACTGGTCGTTCGCCGGGCTGCCGGGGGCCGATCTGCGGGGGGCGGTCCTCGACGGGGTGCGGATGCGGGAGGCCGATCTCACGGCGGCCCGGCTGGAGGGGGCGGTGGTGCGGGGGGTGGATCTGTCCGGGGCGATGCTGCACAGCACCACGCTGACCGGGGCGGATCTGCGGGGCAGTGATCTGTCGTCGCTCGATCCGCTGACCGTGCGGCTCGGCGGGGCGAAGATCGATCCGGAGCAGGCGGCGGTGATCGCTACGGCGCTGGGGCTGGATGTGTGCTGAGGGCTCGCGCCCGTTTCCGTTTTCCGCGGGACAGAGGATGTGTGAGGAGTGCTGTGATCATCATTGCCGGGAAGCTCTGTGTGGAGGCCGCCGACCGCGGCGCCTATCTGGCCGGATGCGAGCAGGTCGTCGAGGCGGCCCGGGCGGCCCCCGGCTGTCTCGATTTCGCGCTGTCGGCCGATCCGGTCCGGCCGGACCGGATCAATGTGTACGAGCGCTGGGAATCCGACGAGGATCTCGAACGCTTCCGCGGCGCCGGCCCCGAGCCCGGCCCGGCGGCCCGGATCCTCGAAGCGGAGGTGAGCAAGTACCGGATCTCCGCCGTCGAGGCCCCCTGACCGAGCCCAGGGCCGTCACCCCGCCCTTGTAATATCCGGAGGCGGATCGAGGTCATTACTCGGAGGGGTGTCCGGATGCTGGAGCTCGCGCGCTCATGGGTCGACGGATGGGCCGTCTCGCGGCGGGTGCCGAAGCCGGTGGAGATGCCGTGGGGGCTGACCGTCCGGGTCGGGCTGCCGGCTCAGCCGGTCCGGCATGTGCTGCTCGGCGCCGATGCCGGCACCGCCCGTGAGCTCGTCGGCACGGTCACCGAACCGGCCACCTGCATCAAGGGCTTCCTTGCGCCTGATGTCATGGAGCCGTGGTTCCCGCCCGGGTGGGAGCCGGTCGATCCCGGCTTTCTGATGGCCGTCGACCTGCGCCCGTCCGCCGTGCGCCCGCCCGAGGGCTACACGGCCACCGCCGAGTCCGCCGGCGGTGTCATCGGTGTGCGCGTGCGGACGGCGGTCGGTGAGCTCGCCGCCGGCGGCCGGATCGGTATGACGGATGGCGGCTGTGTCTTCGATCAGATCGTCACCGAGGCGGCGCACCAGCGGCTCGGTCTCGGTACGGCCGTGGTGGGCGCACTCACCAACGCGGCCATCGAGCACGGCGCGTCCACCGGTGTCCTGGGCGCGACCCTCCAGGGCCGGGCGCTCTACGAAACGCTCGGCTGGAAGGTCCTCGCACCGCTGACCGGCTTCGTGTACGGGCCCGTCACGCCCTGAACCCCGGCCGCACGGTCGCCGTGCCCGGCCGCCAGGGCCGCCCGCGCCCCTGCCCGGTGGTGTGTCGTCAGGCGCGCCCCGGAGTGCGGTGGCCCGGCCGGACGGGCGGCGCGGGACACCGCCGCCGAACACGGTCCGGCCGCGCCGGGCGCCGCCCCGCGTCCGGAAGGTGTGGCCGCCCGGCCCGCGCCGGAAAATTTCAAAAGCCATAAAACGGACAGTGCTGCGATTATCGTACCCGCCGGTACTGCCGATTTCCCTTCCGATTCCCGAGGGTGTCCGGTGTCTGTCTTTCATCGGTAGGCCCCAATGGGTTCATTGTCATGAAATCCAAGGTTCGCCATCCGGAGTGAATTCCTCCAGATGTGGAAACCGCAGCAATTACCGTCCTCTTCATGACTCAGGTGGATGCGCGGCCCCTGGCCGGAGACACGACGGGGGGCGTCCCCGGCGGGACCGGGGGCGTACGCGGCAAGGGACTCGGCGGAAACTCCGTCGGTCTGCTGGGCAGCTCGGTCATCGGCATATCCACCGTCGCCCCGGTCTACTGCCTCACCTCCACCCTCGGCTCCACCGCGGGCGAGGTCGGCCTCCAGATGCCGGCCGTCTTCCTCGCCGGCTTCCTGCCGATGCTGCTGGTGGCCTTCGCCTACCGCGAGCTGAACCGGACCATGCCCGACTGCGGCACCTCCTTCACCTGGACGGTGAAGGCGTTCGGCCCGCGCGTGGGCTGGATGTGCGGCTGGGGCCTGGTGATCGCCACCATCATCGTGCTCTCCAACCTCGCGGGCGTGGCGACCTCCTTCTTCTGGCTGCTCGCCGGGGAGATCACCGGCAGCGACTCCATCGCGGCCCTGGACGGCAACAAGGCCGTCCACATCCTCACCGTGCTCGTCCTGGTCGCCATCGCCACCGCCATCAGCTATCGGGGCATGACGGCGACCAAGAGTGTCCAGTACGCCCTCGTCGGGCTCCAGCTGCTCGTCCTCGGCGTCTTCGTCGTCATGGCGTTCGCCAAGGCCGGCGACTTCTCCACCTCCCTCTCCTTCTCCGCCGAGTGGCTGAACCCCTTCGCCGTCCAGTCCTTCGCCGCCTTCACCGCCGGACTCTCCCTCTCGATCTTCATGTACTGGGGCTGGGACGCCAGCCTCGCCGCCAATGAGGAGACCACCGGCGGCGACCGCACCCCCGGCCGCGCCGCCCTCATCGCGATGGTCGTCCTGGTCGGCTCCTACCTCGCCACCGGCGTCGCCGCGCAGATGGCCGTCGGCTCCGGCGACAAGGGCCTCGGCCTCGCCAACCCCGAGACCTCCGGCAATGTCTTCGCCGCCCTCGCGGGCCCGATCATGGGGCCCGGCCTCGGCATTCTTCTCTTCGTCGCGGTCCTCGCCTCGGCCGCCGCCAGCCTCCAGACGACCTTCATCCCGGTCGCCCGCACCGTGCTGGCCATGTCCTCCTATGAGGCCCTGCCGCCGTCGTACGCCCGCGTCAATGAGCGCTTCAAGACCCCCGGCCGCGCCACCGTCGTCGCCGGCATCGCCACCGGCGCCTTCTACACCGTGATGACCCTGGTCAGCGAGAACGTCCTGATCGACACGATCTACGCGCTCGGTCTGATGATCTGCTTCTACTACTCCCTGACCGCCTTCGCCTGCGCCTGGTGGTTCCGCCGCGACCTGCTGCGCTCCGGCCGCGACCTCGTCTTCAAGGGCGTCTTCCCGGTCCTCGGCGGCCTGCTGCTGGCGGCCGTCTTCGCCAAGACCCTCTACGACATGTGGGACCCGGCGTACGGCAGCGGCTCCGAGGTCTTCGGCGTCGGCTCCGTCTTCGTGATCGGGGTGGGCCTGCTGCTCGTGGGCGTGGTCATCATGCTGGTGATGCAGCGCCGCAGCCCGGCCTTCTTCCGGGGCGAGGTACTGACGCGCGAGACCCCGTCGCTGGTCATCCCGGAGTAGACCGCCCGGGAAGCCCCCGACGCGCCCGGCGGACGCCGCGCCTCCACCCGTACGCGGACGCTCCGTACGGGATTCCCGGTGTCGTCCCGCTGGACCGTGCGCCGGTGATGGAGTCCGCCCGCGCCGGGTGGGTATGGCGAGAGGGAGACCGTCACCGACCACGGCGAAGGGCCCCCGATGCGCACAGCGGCCGTCATCTTCCTCACCGACCGGACGATCACCCCCTTACGGCTCGCGCGTGAGCTGGAGGAACGCGGATTCGCCGGCCTCTGGATCCCCGAGCACACCCATATACCGGTGTCGCGCACCTCCCCGTTCCCGCTGGGCGGCCCGCTGCCGCCCGAGTACGGCCGCACCCTGGACCCCTTCGTCGCCCTCGCCCAGGCGGCGGCCGTCACCACCACCCTCGCCCTCGGCACCGGAATCACCCTGGTCGCGCAGCACGACCCGATCGTCCTCGCCAAGCAGGTCGCCACCCTGGACCACCTCTCCGGCGGCCGGTTCACCCTCGGCGTCGGCTACGGCTGGAACAAGGAGGAGGCCGCCGACCACGGCGTCGAATGGACCACCCGCCGGGACTTGGTCCGGGACCGCGTGGCCGTGATGCGCGCGCTCTGGTCGCCGGAGCCGACCGCGTACGAGGGCGAGTACGCCTCCGTCAGCGCCTCCCACGCCCACCCCAAGCCGCTGAGCGGCCCCCGGATCCTGGTCGGCGGCTCGGCGGGACCCAAGCTCTTCGCCCATATCGCCGAGTACGCGGACGGCTGGCTCCCCATCGGCGGCCAGGGCCTGACCGAAACCCTCCCGGTCCTCCGCGCCGCCTGGGCGGAGGCCGGCCGGGACGCCTCCCCCGGCCCCCGGATCGTCCCCTTCGCCGTCGAGCCGACCGCCGAGAAGCTGGCCCACTACGCCGAACTGGGCATCGAGGAGCTGGTGGTGGCGCTTCCGTCGGGGGAGGAGGGGGAGGTGCTGCGGGTGCTGGACGAGTACGCGCGGTATGTGTGAGCTTTGACTTCGGAATGTATTCCGAAGTACGGTGACGTTATGACTACGGTGCCCACGGTCACGTTCTCCGAGCTGTCCAAGAACTCGAAGAGCGTCGCCGAGAGACTGGATCGAGCCCACCGTCTGCACATCACCCGGCGGGACGGTGAGGACATGTACCTCACGACGGCCCGGCACGACCGGGACCGGGAGGAAACCGCCGACATCACCGCCAGGCTCTTCGCCGCGCTGATCGGGTCCGAGGCGGGAGCGCGGGCCATAAGACCCGCACTTTCGCTGGTCTTCCCCTGGGTACGTCATCTGTCGGCCGACGAGACGAGTGAGTTCGTCGGAGAACTGGTCGACGCCACGCACGACGCTGTCCATCTCGACATTCACGCAGGGCTTCACCGGGTGATCGCCGAATGGCGGGCGACGGCGAGGATCCTCGCCGACACCGAACTGACCGCCCGCCTGACCCGCGCGCTCCCGGACGAGGATCATGGCGAGGTGACGGCCCCGTGAGCCCCAAGCGCGGAGACGACGTCGCACCGCCTCCGGTGGCGGAGGAGTGGCGCTTACGGTTTGCCACGAATGAAGCGGCCAAAGAATGGGGTGAGCTGGGTGCGGAGCCCCCGGCAACACCCGGCGCTGCTTCGAGGCGCTGCGCCGGGACCCCCTTTCCATGCCGACCCGGACCGGCAGCACAGACTGCGCGGGCGTCTGTCGACCGGGCACCTGGGCGGTCGGCCGTATCCCCAGTGGGAGTACGAGGTGACAGCGGGCGGCCGGGTCCGCTATTTGGTGGATGAGGCCCGCCGTACCGTCCATCTGGTGCACGCCTCCACCCGGCATCCCAAGGACACCGAATAGGTGGAGCTGCCCGGCAGCCGGGCGCCCGGCGCCGGAGTCAGTGGATCGGCTGGGTCCCGAGGTCGATGAACGCCCAGACGGAGACGATCGCGGCACCGAGCTGCGCGAGGACCAGCGGAGGCCGGAGGCGCCGGCTCAGCTCGAATCGCAGGGGCGCGTGGGACGCGATGAGACCGAGCAGCAGCTCGATGCCGGAGAAGATCCAGACCCGGTCGGTCAGTTCGAGATCCCGAGCCGTGCAGGGATCCGCGTTGAAGAGGCAGTTCACGAAGAGCGGCAGAAAGAGCAGCTGAACCGGAAACAGTGACCAGGTGACGATGCGCGCGATGAGCCGCCAGCGCTGATCGGGTGTACGGCGCGGGGGCGCGGTGGGGTGCATGACACCCATTGCGCCACGGTTGGCGGGCGGGTGACACCCGTACGCGTACTCATCGTGAAGGCGTGCACTTCTGCGCCGACGCCTGGTGGAGAGGCGTCGGCGCGGGACCCTTGAGCGGGGAGCCGGCGGGTCAGTGGGTCACTGGGTACGGGCGTGGGCGACGAAGGCGCCCCAGGCGGGGGAGGTGAGGGCGAGCTGAGGGCCGGTGGGGTTCTTGGAGTCGCGGATGTGAACGGTGTGGGGGCAGGTGGCGACCTCGACGCAGGCGCCGCCGGAGCCACCGCTGTGGCTGGACTTGCGCCAGGAGAGGGCGACTTCGATGCAGTTGCCGCCCGACCCGCCGCTGTAACTGCTTTTGAACCAGTGAAGGCCGCTCATAGCTCTCCCAGCAACTTCTTGATCAGCGAAAGGGATTGGTCGGACCGAAGGGCCCGCGATCGCATAATCCCATAGCGCTCGGTGAAGATGCGGACTTCGTCATGCTCGGTGATCAATTTCGGGTAGCCCTGAGTTTCGATGATGTGAAAACCCAAACCCCCACCCCCACGGTTGAATTCACCCATCACTTCAGGGCGACAGAGGAGTGCGCCCAACTGGCGCGGAAGTTGGCATTGCGCGCACTCGCCGGCTGGCCCGCCGTCCCGAGCGGCGGCGAGGTGTACGACGCGGTGGCCCACATCGTCGCCGAACTCGCCGCGAACGCGGTTACCCATGCCCGGGTTCCGGGCTGGGGATTCGAACTCCGGCTGATTCTGGCGGCGTCCGCGAACATCCTCCGGATCGAGGTCTCGGATGCCCGGACCGGGAGTGCGCCCCGCCGCCGCCGCTCGTCGGGCGAGGACGAGTCCGGCCGTGGGCTGCTCCTGATCGAGGCGCTCGCCGCCGCCTGGGGCATCGAGCACCACGCCATCGGCAAGACGGTCTGGGCCGACGTGTCGCTGACGTCCTAGCCTCCCGCGTTCCGGGTGGGGCCCGCGCCGGTGCGTGGCGGAGGGGCCCGGTCCGCGCGATCGGGTGATCGGCGTTCCGGGCCCCTCCGGCCGTGGCTCACACGCGGTTACGCCTTCTTGGCCGCCTTCGCCTTGGTCTTGGAAGGCTTGGTCTTCGGCTTCGGCTTGGCCTTTTCCTTCGCCTTGTCCTTGGCGCGGGCGTCGTGCTGGGCCACGTCCAGGAAGTGCTGGACCGACTTCACCGTGTTGGTCTTCAGCGCGGTCTTCGCCGCCGCCCTGACGGCCGGGCCGCCCTTGGCGCTGATCTGGACGACGCGGGCGCGGTCGTCCAGGAACCGGGACTTGTACTGGCCGACCTCGATGAACCGGCGCACCTCGTATGCGTCCTGTGTCCTGAGCGCGGCTCGTCCGTCGGCCACGACCTTCGGTCCGCCGACGCTGACGATCTGGGTGACCCGGACACGGTCGTCCTGGTAGCGGGCCGCGTGCTGACCGTTGTCCATGAACTCGCGGAGGGCCTGGAGGGTGTCCTTCCGGAGCGCGGCCTTCCCGGCCTCCCGCACCGCCGGGCCGCCGATGCTGATGGCCTGGGACACGGCGACGGCGTAGTCGCTGTGCCGGGCCCTGTACTGGCCGACCTCGATGAACTGGCGCACGGCCTCAGCGCTGTTCGCCTTGAGCGCTGCCAGGGCGGCTTCCCTCACATCAGGTCCGCCGGATTCGGTGAGCCGGGACGCCTCGACGCGGTAGTCGTCGAGCCGCACCCTGTGCTGCTCCACCTCCAGGAAGTGCCGCATGTCCTGCGCGGTGCCGTCGAGCGCCCGCTGGGCCGCGTCACGCACGCCCCGGCCGTTGTTCGGGTACTCCAGGATCCGGAGGATAGTGATCCGGTCCGCCTCCTCGGACAGGGGGATGGAGACGTCGGGAGCGGACACGGCGGCCGGCCGTGAGCTCTCGGCCCCGGTCGCCGTCGTGGCGAAGGGGGAGAGAAGAGCCGCCGGTGCGATGACCGTGGTCGCGACGACTGCCGAAAGGCGGAGAAATTTCACTGTGAAGCCACCTGTGTGCAAGAGAATTATCGAACCGAACTCTACTGGTACACAGATGGCCAGTCGTCCGAGTATTCCGGTGACCGGAAAGAGCCTGGGGGGAAGCTTCTCCACAGCTGTCCGAGCCTCATCCGGCCAGCGAGTCACCTGACTGGAGAAGCCTGGTACCCGAGCCGCTGAGCAGCACTTTCGCCGAGTGTATCGCGTCGAGGGTGTCAATTTTCCGCCCGTACCACTCGATCTCGACCACCTCGAAGTCCATATCCTCCGGCAGGGATGTCACCCGGAGAGTCATTCCCGTGTAAACGGGTCCCGCCAAGCATCGGACCACACAAAGGGCGGTCCAAGGGGAAACATCCTCAATGGAGATGATGCTCAGCTGAATTGGTTCGGTCATGTGCCCGCTCCCGCAGTCCATGCGCTGCCCTGCCGGAAATCCTTCCGGCCTCCAGGAGTAGCTGTACCCGACACGGCTCACGGGCAGACGGCGCGCGGGGAAAGGCCCGTACCGCCGGGTGGTCCGGGCGGGCTACCCTCCCTTCCCTGCGGCCCCGCAGCGCCGGACCCGATCGGGCACGGCCGGACCTGATCGGGCACGGCTGAACGGGGGCGGACGCGGTCGGGCGCACGGGCGCCACGGTCATCAGAGGGAGCGTGCATGGGCCAGGAGTTCATCCTCGGTGACGAGACGCTGTGGGACCCGTCCAACGGAGCGGCCCGTGTCTTCCTGCATCAGCTGGCGTACTTCGAGGAGGAGCTCGGCCTGCCCTCCGGATTCGGCCCGATGGTGGCCGATGAGTGCCGCGTCGACCCGGACGTGTTCGCCGTCTTCGCCGACGAGGTCGTCTCCTGGCACTGGAGGCGTCACCACACGATCATCCGTGCCCACACGGAGGGTTTCGTCGCGACTCTGGTGGCGCTCGCCCGCCGCGCGGGCGTGGAGGTGCGCTGGGCGCAGGACCCCTGCGGCGTACCCCATGACTCACCGGACCCGTACACCCGGGCCGCAGCCGAGAACGACGCGTGGGCGCACGGCATCCGCGCGCGGGCGGCGGAGCTGGACCGCGCGATGGGGGCCTGACCCGGGCGGTGCGACCCCGCCCCGTACTCGTGCACCGTCCCGGACACCCGTCCCCGTACGCCCTCGGGCGCCCCCGGCGTGCGGGCTTCGTGCGGGCTTCGTGCGCGTGAGAATGGCCTGTTCGCACGGGTCTGTCGTGAACCGGGCAGCCCCACCCGCACCCGCGAGCACTCCCGTTCGTTAAGGCCGCGTGGCCAACCGCCCGAGCGCTCGTCCCCGGCCCCGCGCCGCAGGTCCCGCGCTCGTATGCTCGTTTTCATGACGGATCACGAGCCCGCCCGCCCCACCGCGAACGCCATGCGCCGCGCCCTCAAACGAGCCAGGGACGGGGTTGCCCTCGACGTCACCGAGGCCGCAGTCCTGCTCCGGGCGCGCGGCAGTGATCTGGACGACCTGTGCACGTCGGCCGCGCGCGTCCGGGACGCCGGGCTGGAGGCCGCGGGGCGGGCCGGGATCATCACGTACTCGAAGAGCGTCTTCATTCCGCTCACCCGGCTGTGCCGGGACAAATGCCACTATTGCACCTTCGCCACCGTGCCCGGGAAGCTCCGCCGCGCGGGGCACGGGATGTTCATGTCCCCCGACGAGGTTCTCGACATCGCCCGGCGCGGGGCGGCGATGGGGTGCAAGGAAGCGCTCATCACGCTGGGGGACAAGCCGGAGGACCGCTGGCCCGAGGCGCGGGAGTGGCTGGAGGCGGAGGGGTACGACGACACGATCGCGTATGTGCGCGCCATGTCGATCCGGATCCTGGAGGAGACCGGGCTGCTGCCGCACCTCAATCCCGGAGTGATGAGCTGGACCGACTTCCAGCGTCTCAAGCCCGTCGCGCCGTCGATGGGGATGATGCTGGAGACCACCGCCACCCGGCTGTGGAGCGAGCCCGGCGGGCCGCACCACGGATCGCCCGACAAGGAGCCGGCCGTACGGCTGCGGGTGCTGGAGGACGCGGGGCGCAGCTCCGTGCCCTTCACCAGCGGTCTGCTGATCGGCATCGGGGAGACCCATGAGGAGCGCGCCGAATCGCTCTTCGCGCTGCGGAAGATCTCCCGGGCGTACCACGGCGTCCAGGAGCTGATCCTCCAGAACTTCCGTGCCAAGCCGGACACCGCGATGCGCGGAATGCCCGACGCGGAGCTGGACGAACTCGTCGCGACCGTCGCCGTGGCCCGGCACATCATGGGACCGTCCGCCTGCCTCCAGGCGCCGCCGAATCTGGTGGACCGGGAGTACGCGCGGCTCATCGGGGCCGGCATCGACGACTGGGGCGGCGTCTCCCCGCTCACCCCCGACCATGTGAACCCCGAGCGCCCCTGGCCGCAGATCGACGAACTGGCGGAGCACTCCGCCGCCGCCGGATTCGAGCTGGCGGAGCGGCTCTGCGTCTACCCCGAATTCGTGGAGCGCGGCGAACCCTGGCTGGACCCCCGGGTGCTGCCCCATGTCCGGGCGCTCGCCGATCCGGCGACCGGGCTGGCCCGGCCGGACGCCATCGTGGTCGGGCTGCCCTGGCAGGAGCCGGACGAGGCTTTCACCGCCTCCGGGCGGACCGATCTGCACCACACCATCGACACCGAGGGGCGCACCGGCGACCGGCGCGACGACTTCGACGCGGTGTACGGGGACTGGGAGGAGCTCCGGGAGGCCGCCGCGCCCGGGATGGTGCCGCAGCGGATTGACACCGACGTACGGCAGGCGCTGAAGCAGGCCGCCGACGACCCGACCCGGCTCACCGACGACGAGGCCCTCGCCCTGCTCCACGCGGACGGGCCCGCGCTCGACGCGCTGACCCGGATCGCGGACGAGCTGCGGCGCGATGTCGTCGGCGACGAGGTCACCTATGTCGTCACACGGAACATCAACTTCACCAATGTCTGTTACACCGGCTGCCGCTTCTGCGCCTTCGCCCAGCGCCGTACCGACGCCGACGCCTACACCCTCTCCCTGGACCAGGTCGCCGACCGGGCCGCGCAGGCGTGGGACGTGGGCGCGGTGGAGGTCTGTATGCAGGGCGGTATCCACCCCGACCTGCCCGGCACGGCGTATTTCGACATCGCGCGCGCCGTGAAGAAGCGGGTGCCGGGGATGCATGTGCACGCCTTCTCCCCGATGGAGGTGGTCAACGGCGCCTCGCGCACGGGCATGTCCATCCGGGAGTGGCTGACGGAGGCCAGGGCGGCGGGGCTCGACTCGATCCCCGGCACCGCCGCCGAGATCCTGGACGACGAGGTCCGCTGGATCCTCACCAAGGGCAAGCTGCCGGCCGCGACCTGGATCGAGGTCATCAGCACCGCGCACCAGCTCGGCCTGCGCTCGTCGTCGACGATGATGTACGGGCATGTTGACCAGCCCCGTCACTGGCTGGGCCACTTCCGTACGCTGGCGCGCATCCAGCAGGAGACGGGCGGCTTCACCGAATTCGTCACGCTGCCCTTCATTCACACCAACGCCCCCGTGTATCTCGCGGGGATCGCCCGTCCCGGGCCCACCGTCCGGGACAATCGCGCGGTCACGGCGATGGCCCGGCTGCTGCTGCATCCGCACATCACCAACATTCAGACCAGTTGGGTGAAGCTGGGGGCGGAGGGCGCGGCGGAGATGCTGCGGTCCGGCGCGAATGACCTGGGCGGCACCCTGATGGAGGAGACCATCTCCCGGATGGCGGGGTCGCGGTACGGCTCGTACCGCTCGATCAAGGAGCTGATCGACATCGCCGAGCTGGCGGGCCGTCCGGCGCGGGCGCGGACCACGCTCTACGGGGAGGTTCCGGAGGAGCGGCAGCGCACGGCGCGGGAGTCGGACGGGCAGTTGCCGGAGCTGCTGCCGCTGGTGAGCGAGTAGGAGGGCGGGGGCGGGCTCTTGTGCGGTGCGGGGCTCTCGTACGGACCGGGCTTTCGTACGGACCCGGGCCGCCGGGGAAGACCGCCGCCGCCCGGCTCCGGATGCGATCCGGGGCCGGGCGGCGGTGGTGTGCCGTGCGGGAGCCGGCGGCTACATCTCCATGTAGTCGGCCTTGTCGTTCCAGTTTCCGCCGGTCGGGTAGCTCGCGGTGACGAAGTTGTAGCAGTAGCCGTTGCCGAGGGCCATCAGCGGGTCCGGCAGGCCCGTGCGGGCGTCGTACACCAGCGCGCCGCCGATCTGCTTGTTCACGCAGCCGGCGCTGGCCTGGTCGCGGAAGTTCCAGTCACTGAGGTTCTTGGTGCCGCTCTGGCTCCACTGAAGCTTCCGGCCGGTGTAGTTGGAGTGCTCGTAGAGGCAGACCCAGCCGTACGCACAGCTGGCCGCAGCCGCCGCGCGGCTGTTCCGGACCTCGGGGCGCAGGTTCGCCTTGTGCTTTTTGGCCAGTGCCGCTGCGGCCGGGTCGATCGTGGCGAGTGCCCGGTCGGCCTGCGCGGCGGAGTCGAAGCAGTGGACGGCTCCGCTGTTCGTCTCGGTGCAGACCTGCGCGCCGGCCCAGCCGCGAGCAAGGTTGATCTTCTTGCCCTTGTATATGGCGATCACCGGTCTGGAGCTCTTTCGTGCCTGCTCAAGGCGGGTTTCATCAACAGTGCTGGCGTATCCGGACCTGGGGGCGGGCACGGTGGACGCGGTGGCCGCGCTCGCCGGTGTCGAGGTCATCAGAAATGCGCCGACGATCGAGGCGAACACCACAGCGGTGCGTGCGATTCGCATGTTTCCTCCTGTTTGTGACTACGGCGGTTTTGCGCCGAAGTTGATCAAACAGTGGTCGTCGTGCGCATGGCAGGCGGGTTTCGGCCAATCGTGTCGTGATAATGCCCATGACAGGTCCTGTGGTCGCTGTGACTACTGACTACCTCTGGGGCTGCTGCGACTATCACGGCTTTCCTGTGGCTTTGCTACCGCTTCGGGAGTTCGCCGCGCTTCGCCACGATTCCGCTGTCGATGAGGGCGATCGTGCTGACGGTGGCTCCCGCCTTGCCCCAGGCGCTGTCCTTCAGGGCCACGGTCCGCTCGCCGAGCAGCCGCAGACTGCTCCGGTCGAAGATCCACTCGTAACGCTCGTTGTGGTGGACCCGTGCCACGGCGACTCCCTTGCGGCCCACCGCGTCCACCGCGTCCGGGACCAGCGTCACCCCGGGGATGCGCGCGGCGGCCCGGTGGAGGGCGGCGCTCACCTCGGGCGGTGCGACGGAGTGCCGCAGCAGATCGCCGATGGCCACGAAAGCCTGCTGGTCGGGCCCGGTGGTGGAGTCCGAACCCGCGCCGTGGTTCAACTCGGCGTCCGCCTGGATCCGCTTCAGCAGCGCGTCCGGATCCGTCGGCAGCTCCGCCAGCAGGTTGTAGGTCGGGGAGTTCAGTGACGCCTTGGCCCCCGGCGCGCCGATCAGCTCGTCCGGGGCGCCGTCCCGGCGCCGCAGCGTCTGCCCGGAGCCGTCCACGGCCGTCCACTGCTCCATGGACTCGTCCTGACTGCCGAGACGCATCCCGCCGTCGGGCTTCTCGGTGAGCGTGGCGCTGCGGCCCACCGTCTTCACATACGCGTACTGCCTGTCCAGCACCTCCGTGCGGGGCCGTTCATAGGCGGCCAGCGCGGCTCGTTCCAGCAGATCCACCGACTCCCGCGTCGCCGCCGCCGGGGCTTGTCCGCCGGGCTCCGACTCCAGCAGGACGTTCGCCCCGACACCCACGGAGCCCGCGGCCACGGCGGCGACCAAGACCATGGCGAAGCGGCTGCGCCGGGCCGGGCGGCGCTCTCCCGCGGCTGCGGCGCGGTCGATCTCCCGGAGCAGGTGCTCCTTGCGCCGGCGGGTGCGGAGGGGCTCGGGCTCGGGGTACGGGGGAGGCGCGAACTCGGCCGAGAGGGCGGCCCGTTCCTCGGCCTCGGTGCCGCTCGCACTGCTGCTGGTGGTGTTCCGGCGGCCGGGCTGCTCTCGGAATGCGGAGCTCATGACTGTGGCTTCCTCTCGCTGGACCCGCGTACGGACAGTTGGCGGGCCGGCAGTTGGCGTGCGGGTGTTGGGCCGCCCGGTGTCTCGGGTGCGGGTGCGGGTGCGGGTGTGCGGCGCGCGGGCGCTGCCGTCGCGGCGGGGCGGTTGCCTCGCCGGTCCCGGGCGCCTTCTCCATCGCTCTGTATGTGTCCGCCGGCGGGCCCGGGTTCCGGGGTTTCCCGTCCGAGTTCACTCGCGACGGTTCTGCGCAGCTTGGTCCGGGCGCGGGAGAGCCGGGACCGTACGGTGCCCACAGGGATGCCGAGCGTCGCCGAGACCTCTCCGTAGCTCAGCCCCGACCAGACGACGAGGGTGAACACCTCCCGCTCGCGGCGCCGCAGAGTGGCCAGCGCCCGGACGGCCGCCGACAGTCTCTCGGCGTCGGCCAGCCGGTCCACCACCTCGTCGGAGAAGTCGGGAAGGGCGTCATGGGGCTGGAGCCGGGACATCGCCGCCCGGTGGCGCCGGGCTGTTCTGGCCCTGTTGCGCATGACGTTGACGGCGATGCCGAGCAGCCAGGCCCGGACGCTGACCACCTCGTCACGGAGTTTGTGCCGCAGCCGCCACGCCTCCAGGAAGGTCAGCGACATCACGTCCTCGGCCGCAGCCCAGTCGCCCAGTGTCCTTACGGCATGCGCGTACACCGCGCGGGAGTGCGCGTCGAAGATCTCGTCGAAGGCGCTGCGATCACTTGAGCACACCCGTTCATTCAGTGAGGGATCCACACTTACTCAGTGTCCGCTCGGGGCGGGGGGTTCCGGGATCCGGGTCATGTCCTTCGGCCCGGCCGGTTCGATGGGCGGCGCGGCCCGGGCCGGGGGCGGCGCGGCCGGTTCGATGGGCGGTCCGGATGCGGGGCCGTCCGAGTACGGTGCCGCCGCCGGTATGACTGGCTCCCGACCGGCCGCCGGCGCCCGGGATCCCGTCCCGACCTGCGGCTTCGGTCTGTCCGCCGCCGGACCGGACGGCTGCGCGGGGCGACGGGTGCGCGGGTTGTCCACAGGCCCTGACGGATGTGCGCGGGCCGGGGCAGACTGATGCACATGGCACGGTCAATGCAGGATTTACTGAGAGAACGCCAGCTCGCCGGATTCGTCGGGCGGCGTGCCGAACTAGCCCTGTTCCAGGCGAATCTCCGCACCTCACCCGAGGACATCGAGCACCGCTTCCTCTTTCATGTGCACGGGAATTCCGGGGTCGGGAAGTCGTCCCTGCTGCGCCGGTTCATCCAGTCGGCCCGTGAACACCACGCGCTCACCGCCACGCTCGACGAATCGGTGCGCAGCGTGCCCGAGGCGATGGAGGAGATCTGCGGGCAGTTCGCCGGGCAGGGCTTCCAGCTGAAGGCGCTGGAGCGGATGCTGGCCACCTACCGGCAGCGCAGATACGAGGCCGAGGCCGCCACCGCCTCCTCCGCGCCCGACCCCGCCACGGCGCACACTCCGTCCGCCGGCTCCATGGTCGCCGCGCAGGCCGGGCTCATCGGCATCTCCCTCGTCCCCGGCATCGGCGCCATCGCCGGGGCGATCGACCCCGGCCGGGTCGCCTCCGGGGCCGACGGCGTACGGGCCGCGCTCAGCCGCCACTTCGGCAAGCAGGAGGACGTCCAGCTCGTCCTGGACCCGGTCGGCTCGCTCACCCCCGTCTTCCTGGCCGAGCTGGAGCGCATCGCCGGCCAGGCGCCGTGGATCGCGTTCTTCTTCGACACCTATGAGCGGTCCGCGCCCTTCCTCGACCCGTGGCTGCGCGATCTGACGGTCACCGGGCGGTACGGCGTGGTGCCGGGACAGACCATCGTCACCACCTCGGGGCAGCGGCCCGTCGATCCCCATGTCTGGGCCAACTGGACCCACCACATCACCGAGATCCCCCTCGCCACCTTCACCGAGACCGAGGCCCGCCAGCTCCTCGCCGGGAAGCGGGTGGTCGACGAGGACGTCGTCCGGGATGTGCTGCGGCTCTCCGGACGGCTCCCGGTGCTCGTCTCCCTCCTCGCCGAGAACAGCGGCCGGGCGGGCGAGCTCGACGACCCCAGCGCCACCGCAGTCGAGCGCTTCCTGCGCTGGGAGACCGACCCGGTGCGCCGCGCTGCCGCCCTCGACGGCGCACTGCCCCGGCGGCTCAATGAGGACATCTTCCGGGCCGCCGCCGAGAGCCCCGAGGCGGGCGAGCTCTTCGGCTGGGTCCGCGAACTGCCCTTCGTCCACCACCGGGGCGGCCGGGTCCAGTACCACGGCGTGGTCCGCGAGCCGATGCTCCGGCTGCGCCGCATCAGCTCCCCCGGCCGGTGGACCACCGGGCACACCCGGCTGGCCGACGCGTTCGCCGAGTGGTGCGCCGCCGCGGGCGAAGGGCTCGACGCCGCCGAGCGCTGGGCCCTGGACAGCTGGCGGGAGCTGCGCCTGGGGGAGATCTACCACCGGCTCTGCGCCCGGCCCCGCACCGGAATCCCGGCCGCCCTGCGCGACGGAGTGGACGCCTGCGAC
Source organism: Streptomyces sp. CAU 1734 (assembly GCF_039888735.1). Classification (NCBI taxonomy): domain Bacteria; kingdom Bacillati; phylum Actinomycetota; class Actinomycetes; order Kitasatosporales; family Streptomycetaceae; genus Streptomyces; species Streptomyces sp. CAU 1734. The sequence continues at coordinate 26,942 of NZ_JBDQQP010000010.1, forward strand.
GCCGGGGCGGCCCGCGCCCGCCAGTGGGCGGAGACATTGATAGACGCGGGCACCGACGCCGACAGCCAGGCGCTGCGCTCCCTCGGACAGGAGAGCCTGCGGGCCCTGGAGGACGAGCGGCGCGGCGGCGTCGAGCTCCTCGGCCTCGTTCTCAGCCGCTCCGAGCTGACCCGTGAGGACCGCGCCGTCGCCCTGACGGTCCGGGCGCTCGCCCACCGCTATCTCAATGAGTACCGGGAAGCGCTCCGGGATTTCCGGCAGGCCATCGAGATCGACGCGGGCTGCGGGCGCGCCCACTTCGGGATGGCGGAGACCCATCGGCTGATGCGCTCCTACGACGAGGCCCTGATCTGCTTCGACCGGGCACTCGCCCTCGCCCCCGAGGACAGCGCGGTACTGGCCGGCCGGGGGTGGACCAGACACTCGGCGGGCCGCAGCCGGGAGGCCCTGGCCGATCTGGACCGGGCCCTGGAGCTCAAGCCCGACCACATGTGGGCGCTGGTGCGCCGCGCCCAGATCAAGAACGCCCTCGGGGACAGCGACGGCGCGCTCGCCGATGTCGCCTGGGCCCGGGACATCTCCCCCGCCCACCCCTGGATCATCGGGGAGAACGGCGAGATCCTGCGCTCGCTGGGCCGCTATGAGGAGGCGGTCGCCTGCTACGACCGGGCGATAGTCCTCGACCAGTCCTACACCTGGGCGATGGGCAGCCGTGCCATGGCGAAGAAGGCGCTCGGCCGGGTGGACGAGGCGCTCACCGATCTGGCGATGGCCCTGGAGATGCGGCCCGACTACGTCTGGGCGCTGCTGCGACGGGCCGAGATACACCGCGACCGGGGAGACCGGGAGGCGGAGTTCGCCGATCTCGACCGGGTGGTGGAATTCGCCGAGCGAAGAGCGTGGGCCCTGGTCCAGCGGGGCGGCGCACACCACCTCGCCGGGCGGTACGAAGCGGCGCTCGCCGACTTCGACGCGGCCATCGCCCACGACCCGGACCACGCGCCGGCGCATGTGGGCCGGGGGCGGGCCCTGGAGCGGATGGGCCGGTACGAGGCGGCACTGGCCTCGGTGGAGACCGGCCTGCGGCTCAACCCCGACTCGGCCTACGCCCTGACCGTGCGGGCCGCGGTGCGCGGGGCGACCGGTGACACGGAGGGGGAGTTCGCGGACCTGGAGGCGGCGGTGGCGGCCGAGCCCGACGAGGCGGAGCACCTGGTTCTGCGCGGTGAGGCGCACCGCCGCGCCGGCCGGTATCCGGAGGCGATCACCGACTACACCCGGGCCGCCGCTCTCGCCTCCGGCGACGGCCTCGCCTTCGCCGGCCGGGGCAGTGCCCTGCGCGCCCTCGGCCGCCCCCGGGAGGCCCTGGCCGATCTGACCAGGGCCGAGGAGCTCCACCCGGGCACCGCCTGGATCGCGGCCGAGCGGGGCGCGGCCCACCAGGACCTCGGCCGCCCGCACGAGGCCCTGGCCGATCTGAACCTGGCGATAGCCCGCGACCCCGCGCACGGCTGGGCACACCTCCTCCGGGGCCGGGTCCACCTGGCCCTGGCCGCCCCCGACCGCGCCCTCGCCGACGCCCGCCGGCTGATGGCCCTCCCCGCCCCCTCCGGCCACGCCCTGGCTGCCGAGCTCCTGACCTCCCCCGCCCTGGCGGACTCCCCCGAGGCCGCGGAGCTCCTGACCGCTCTGCGTGCCGCCACACCGGGCGAGGGCGAGGGAGGGGCGGGGCGCGGCGCGTGACGGGTTGATGCCGAGGGGGCCGGAGGATAGGCCCGGCCTCCCGGCCTCCCCCCGGCCCCGGGTCGCCCATCGGTGCGGGCACGGGATCCCCCATGGCGCGGGCCGGCGCGGCGCGGGGGAGGCGGGCCGCCGGGGAGGGCGGGCCCGGGGCTCTCCGTGCGCGGCGGCGGACACCACTCCGCCGTCCCGGCCGGGGCCGGTGAATCAGCCGATAAGCTTCATGCCGTCGTGATGCTCCCGCAGGGGGGTCCCGGAAGCCGCTCAGGAGACGATAGTCCGATGGCCCGTCAGATATCCCCCGGGGCGGTGGTGACAGGTCTCACCTCCTCGGCGCTGGTCGCCGTTCTCGCGCTCGCCGTCCAGGCCGGTGAGTCCATCCCCGAGAACACGGCCTCCAAGAAGACCGTGAGCCCCAGCCCCTCCGGCTCCGCCGGCAAGGGCAAGGACGGAAAGGGCGGCCCGGCCAAGCCCCCGGCGATCCCCGCCGACTCCGGGCAGGGCAAGCGGGTCGTCTACTCGCTGGGCCAGGACCGTGCCTGGCTGGTGAACGACGCCGGAAAGGCCACCGCCACCTTCGCCGTCTGGCCCGGCACCAAGGACCCCGCACCGGGCAGCCACAAGGTGACCTTCCGGAAGCCCTCCGGCACCGGAAGCGACGGCGTCCCGGTCGAGCGCATCATCTACTTCGCCAATTCCGGCGGCGTCACCATCGCCTTCTCCGCCGCCACCGACGGCTCCTCGCCGAAGCCCATCATCGGCAAGGAGACCGGAGCGGTCCGGATGAAGACCGAGGACAGCAAGAGCCTCTGGGACTTCACCGTCAGCGGAAGCACCATCGTCGTGGTCGGCTGACAGCCCGCCCACCCGGCCGCACACCCGGACGCGAACCGGGCCGGGGAGAGCGCCGGACACCGGGCGGACGGGCCTGCGGACCCGCCCCGGACAGGGGCGGAGACCGGCCTTCCGCAAGCGCGGCACGGGACGGGTTTTGACCATTCGATTACAGTGCTGCCCCGGCAGGGGTTCGGATGACCGGGTACCACGTCCAGGGAGGGGCGCGCGGTGAGCGCAGCAGCCACGGCCGTCTGGGGACGGGCCGAGCAGCAGGACTTCCGGGCCCGGGTACGCGGTGCTCTGCTCGGCGGCGCCATAGGTGACGCCCTCGGCGCGGGCGTCGCGGCCCTCTCCCTGGAGGAGATACGCGCGGCCCACGGACCGGACGGCCTCACCGATCCCGTCCCCGCCCACGGACGGCGCGGTGCCGTCACCGCCGCCACCCAGCTGACCCTCTTCACCGTCGACGGACTGATCCGCGCGCAGGTCCGCCGCGACACCGGCGCCTGGCATCCGCCGACCGACGTCCACCGGGCCTATCTGCGCTGGGCGGCCACCCAGCGCGACTGGGGCCCCGACGAGCGCCGCAAGGACAACGGCTGGCTCGCCCGCGAGGAGTGGCTCTACACCCGCCGCGACCCCCCGAAGCCCAGCCTGCTCGGCCTCGGCGACGAGCACATGGGCACCCTGGAGACCCCCAAGAACCCCACCGCCCGCGACCCCGGCGCGCTCGCCCGCTCCGCGCCCTTCGGGCTGCTCGTCGGCTGGGAGCCCCAGCTGGTCTGCCAGCTCGCCCTGGAGTGCGCGGCCCAGACCCACGGTCACCCCGCGGCGTATCTGTCGGCGGGTGCCTTCGCCGTGATCGTGCACGGCCTCGCCCGCGGCGAGGCACTCGACGCCGCCGCCCGCCGCGCCCTCGACCTCATCGGCGCCCGCCCCGGCCACCAGCCGGTGACGGACGCCGTCGAGCAGGCGCTGGACGCGGTCCGCGAAGGGGCGCCCAGCGCCGAGCGGATCACCGGCCTCGGCGCCGGCGGACACGCGGAGGGCGCACTGGGAATAGCGGTCTACTGCGCCCTGGTCGGCGAGGACATCCGGCACGGGCTGCGCCTCGCGGTCAATCACGACGGCCCGTCGGAGACCACCGGCACCGTCACGGGCGCACTGCTGGGTGCGCTCCACGGCGAGACGGCGCTCCCGCCCGCCTGGGTGTCGGAGGTCGAGGGCCGTCCGACCCTGCTGGAGCTGGCGGACGACTTCGCCATGGAGATGACCCAGGGCCCGGCCCTGCACAGCCCCGTCGCCGCCGCCCCCGGCTGGCTCGCCCGCTACCCGCGGGGCTGACCGCCCCGCCCAGCCCCGCACCCGCCCGCCCCGCACCGCTGCCCCGCACCCCGCCGGCCCCCCACCCGGCGCTCTAGCATCACGCCATGGACGTCACCACCGCCTTCGCCGCGCGGCTCGCCGCCGGCGCCCTGGCCCCGCTGGTCCGGAAGCTCTTCACCCCCGGCAACCCCGGCGCCGCGCTGGTGTCCCGGCCGGTGCGAATAGCCGGCCTGGTCGCCTTCCGGGGCGAGAAGCAGACCCTGACGGAACGGGACCTGCGCAAGCTCGCCGGCGAACTCGTGGCCCGCGCCGCGGCGTCCTGCGGCCCCCACGAGGCCCCCGCCGAGGAGACCAGGGCCGAGCTCACCGACGCGCTCACCCGCGCCCTGCACAGCCTGGGCGATCTGGAGATGGACGATGTGCAGGCCGTACGCCTCGGCCCGGCGGCCTTCGCCCGTACTCTCGCCCGCCCGGAGCGGCTGTCGGCCGCCGCCGAGGCGTTCCACGAGCCGCTGCTGCTGGCGGCGTCGCTGCACATCCTGAACTTCTTCACCCAGCGCTCGTCCTTCGTCCCGCACACCCTGGTCGAGCAGACCCGTTCGCTGGACCGGCTGATCGAGATCGGCGACCTCCTCGCCGAACGGATCCCCTCCCAGCTCGCCGAGGACACCCGGTTCGAGCGGCGCTACACCGACCACATCGCCCGCAAGCACGGCGAACTCACCATCCACGGACTCGATCTCGACCAGGCCCGCGAATGGCGGCTCGACTCCGCGTATGTCTCCCTGGAGGCCACCGGCGACGACGGCACCGAGGGCGACGGCACCCCCGTCGCCCTCCCCGCCGAACGCGTGCTCTCCGGCCGGACCCGGGTGCTGCTGCGCGGCGGCGCGGGCTCCGGCAAGACCACCCTGGTCCAGTGGCTGGCGGTGACCACGGCCCGTGCCCGCTACGAGGAGTTCGGCGACCATCTCACCGCCCTCGTCGGCCGGATCCCCTTCGTCCTCCCGCTCCGCCGCGTCATGCGCGACGGCGCCCCGCCCACCCCCGACCAATTCCTCCACGCCGTCCGCAGCTCGGTCGCCGCCGCCCAGCCGGCCGGCTGGGCCGACCGGGTGCTGCGGGCGGGCCGGGCTCTCATGCTGGTGGACGGCATCGACGAGATCCCGCGCACCGAACGCGAGGAGGTGCGCCGCTGGCTGCGCGAGCTGATGGGCGACTTCCCCGGCAATCTCTGGCTGGTGACCGCCCGCCCGTCCGCCGTGAACGGGGACTGGCCGGCCACCGCCGGCTTCACCGAGCTGACCCTCTCGCCCATGTCGCGCCCGGATGTGACCGAGTTCGTACGCCGCTGGCACACCGCGGCCGGAGCCTCCCCCGAGCTCGCCGGAGCGCTGCTCGACGCCGTCCGCTCCAGTACCGATCTCTCCCGCCTCGCCGTCAACCCGCTGATGTGCGGGCTGCTCTGCGCGCTGCACCGCGAGCGCCGAGGCTTTCTGCCGCACGGCCGCCGCGATCTGTACGAGGCGGCGCTGCGGATGCTCCTCGAACGCCGCGACACCGAGCGCGGGATCGCCACCGGGAGAGGGGGCGGGGGAGGGGACGGGGAAGGGCTGCGGCTCTCCTCCGAGACCCAGATCCTGCTGCTCCAGAAACTGGCCCACTGGCTGATCCGCAACGACCGGGCGGAGATGGAGCGTTCCGACGCGCTCACCCAGCTCAGCCGGTCGCTGGCGTATATGGCACATGTCCGGGCCACACCGGAGCGGGTCCTCACGCACCTGCTGGAACGTTCCGGTCTGCTGCGCGAACCGGCCCCCGGCCGGATCGACTTCGTCCACCGCACCTTCCAGGACCATCTGGGCGCCAAGGCACTGGTCGAGGAGGGCGATTTCCCGCTGCTGCTGAACAACGCCCACCGCGACCAGTGGGAGGACGTCATCCGGATGGCGGTGGCGATGGGCCGCCCGGCGGAGCGGAGCCGGATCCTGGAGGGCCTGATCGAAGGCTTCGACCCGGAGACCGGCCGCTCCCTCACCCCCTCGGCCACCCTTCGCAGGCTGCTGCTGGCGGCGAGCTGTCTGGAGCAGGCCACCGAGGTCGACCCCGGGATCCGCGCGCGCATTCTGCGTTTCACGGCGTTCTTCGTGCCGCCCGAGACCCCGGAGTGGGCACGCCATCTCGCCGACCTCGGCGGCCCACTCGTTCTCGGCCTGCTCCCGGGCCCCGAGGGGCTCCCCGACGATCAGGCGGTCCATGTGGTCACCACCGCCGCCCGCATCGGCACGGACGCCGCGCTGCCCCTCCTGGCCCGCTTCCGCGATCACGGCTCGCTCCGGGTGCGCAGGCAGCTCGCCTGGTCGTGGCGGAAGTTCGACACCCGCGAGTACGCGGACGAGATCCTGTCCCATCTGGATCAGACGGGGCTGTACTTCACCGTCCGCACCGTCGCCGAACTGCGCGCCCTGCGGGAGATGGGCGGTCGCGCCCGGCTCCAGATCGTCGGCGACTTCACCCCCGACGAGCTCGTGCGGAACATCGCACCGGACCGGCTCACCCATCTCTGGTTCACCTGGAGCAAGCCGCTTCCGGAGGGCTGGGGATGGCTGGAGCGGTTTCCCGCGCTGCGCACCGTGGTGCTGCCACCCGTTCTCGCCTCGCCGGGTCCCGGATTCCCCGCGCACATCACCCTCGCCGAGGACCCGGACGGCCCGCCGCGCTGATCCCGCCGTTACGGCCCGCGCTGTACCGTCCGTGCGGCGCGAGCGGCTGTCGCGCCGCACGGCGGAGCCCCCTCGGCCGGGACGGCGGACCAGTCGAGAGGGCTCTGTCAGTGGTGCTGTGCCGGTACCGCGTATCGGCGGGAGCGCTTGCGACTGCCCGGGGTACGGGCTCGGCGCGTGCGGGGTGCGCTCCCCGCCGTGTGCGGTTGAACCGTTGGATCAGATGCTCAGCCGATGCCGAACGCGCCCTGACCCACTTCGGTCACAAAGGCGTTCCACGAGCCGGGGACAAAGGTGACCGTCGGGCCCGCGGGAACCTTGGAGTCCCGGACGGAAATCGCCTGGAGGACCGGCGACTTCACCTCGACGCAAGCGCCGTTCCCTCCGGAATACGAAGACTTCGTCCAGGTCTCCGTGGCTCCCTGCATGATTGCCATTTTCGCTCCGCTTCGGCGAGTGATGTGATGTGAACCAACGTTTTTGTTGGCGTGATCGACGCTACTCGTCACAGCCGGGCGGTGCGGATTCCATTCACTCGGTCGGATGGAAACTTGGGAAAGGTCTTACGGGGAGCGATGGCAGAGGTGTATCTTCCGTCCCCCTCACCACCGCTTCCCCGATACCGCTCATTCGCCCCATGATCCATCCCGGCCGGCCCCGCCCTCCCGCGTATTCCAAGATCGGGAGCGTGCGGATCACGCCATCGGGAAATGCCGGTTCGGTGGCGACTTGCCCGGCCGGTGCCGGCGTACCGGCCCGTCCGTACCCGGTAATTCAGGATCCCGTGTACCGCTTGGCGATATTCTCGATGAACGACCGCGTCTGATCGGCGTTCAGCGCCTGTGCTCGCAAATGCTCGTACATGACACTGTATTTGTGCACATCGTTGGCCTTCTCCAGATAGAGGTCACTGGTGACGCCCTCGATGTACACAACACTCGAATCGGTCGCGTCGGGGAATTCCAGAATCGCGTACTGACCGTTGATCCCCGGATGCGCGCCCATGTCGAACGGCAGCACCTGCACGGTGACATGCGGCAGCTGGGAGAGCTCGATCAGATGCTCCAGCTGTTCGCGCATCTGCGCCTTGCCGCCGACGATCCGGTGCAGCGCCGCCTCGTCGATCACCGCCCACAGCCGCAGCGGCTGATCGGCGGCGCGCACCCGCTCCTGACGGCGCATCCGCACACTGACCCGTTTGTCGACATCGAGTGTGCCGCTCTCCGGCAGCGCGCCGGTGATGAGCGCCTCGGCGTACGTTCTCGTCTGGAGCAGCCCCGGCACCACCTGGGGCTCGTAGACCCGCAGGCTCGCCGCGTCGGTCTCCAGACCGATGTAGACGCTGTACGGGATGTCGCCGAAGGCGTGCCACCAGCCCTGCTGGCGGGAGTCCTTCGCCATCTGCATCAGCGAGTCGACGATCCGGTGGTCGTCCACCTCGTACACACTGCACAGATCGCGGACATCGCGCTGGCTGATGGAACGGCGGCCGTTCTCCAGCCTGCTGATCTTCGACTGCGAGACCAGGAGGCGCTCCGCCACCTCCTCCGCCGTCATGCCCTTCAATTCCCGGAGCCGGCGCAGCTCCAGACCCAATCGGCGTCGCCTGACGGTGGGGTTGATGCTGGACGCCACGGAAACTGCACCTCCGACTGCGTAGCTGAGAGTATCTACTGCTCAGCAGACTGCCACCTATCGGCGTGCGTGTGCGGTGAAATCGCCACACGGGCACCATGGTTGACACCCGCGGTGGTGTGGATCGTACGTGTGAACCGAACGCGCGGGGCGGCTCTGGGGCCGCCCCGCGCGTCCTCGCCGCACTGTCCCGGCCGGTCGCCGGCCTCGATGCGCGCGTACCACTCGATATGCGTACTGCTCGGTGTGCGTACCGCTCGGTGCCTGTACCGCTCAGTGCGCTGCGACGCGGGCCATGCTTCCGCGGCGCGGTTGCATCGACACGGCCGCCGGACGGCTCCCGGTCGTTGCCGGGTTGCGGCGCGGCTGCGCGGCCGCGCCGTTCTGAACGTCCATCACGGCATGCGCCACGAGTCCGCCCATGGGGTCGTGCCTGATGAGATCCCGCAGCCGGGATCGCGAGGAACGCCCCTCATTGCCCGGGTACAGATGCTTGCCGAGTCCGACCGCGTGGGCCAGTGCGGCGAGCGCCGCGGTCCGCGGATCCGGCGGTACGCCGGTGCGGATCGCGCTGTCGAGACGGGCTCTGATGTCCCTGCTGATAGCCGTTTCCGTCGCCTGGTAGCGAGTCGTCGGCAGTACGCCGCACATCTGGCCCGCTACGGCGTGCACCATGCCGCACCGTTCCAGGTGTGCGAGATAGATCTGGCGCAGCCCCAGCCGGGGCCCGCCGATCCAGTGGACCGCGCGAACCGGACTGCCGCGTCTGCGCAGCAGTTCCAGCGCGGAGTCCAGTGTCGGATCTCCGGTCGGCCGTGGCATCACCACGGCGATACGATCCCCGTCTGGGGCTATCCGTCTTGCCAGAGCCAGCTCTACTAGCTGTGCTCCGGCCAGGCCGAGGTCGAGCGACTGCGGCTGCGCTGTGGTACCCGTGGCCGGGTCCAGAGCGAGCAGCAGAAGCTCTTCCGGAATTGTTCTGCGGCTCCTGCCCATCCATGCCTCCCCGCGTGGATGAATGACAGGGTGACCCCTCTCACATTGGTCTGTCGAGAGCGCCTGGGTGCTTTGTATGGGAACCGTTAGGTATGTCTTTCTCGTCTAGGCACGGGGGGCGTGTTCTCACACAGGACACTGAGAGATGGTTCGGACAACACGGGCTGTCGCGGCAGGCACCCCGTAGGCGCACGCATGGCAGCGCGCGCATGGCGCATCGAGGAGGCACGGTGGCGGGCGAGTCCCCCGACAGGTCGGAGCAGCGGAAGTCGTCGGGGGAGACGACTCGGGGCGATGGCGACCCGCGAATCGCCATGCTGAGCCGGACCGGACCGGCGGAGGTGGATCAGCCGACGGCGGTCTTCGCGCTTCCCGGCGAGCGGGATCGGGACCACGAGCGCGATCCGGGTACGGAGACGGGCTCGGTGGAGAACGACAAGCGGCTGCGGTCGGCGGTGGCGGCATGGGTCGCCTCGGCGGACGACGAGCCGGACGGGGACCCGGACGGCGAGCCGACCGCCGAGGGTGAGCCGATCGCCGCGGCGGAGGAGACGGCGCTGCTTCCGGAGATCCGCCCGGCCGGGGACGAGACGGCCGCGGAGCGGACGGCACTGCTGCCCGAGATCCCGGCGGTACGGGAACCGGCGGACGCGGAGACGGCTCCGGACGCGGACCCCGATTCGGACTCGGACTCGGGTGACGACTCCGACGCGGACGGGGCGGGCGACCCCGAGGACGCGGACGACGACACGGCCGGGAGCTCCGGCGGCGGGATAGTCGCCGGGCCGGGCGACACCCCGGAGGCCCCGGACGCGGACGACGCGGCGGACGGGACCGGTTCCGGCGAACCGGACGATGTGACCGAGACCGAGACCGAGACCGAGACCGAGACCGAGACCGAGACCGAGACCAGCCCCGGCTCGGATTCGGATGACGGCTCCGACGCGGATGACGACTCCGACGCGGATGATGACTCGGACGGCGACGCGGACGGCGACTCCGGCACCGAGTCGGCCGGCTCCGGCGCCTCAGCTTCCCCGGGTGCCTCACCCGCCCCGGGCGATGCAGTGGCAAAGCCCGAGATCGATCAGCCCGCGGCCGTCTTCACCCCGCTCCGGAGCTCCGTACCGGCCCCGGCCGGCGAGCGCGCCGAGAAGGCCGCCGAGACCACCGCGACCGACAAGGCCGACAAGGCGGACGGGTCGAGCGGGGAAGACGGGGCGGACAAGCCCGCCAAGGGCGCGGAAGCGGACAAGCAGAATAAGCAGGACAAGCCGGGCAAGGCGGGGGCCTCCGGGGCCGCCGCTCCCGCCGAGGACAGCCCCACCACCGCCCTCGTCCTCCCCCCGGCCCCCCGGCCGGGTGAGAGGGAGCGCGCGGAGCGGGTCAGTACCTTCGTGCCGCTCCGGAACGACGCCGACGTACGCACACCGTCCTGGAGCAGGAACGACACGGCGGCCGGCGCCGCGCCGGGTGCGGTGAAGTCCCCCGAGGAGACGAAGCCCGCGCCGCCCGCCGAGCCTGTCGAGGACGTCGAGCGCACCAGCGTCCAGCCGGTGCCCCCGCCGCCGCCGCTGGATTTGCTCGCCCAGCTGACGAACACCCCGGACACCCCGGTCCGCGCGGCCGTCCGGCGGGTCAAGATCTGGACCCCGCTGGTACTGCTTCTGCTGATCGTCTTTGCGGTCGCACAGGTGTTGCGCCCGCTTCCGGCGTCCGAGCTGAAGCTCTCCGGCGACCCCGTCCACACCTTCCCGGGAGCCAAGCTCGCCCTGCCCTTCGCGGGTGAGGGCCAGGGTGCGGCGTCGGTCGACGGCGTCGGTCTGGTCGGCACCTACGGCGCGCAGAAGCCCGCGCCGATCGCGAGCATGGCGAAGGCCATGACCGCGTACGTGATCCTCAAGGAGCACCCCCTCGGTGCCAAGGAGCAGGGCGAGAAGATCGCGGTCGAGCAGCAGACGGAGGACGAGGCCAAGAACAAGGACGAGTCCCGGGTGCAGGTCACCAAGGGCCAGGAGTTCACCCAGCGCCAGATGGTGGAAATGGTGATGGTCAAGTCCGCGAACAATGTGGCGCGGCAGCTCGCCCGCTGGGACGCGGGCTCGGAGAAGGCTTTCGTGGCGAAGATGAACGAAACCGCCGCCGGGCTCGGTATGAAGGACACCGTGTACACGGACCCGAGCGGTCTGGCGAAGACCACCGTCTCGACCCCGCAGGACCAGCTGAAGCTGGCCGAGGCGGCGATGCGGGACGAGGCGTTCGCGTCGATCGCCAATCTGACCGAGGCCCGGTGGCCCGGTTTCCCCGGCCTGTCCTACAACACCGCCGGGAAGCTCCTGATGGAGGACGGCGTCGGTGGCATCAAGACCGGTTCGTCCACTCCGGCGGGCGGCAATCTGCTCTGGTCGGCCAATGCCCTCGTCGACGGTGAGATCCACCGGGTTCTGGGTGTGACCATGGGCATCCAGAGCGGTGACTCCCTCTCGGTCAAGGTGGACAAGGCCATTGACCACAGCATCGAGGTGATCCGGGCGGCGCAGGACGGCGTGGGTTCCGCCGTCGTCGTCAAGAAGGGCGAGGTCGTCGGCCATGTCGTGAACGGCTTCGGGGTGCGGACGCCGGTCGTGGCGACCAAGGACCTGAAGGCGATCGGCTGGGCCGGACACCAGGTGAAGATCCACCTGACCGAGGACGGCGACGGGCTGCCGGTCTCGGCGAAGGCGGGCGAGACCGTCGGCGAGATCACGGTCGGCAACGGGCCGGGGAAGCAGACCGCCCCGGTGATGCTCCAGAGCGATCTGCTGGAGCCCGGCTTCGGCGACAAACTGACGCGCATCGGCTGACGGGCATCGGCTGACGGGCATCGGTCGGCGCGTCGCGGCCGGCACGCGACGGGGAGACGCCGCGGCCGACTTCGTTCGATTTGACCGTTCGATTCCGTGACGGGATGGACGGGAGGGCGTCCCGGGAGACCGGGACGCCCTCGTGTTAGCGTCCGGGCAACTCCTGGGTGCCGAACAGCGTCCTCGAACGAGGCGGGCAGGACGAACACGGCCCGCCCGCCCGCGTACTCCGGCTGACCACCGGCCACGCCGGCCGCCGGCCCGCACCACCGGCACTCGGCCGCGCCCGGCAGCCGGTACCGGCACCGGCGCAGAGAAGAAGCATCCGAAGAAGAGCGGGGAGAGAGCCGCAGTGACTACGGCTGAGCCGATCCGGACGGACGGCCACAGCGCCACCGGCACGGGGCCGCGAATACGGCGGCCGTTCTCCGGTCAGAGCTCCGGGCGGACCGGAGCGTACGATTCGGCCGCCGCGTACGGCCCCGGCGGACCGGCCGGGAAGGACCCCGGGGACCGCGACCGCGCCGGTGTCCTCGCCGATGTCTGGGACCGGCTCAGCCGCCGCCCCGTCCTGGTCACGACCGTGGCCGCGGCGGTCGTACACCTGCTCTGGTTCTTCTTCTTCGCCAACAGCGGCGGGGACCTCGCCGCGCAGGACGCCTGGGCGGAGTTCGTCGGCCGCCATCCGGACTCGGCGTACAACCTCGCCTGGTTCGGCGGCATGCACCCGGTCTCGTACAGCGTCGTCTCGCCGTATCTGATGTCCCTGATCGGCGTGCGCCCGACGATGATGGTCGCCGGCACCGTCTCGGCCGCCCTGACCGCGCTGATCCTGGTACGGGTCAGGGCGGTGCGCAATCCGCTGGCGTGCTCTCTCGCAGGCGTCTTCGCCTATCTCTGCAACGCCCTCTCGGGCCGGGTGACCTTCGGCCTCGGCATGATGTTCGCGGTCGCCGCGGTCGCCGCGGTCTTCTGCTGGCCGCACCGCCTGCGGCACAAGAGGTGGGCGAAGGGGGCGGTGGCCTCCCCGCTGGCCGCGCTCGCCACGGCGGCCAGCCCGGTCGCCGGGCTCTTCCTCGGCGTCGTCGCCGCCGCGCTCTTCCTCAACCGGCGCCGGCCGGGCGCGTACGCGATCGGCCTGCCCCCGGTCGCGGTGGTGGCGCTCTCGGCCCTGCTCTTCCCCTTCTCGGGTACGCAGCCGATGTCCGTCGGCTCCACCTCCCTCCCCGTGGTCTTCGGGATCGCGGTCTTCCTCCTTGTGCCGAAGGAGTGGCGCACCGTCCGGGTCGCCGCCGCCGTCTATACGATCGGCACCCTGCTGACCTGGGCGATCGACTCCCAGATCGGCTCGAACATCTCGCGGATGCCGATGCTCTTCGCGGGTGTGGTGCTGCTGGTCGCCCTCCCCTACACCGTGCCGCGCTCCCGGAAGTGGTACGCCCTCGCGGTCGCCTTCGTGGGCCTGAACGCCTGGATCGGCTTCAAGGCCGCCGACGACATCATCCGTACCGCGCCCACCGCCTCCTGGACCTTCGAGCTGGCGCCCCTGGTCAGCAAGCTCCAGGCGGTCAAGGCCGACCGGGGCCGGGTGGAGGTGGTCCCCGCCAGCAGCCACCGGGAGTCGTCGGCGCTCGCTCCGTACGTCAATCTGGCCCGCGGCTGGAACCGCCAGGCGGACATGAAGCGGAACGCGATCTTCTACGACAAGGAGACCCCGCTCAACTCCGCGGACTACCGCGACTGGCTGGACCGGTGGGCGGTCCACTACGTCATCCTTCCCAAGGGCGCCCCGGATTCCAGCGGGGGCCGCCAGGAGGCCGAGCTCATCCAGGGCGGCCTCCCCTATCTGGATCGGATCTGGAAGGACGCGAACTGGCAGCTCTTCGCCGTCCGGAACCCCACCCCGCTCGCCGACCCGGCCGCGACCGTGCGGCAGACCGGCCAGGACACCATGGAGATCCAGGTGAAGCAGGCCGGCCGGGTGCTGGTCCGCGTCCCGCACTCGCCCTGGCTGAGCCTGGTCGACGAGAACGGCGACAAGGTGCGCAGTCCGGAGGAGACCGAGGACTCGAAGAACCGCGCGGAGGGTGAGCCGAAGAGCTTCGACAATCCGCACGGCTGTGTCCGCAAGGCGGAGATGGACGCCGAGGGCGACGAGTGGACCGAACTCCTCGCGCCCCGGGCCGGTGTGTACCGGCTCTCGGCCCCGTACGACTTCTCCCGCGGCACCCCCTGCCCGGAAGAACTCCGCTGACCGGTTTCCCCCGCCCGCCGGCCGCCCGGTGTCAGACGCTCTGATGGGCGGCGGGCGCCCCGGCTCCGCTCGCCGTACCGCCGTCCCCGGCGCCGTCTTCCGCACCACTGTCGCGGGACCGGCGGCGGGCGGCCACGAGCAGCGGCAGGCGTTCCACCGCGATGGCGACGGACGCGGCGACCGGGAAGACCTTGGCGAGCCCCTTGGCGTGCAGCAGCCGCAGAAATCTCCGGTGCGGCGCGGCGATGGCGAGCGCCCCGCCCGCCGCCAGGGTCCGCTTCAATCCGCCGATCAGGACGCCCAGCCCCGTGCTGTCGGTGAGATCCGCCTCGCCCATGTCGACGACCAGCACGATGTGCTGGAGCGCGATGAGGTCCGTGAGCACATTCCGCAGGGCCGGAGCGGAGTGGACATCGACCTCGCCGACGACCTTCACCACGGTCATCGCCTCGGAGACATGCTCGTAGGTGATGATCAATTCGTCGCCCCGGGTCTTGATCGGTTCCATCAGTCCTCCCGCGTGGAGCGCTCCGGCCCGCCAGATTACGTCAGTCACGCCGCGCTCGGTGCCGGGCCAACGCCCTTGGCAGGCGGATGAGTTGACCCGGTATGCGCTGCGGGCGCCGTCCGCCGTCCGCCGGAAAGGGCAGCGGCAGTACGAGAAAGCCGTGGTCACACTGGCGAGGGGGGGGCCGCCCCGCCGAGCGGAGGCATCGGCATCGGATCCCGCCGTGCGGCGGGGCTCTCGTCAGGACCACGCTCGCGGCGGCTCGCCGTGTTCCAGGTGGACGGTCAGGCCATCCGCGCGGGCCCGGATGCCGGCGGTGACGCGGCGCACGAGGCGGGGGATGGTGAGCTCCGGCAACCGTTCGGCGTGATGGAAGCCGTGGCTGCGGAGCTCGCCGGCGTTCAGGAGGTCTTGCCCCGGGGGGCTCGCCTCAGTGGTTCTCGCGCATCCGTGAGGCTGGGCCACCCGTCCTGAGGTGTGCTGTCGGATCGAGCTCGGGCTGTCTCAGGCCGAACCGGCCGAGCGAGCCGGGATGACGCAGCCTCAGGTGTCCCGGATGGAGGGCGGCGACACCGTGCCCACTCTCCCGCTGCTGCGACGCCTGGCCAAGGCCCTGGACGGCACCCTGAACCCGGCCATCGACGAGGGTGACTCCCGTGTCACCTTCACTCCGCACGGAGCCTGAAAATGAGCCCGCCCGGTCCGTCGAGGGAATCGTTGACCCGAGCCGGCGCGCGTCGTGGATGCCTTGACGTGGGTCCGGCCTGCCCTGGCGTCGTGCTGCACGCACGAGACCCTTCTGCCCGATGGGCAGAAGGGTCTCTGAACTGCTGTTCTGCTGTGCCCCCGGCAGGATTCGAACCTGCGACACCCGCTTTGGGAGATTTCGCTGATCAAGGCCATGACCTGCGGAAACGCTGCCATGGCCGCGTTTGGCCCGGCGAAACGTGTCTCGGAGGCTCTTGCCCGTTCCCAGGGTTTCCCGGCCTCATGTGTGCTGAATCCGTTCTGGGCTGACCACGGGAGTGGGCTGCTTCTTCCCATTGGTCACGGGTGCGTGCCATGGCCGGCGGCTTGCGTTATGCAATTGAAGGTATATGTCGTTGATGGTATGACGGAGTGGGAGATCGAGATCGAATCCGAGGTGCAGGATTGGCTGGAGTTACTTCCCTTCCGCCTCTACCGGCGAGTGGAGGACAAGACGGACCGTCTCTTGGACGAGCCGACCACGCTTGGCGAGCCGTACTCGCGTCACCTGGGCGGCAAGCTCCGTGAGCTGCGGTTCGAGCCGGACGGCGAGGCCGTGCGCATCCCCTATTGGCTCGCCCCCGGGCAGCGGATCGTTCTGTTGACGGTGTTCCGCAAGACGAGAATGCGTGAGGCGGTGGAAGTCGAGCGCGCGCATCAGGCCCAGAAGGTCTGCGAGGCCGAGCACGGCCCTGCTGAGCACACCTACGATCGCCGCAAGGAGAGTTGATGAATCACAGCACGTGGAGAACGCGCCGGACCCGGCAGCTTGCGGGTGAGGCGGTTGAGTACGACCAGGAGTACGTCGACGCGCGGCTGGCCGGCGATCTCGGGCAGGCGGTCTACGACCGTCGGGTCGAGCTCGGGCTCTCTCAGGCCGAGCTGGCCGAGCGGGCCGGGATGACGCAGCCTCAGGTGTCCCGGATGGAGGGCGGCGACACCGTGCCCACTCTCCCGCTGCTGCGACGCCTGGCCAAGGCCCTGGACGGCACCCTGAACCTGGCCATCGACGAGGGTGACTCCCGCGTCACCTTCACTCCACACGCCGCCTGAAAACGGGCCGGCCCGGTTCGTCGAGGACACAGCCGGCCTGGGGCGGTGTGCGTCGTCGATGCCCTTGAGACGTGGGTCCGATCCGTCCTGCGTGTCGGACCATATACGCGAGAGGCCCCTTGCGTCCGATGGACGGAAGGAGCCTCTCGCCGGTTGTTTCTCTGTGCCCCCGGCAGGATTCGAACCTGCGACACCCGCTTTAGGAGAGCGGTGCTCTATCCCCTGAGCTACGAAGGCGAGCCGTCCGGAAACCGGATCGGAACCCTGATCGGATCCTATCCCGTCCCGGCGTGGTCCGGGCTGCCCCTCGGGGCAGCCCGGGAACCAGCGTAGCGGATCCGTGCGGACGCATCGCCGGCTCGGGGACCGGGCGCGGGCGGGGAAGGGCGGGGTGGCTAGAGGATCGGTGCCTGAGGGCCGTTCGGGGAGGTGTGGCGGCCGTCCACGACGGACTGGGCGATCGCGGAGACCTCGTCCTGTTCGAGCCTGCGGTAGCCGTCCTCGGTGACCAGGGCGACCAGGGGGAAGAGCCGGCGGGTCATGTCCGGGCCGCCGGTGGCCGAGTCGTCGTCCGCCGCGTCGTAGAGGGCCTGGACGGCGGTGGTGACGATCTCGCGCTCGGTCATGTTCTCCCGGTAGAGCTTCTTCAGGGAGCCGCGCGCGTAGATGGAGCCCGATCCGGTGGAGGCGAAGCCGAGTTCCTCGGTCCGGCCGCCGGTCACGTCGTACGAGAAGATCCGGCCGAGGCCCTTGTCCACGTCGTAGCCGGCGAAGAGCGGTACCACCGCGAGGCCCTGCATGGCCATGGCGAGGTTGCCGCGCACCATGGTGGTGAGCCGGTTCGCCTTGCCGTCCAGGGAGAGGGCGGTTCCCTCGATTTTCTCGTAGTGCTCCAGTTCGAGCTGGAAGAGGCGGACCAGCTCGACGGCGAGTCCGGCGGTGCCGGCGATGGCGATCGCCGAGTGCTCGTCGGCCGGGAAGACCTTCTCGTACTCCCGGTGGGCGATCACATTGCCCATCGTGACGCGGCGGTCGCCCGCCATCAGCACGCCGTCCGCGTAGGTCGCCGCGACGATCGTGGTGCCGTGAGGGGCCTCGAATTTCCCCTCCACCGAGGGGAGATTCCGGTTGGACGGGAGCAGGTCGGGGGCCTGTGCCGACAGGAAGTCCAGGAAGGAGGAGGTTTCGGGCGCCGTAAAGGCGGGCGGCAGGCCGCCCGTGGCACGCAGATTGGTGGTCATGCACGTTCCTTCCTGAGACGCATGCGTGGTCTGCGGCGGTATCCGCGACGAGTGCCGGGACACGCCCCGCTTGCCGCACAGTACCCCGCGTGAACGGCGTGTATGCCATGAGCGGACGCACCGGCGCCCCCGCCGTCCCCGCTGTCCCGGGTGCGGGCGGCCCCGCGGACGGCCGGAAAGGGGCGCCGCCGGCGTCGGTGGTACGGGCCGGTCAACTCCGGATCCGGCATGGGTCCGTGGAGTGCCCCGGCGGGTTCCGGCCGGAAGCGGGCGGGGGTGCCGGACCAGCCTTGACGGTCCCCAGGGGCGCGCATAGCGTCGCCATCCGGAGCCGGGCGGAGCCGGGCGGGAGTCCGGCGGGAGTCGGACGGAACCATCCGCGGTCGGCGACGGAACCATCCGCGGTCGGCGGGAGCCGGCGGGTTCGCCGGGAGACAGGGAAAGAGGGGCCGCAGTGCCGCAGCGCGAGGAGACGACCGGCCGCGGCGGCGGGAGGGCCGAACGGACCCCGGAGGAGTACGGCGGGCGGGCGGCGCGCACCCCGGGAGGACGCGGCGGGCGGGCGGGCCGCAGCCCCGAGGAGCTGCTCACCGCCCCCGGCGCCCCCTTCGCCGTCGTGCGCGGCGAGGACGGCGGGCTGATCTACGCCGACGGCCCCCGCACGCTCCGGGAGATCGCCGAGACCACCTGGGCCCACGGCGACCGGCTCTTCCTCGTGGGGGAGTCCGCCTCCTACACCTACCGCGAGTTCATCGCCGCCGCGTCCGCGCTCGCCCGCCGCTTCGCCGGGGAGTACGGGCTCCGCCCCGGCGACCGCGCCGCCATCGCCATGCGGAACCACCCCGAGTGGCAGATCGCCTTCTGGGGCGCCCAGCTCGCCGGGCTCGTCACCGTGCCGCTCAACGCCTGGTGGACCGGGCAGGAGCTGGCGTACGCGCTCGACGACTGCACCCCGGTCCTGCTCCTGGTGGACGGGGAACGGCTGCCGCGGGTCGACGGCTGGGCCCGCCGGACCGGGGCGCGGGTCATCGTCTTCCACGAGGAGAGCGGCGCGGACACCGCGGCTCCGCACATCGAGCGGTACGCGGACTTCGCGCCGCCCGACCCGCGCGGCGCGCCGCCCGCCGTCGACATCCGGGCCGAGGACGACGCCACCGTCATCTACACCTCCGGCACCACGGGGCGGCCCAGGGGCGCCGTCGCCACCCAGCTCGCGCTGGCCGGGGCCGCCCTGCATCCGCGCTTCCACGCCGCCGCCGCGGCGCTGGCCCGCGGGGACCTGCCGGGGCGGGGGCCGGCCCCCGTCATGCTGATGACCTTCCCCTTCTTTCATGTGGCGGCGTTCACCGCGCTGTCCACGGTGATGGGGCTCGGCGGCACCGCGGTCCTGATGCGCGCGTGGGACCCCGAGCGCGCCCTCGCCCTCATCGCCGAGCACCGGGTCACCCATTACGCGGGGGTGCCCACCACCGCGCTCCAGCTGCTCGAAGCCGCCGAACGCGCCGGTGACCCACTCCCCACCCTCGTCAACCTCGCCACCGGCGGGGCCCCCGCGCCGCCCGGAATCGTGGCCGGGCTCACCGCCCGGCACGGGCGGGTCGAGCCCCGCAACGGCTATGGCCTCACCGAGACCGGCGGCGGCGTCCTCGCCTGCTTCGGAGCCGAGTGCCGTGCCGCTCCCGGGAGTGTGGGCAGGCCCGCGCCGGCCGTCGAGACGCGGATCGCCGGTCCGGACGGCGCCGCCGTGCCGCCCGGCGGCACCGGTGAGCTGTGGCTGCGCGGACAGTCCCTGATGCGCGGCTACTGGCGCGACGAACGCGCGACCGCGGAGGCGTTCCGGGACGGCTGGTTCCGCACCGGCGATCTGGCGACCGTCTCGGACGACGGGCTGATCACGATTGTCGACCGGCTCAAGGACATGGTGATCCGCGGCGGCGAGAACGTCCACTGTGTGGAGGTCGAGGCCGTCCTGCACGGGCATCCGGACGTCGCGGACGCCGCCGTGCTCGGCGTTCCCCACCCCGTGCTCGGCGAGGAGGTCGCCGCCGTCGTCCAGCTCCGGCCCGGTGCGACCGCGACCGAGGCGGCGCTGCGGGAGTACGCGGGCGGGCGGCTCGCCGCCTTCAAGGTTCCCGCCCGGCTGGTTCTCGGCCCGGTGCCGCGCGGTCCGGCGGGGAAGATCCTCAAGCGCGAGCTGCGCCGGGACGTCTTCGGCACCCGGTGAGGGCGGTCAGCGGCGCTTCACCCGCACCTTGTGGACGCCGCGCTCCTCACCCGTCACCGTGATCTCGATGCCGTTTGCGCGGTCGGTGAAGGACTGGCCGGGCTGGTAGGGGGCGTCCGACAGCTCCGCGTGGACATTGGGCCGCCGGGTGCAGCCGCCGCTGTCGCGTTCGCTGTCCGCGACGGTCACCGGGCCGTGGCCGGTGTCGACATCGCCGTGCACCCGGTAGATGAGCACGCCGGGCCGGCAGATCGCGTCGTCGTTGCCCCCTCGGGTGCGCACCTCGACCGCGTATCCGGAATCCGCCGTCAGCGGCACGATCACCATCTTCGAGCCGCCCGCCCGCGCGAGCGGGGTCAGTGTGTGCTCGGTGGTGCCGCGGCCGGCCGCGCAGGCGATCTGGGTGCTGTCCAGCCAGCCCAGCTTCCACTTGTGCCAGCCGAGGAGGTCGTTGTTGGCGCCCCAGTCCTCGGACATGATGTCCCAGTGGCCGACCGCGCCGCCGCCCTCGGCGGTGTAGAGGTCGGGCAGCCCGAAGACATGGCCGTTCTCGTGCGGCAGGACCCGGAAGCCGGTCTCGGCGTATGAACCGGAGCCGTCGTCCTGGCGGCTGTAGACGAAGGACGCGTTCGCCAGCGGCACCCCGTCCGCCATGGGCGCGTCCGCGTTCCCGGAGAAGGTCACGGAGAGCACGGTGTCCAGCGCCGAGGGCCCGGCGTTCGGGGTGACGAGCACATTGACCAGGTCGTAGCCGCTGAAGTCCACCCGGGGGTCGGCGACCGCGACCAGGTCCTGGACGAGCTTGCGGTAGCCGGGCTCGTACGGTGAGCCGCGGTCGATTCCGTACTCCGCGAACGGCAGCGGCATCCGCAGCCAGTCGGTGACGGGGGCGTGCGGCTCATAGCGCAGCCGCCCGTACGAGCTGGTCCGGAACCAGTCCGAGGTCTGCGGGAAGAACTCCGCGAGCCGCTCCCGGGCCGTTCCCTCGCCCTCCGCGTCGGGGAAGTCGATCATCAGATTGAGGGCGCGGATCGTGCCGGTGGAGGGGGAGTAGCCGGGCGGGGTCGGCATTCCCTCGGACATCTGGATGCCGAGGGCGGGCGGGAAGCGGCACGGCCCGATCCCCCGTTCGCCGTTCGCGGCGACCGGTCCCGCCGAGGCCCGGGACGGTGCGGGGAGGCCGGCGCCGGCCGTGGTCAGGGCGGCGAGGGCGAGTGCCGTGAGGGCCGCGGCGGCGCCGAGCCGGGCGGGTCCGCGCCGTCCGCCGGGAAGGGTCCGGGGTATCCGGCCGGTGCGGCGTATCCGCCGGCGTATGTACCGCATGCAGCCGCCCTCGGGTCCGCGGCAGCAGGCCGGGCCCTGGCTGCGCTCTGTTCGCTCCAGCCTGTGCCGGGTGGCGGCGGGACGCGCGCGGGGTGGGCCGTTCGTGGGATCCGGCGGCGGTTCGGGCGGCGGGGGCCGGGTTCTCCGGCGGTTTTCCGGTAGAGGGATCCGAGTCCGGGGGCGGGTGACGCGGGTCACAGAAGGATCGGGAAATAAGCGGGGACCGAATCCCCGTTTGGACTTTTGTCTCCGCGAAACGGGGATCCAGTCCCCGTTTGGGGGCGGGCCCCGGTGGGGGTGGCGAAGGAGAGGGAGTGGAGCCGTGAGTCCGGAGAACGGGACCGGCGCATGCCACGCCGGCATGGCGCCGCCGGCGCCCGGCGCGCGCCGGGCGTCCGCGCAGGCGTCCGTTCAGGTGTCCGCGCCCTCGGCGCGGGCGATGGATCCCTCGGCCCCCCGGGCGGACCGGAAACGCGGCGAGGGGGACGGCGATCCCTGCGGCCGGACCGGCGGGGAGCACGGCCCGGCGCCGTGCGGGCCCGGCGACCGCGCCGTACCGCATCCGCCGCGCCCGCGCGCCGACGCCCTGCGGAACCGGGAGCGGATCGTGGCCGCCGCACGCGAGATGATCGTGGAGTACGGGGCCGGCGTCCCGCTCGACGAGATCGCGCGCCGCGCCGGCGTCGGGAACGCCACGCTCTACCGCCACTTCGCCGACCGGGCCGTACTGACCCGCGCGGTGGTGCTCTCCGTCATCTCCCGCACCGCCGAACGGGCCGGGGAGGCGGCCGGCGAGGCCGACCCCTTCGACGCCGTGCGGCGCTTTCTCCACGCGGCGGCCGATGAGGGCATCGGCGCCCTGTGCACCATGCTCTCCGACTCGTTCGACCACGATCACCCCGATCTGTGGGCCGAGCGGGACCGGCTCGAAGCCGCCGTCAACGGCCTGATCGAGCGGGCCCAGTCGGCGGGCCGGATGCGCACCGATGTGGCCGTCGGCGATCTGATGGTCGCCCTCTCCCAGCTCTCCCGGCCGCTGCCGGGCACCGGATGCCTGGACATCGGCCAGTTCGTCCACCGCCACATCCAGCTGTTCGCGGACGGCCTGGAGGCTCCCGCCCGTTCCCGGCTGCCCGGACGGGCGGCGACCCTGGAGGATCTCCGCAGCCCATGAACCACTGGAACAGCAGCGGCACCGAACCGTGAGCGGGCCCGGCCGGCATCCGTGACGACGAGCCCCCGGCCGGGTCCCGGACCCGGCACGGGACGACCGTGACCGCCCCGGCCGCGACGACGCGTCTCCCGCCGGCGCCCTGCCCGCCGCCGCGCCGACGACGGCGCCGAACCGGCGCCACACCCCAGACTTCTGTCCGTTTTGATTAATTCGTACTCCTAGGTGGCCACACCCATGCCGAAAACACCCGATACAGCCCTCGCCGATCCCCAGCGGGCTCTCGCCGATCCCAAGCGCTGGAAAGCCCTGGTCTTCATCGCCCTGGCCCAGCTGATGGTGGTGCTCGACGCGACGATCGTGAACATCGCGCTCCCCACCGCCCAGCAGGACCTCGGCATATCCGACGGAAACCGGCAGTGGGTCATCACCGCCTATGCCCTGGCCTTCGGTGGACTGCTCCTCTTCGGCGGCCGGATCGCCGACCTCTGGGGCCGCAAGCGCACCTTCATCGTCGGACTCGCCGGCTTCGCCGTCGCCTCCGCCCTCGGCGGCGCGGCCACCGGTGAGGCGATGATGCTCGGTTCCCGCGCCCTTCAGGGTGTCTTCGGCGCCCTGCTCGCGCCGGCCGCGCTCTCCCTGCTCGCGGTGATGTTCACCGATGCCAAGGAGCGCGCCAAGGCGTTCGGCATCTACGGTGCGATCGCCGGAGGCGGTGGCGCCGTCGGCCTGATCCTGGGCGGATTCCTCACCGAGTACCTCAACTGGCGCTGGACCTTCTACGTCAACATCCCCTTCGCGATCGTCGCCGCCGTCGGTGCGTACCTGGTCATCCGGGAGCCGGAGAGCGCCCGCAACCGCTCCTCGCTCGACGTTCCCGGCGTGATCCTCTCCACCCTCGGACTGGTGGCGCTGGTGTACGGCTTCACCCGCGCCGAGCACGCGGGCTGGAGCGACGGTCTGACGGTGGGCATGTTCATCGCCTCCGCCGTGCTGCTGGCGGCCTTCGTCGTCACGGAGTCCAAGGTCAAGGCCCCGCTGCTGCCGCTGCGCGTGCTCACCGAGCGCAACCGCGCCGGTGTCTATCTCTCGCTCGGCCTCGCCGTGATCGGGATGTTCGGCCTCTTCCTCTTCCTGACCTTCTACCTTCAGGTCGTGCGGGAGTACTCGCCGGTCATGACCGGTTTCGCCTTCATGCCGATGATCGTCGGCATGATCGTGGGCTCGACCCAGATCGGCACCCGGCTGATGACCCGCGTTCCGCCGCGGCTGCTGATGACCCCGGGCTTCCTGCTCGCGGCCGTGGGCATGCTGATGCTGACGCAGCTGGATCTGAACACCTCGTACGCCGGTCTGATCATGCCCGCGCAGCTGCTGCTGGGCCTCGGCATGGGTACGGCGTTCATGCCCGCGATGTCCCTCGCCACGCACGGTGTGAACCCGGCCGACTCCGGTGTCGCCTCCGCGATGGTCAACACCTCGCAGCAGGTGGGCGGCGCGATCGGCACGGCGCTGCTGAACACCATCGCGGCCTCGGCCACGACCTCGTATGTCGCCGCCCGCGCGGCGACCGCCGGTGACGCGAAGGTGCTGGCGCTGGAGGGCATGGTGCACGGTTTCACCTCGGCGATCTGGTGGGCCGTCGGCATTCTGGTGATCGCCGCGGCCATCGCCTTCACCTTCATCAACACCGGACGCCCGGACATGAGCGGGGGCACGGGCGCGGGAGAGGACGCGGAGGACGAGGTCAGGATCCCCGTCGTCGCGCACTGACCCCCGGGCGGTGTGACCCCCGGGCGGTGTGACCCCCGGGCGGTGTGGCACCCGCGCACCGACACGCCGAGAGGCCCTTCCCGGATCCGTCCGGGAAGGGCCTCTCGTGCCGTGCGGGGCTTCTCGTGCCGGCCGTCGTGCCGTGCGGGCGGGGGCCTCCGGGGCTTCCGGTGCTTCCGGTGCCGGCTGTACGGGGCGCCGCTCGTGCCCCGCACGGCCGGGTGTCACCGCAGCCAGGGCAGATCGGCGCCGGAGTCCTGCGGCTGAAGGCCCTCGGCCATGACGCCCATGATCTCCCCGAGCTGTTTCACCTGATCCGGGGTGAGCCGGTCGAAGAGTGCCCGGCGGACGGTCTCCACGTGCCCGGGCGCCGCTTCCCGCAGTACCTCGAAGCCGGCGTCCGTCAGCACCGCGTTCTGCCCGCGCTTGTCGGAGGGGCAGTCCTCCCGGCGGATCCAGCCGCGCTTCTCCAGCCGGGCCACGGCATGGGAGAGCCGGGAACGGGTGATCTTGGCGTCGATCGCCAGCTCGGTCATCCGCTTGCGGCGGCGGGGCGCCTGGGAGAGCTGGACCAGCAGCCCGTAGTAGATGTGCGGCATCCCCGCGTCGCGCTGCAACTGGCGGTCGAGATGGTCGTCCAGAAGCATGGTGGCGTGCAGATACGAGCGCCAGACGTGCTGTTCGTCATCGGTGAGCCAGCGCGGGGCGCCCTTGTCCTCGCCGCCCTCGCCGGGGGGTGCCGTCTTCATGCCACCACTCTACGACTTGTTCTTGAAAGTTGAACTATATGGGCTTATTCTGCAGTGAAGCTTGAAAGTTCAAGTTCATGATTGGAGTGTCCGCCATGACGGCCGCCCACACCGCGCATCCGGTTCCGGTTCCGGCCTCGATTCCGGCTCCCGGTGCCGTACCCGCACCCGCTCCGGAACGGATGCCCGCCCTCTATCTCTCGCACGGCGCCCCGCCCCTGGCCGACGACCCGCTCTGGCCGGGACAGCTCGCCGCTTGGTCGGCCGCGCTGCCGCGCCCCGGAGCGATCCTCATGGTCTCCGCCCACTGGGAGGAGGCCCCGCTGGCCCTCGCCGCCACCCGCACGGTGCCGCTCGTGTACGACTTCTGGGGGTTCCCCGAGCGGTACTACGCCGTCCGGTACGAGGCCCCCGGCGCACCCGGGCTCGCCGACTCCGTACGGAAACTGCTGCGCGGCGCCGGAACACCCGTCCAGGACATCCCGGACCGGGGTCTCGACCACGGCGCGTACGTGCCCCTGGTGGAGATGTATCCCGGCGCGGACATCCCCGTACTCCAGATCTCGCTGCCCACCCTCGACCCGGTGCGGCTGATGGAGATCGGGCGCAAGCTGGCCCCGCTGCGCGACGAAGGGGTGCTGATCGCCGGCAGCGGCTTCTTCACCCACAATCTCGCGGCGCTCCGCCACGACGGGATCCCCGGGTGGTCGGTGGAGTTCGACGACTGGGGGCAGCGGGCGCTGGCGGCGGCCGATGTGGACGCGCTGCTCGACTTCGAGAACAAGTCCCCCGCGGGCCGGCTGGCCCATCCCCGTACCGAACACTTCGCCCCTCTCTTCGTCACACTGGGAGCATCCCAGGGCGACCTTGAAAGCGGGCGGAGCGTCATCGACGGCTTCTGGATGGGGCTGGCGAAACGCTCGGTCCAGTTCGGATAGCCCCGCGCCCTCAACCCTGGAGGAAGGGGGCGTTCAGCTCGATCGACCGCACGGCGGCGGCCAGGGCCCGCGCGTCGCCGACATCGAGCGCGGTGTCCGTGAACTTGATCGTGTGATCGTCACCGTGCGCCGCGGCCCGCTCGAAGACCTCCTCCGGGGTGGGAACGGCCGCCTCCGGGGCGTACGGCCGCCCCTCGGCCGGGGTGTACGCGGCGGTGACGGCCGCACTCGCCGCCCACGCCGCCGACAGACTCGCCGCCCACAGCTCGCGGGGGAGCGCGGGCAGGGTGCGCAGCACCGCGTTGGGCGCCGTCGCCGCATGCACCAGCATCACCGGCTCGCCGTGACCGTGCGTCGCGTAACGGTGCACGGACGCGGTGACCAGCTCGCGCAGCAGCGCATGCGCCTCGTCCGGCCCGATGTCCCGCGTACCGGCGCCGCCCGGCCAGGCCGGGAAGGCGATGAGCTGACCGAGCCGGTGCCCGATCCCGGCGGACTGATCGGGCACCGCCGGTACGGCCGCCAGCGCCCCGGCCGCGCTCCGGACCGGAGCGAGGGCGCGCACGGGCGGCAGCGGCTGGTGCCGGGCCGCCCAGTAGCCGAGCGCATGGGCCAGCTCCCTGACCCTCGGCGCGGTCTCCTCGCCGGTCAGCAGGGTCCGCACGGCGTGGCCCACCCGGATCACCGGATGGGTGGCCCCGCCCGCGATGCCGGGGAGCAGCCGGGGCCACCACTCGGCCAGCACCGCGCGCCAGGGGCGCTCCGCCGTCTCCCGCTCGAAGTGAACCGCCCAGTCGGCGATCCTGCGCGGGTCGCCCAGGGCCGCGAACCAGTTCTCCGGGGTGATCGGGGTGTGGACCTCCGGCATCTCCTCCAGCCGCTCGCTGTAGCGGTCGAGCCAGCGGTGCACGGTGTCAGCCCGGCCGTGCCGCACCAGCGCCTCCACGGCCATCGGCCCGTGATTGCTCAGCCAGCCGACGAACTCGGGTCCGCGCACATGCAGCCGATCGAGCGCCTCGTCGAGGGTTCCGGTGCGGTCGCCGGCCGCCCCTGCTCCGGGGGCCGCGGGGGGTTGTACGGGGTTGGTCTCCATGGCCCCGGACTCTAGGCAGCGGCCGGGCGGCACCGTAACGGGCGGAGGTCCTACATCCGGCGCCCGAGCTCCTTCTCGTACCAGGTGACATCCCAGTACCGGCCGAACTTCCGCCCCACCTCGCGGTAGGTGCCGACCGGGCGGAAACCGAACCAGGCGTGGAGCCGGGCCGACGCCTCGTTCGGCCCGGCGATCCCGGCGTAGGCGCGGTGCACGTCCTCACCCTCCAGCGCGGCGAAGAGCGCCCGGTATAGGAGAGAGCCGATGCCCCGGCCCGCCGCCTCGGGGGCGCAGTAGACGCTCACCTCGACCGAGGTGTCGTACGCGGCTTTGGGACGGAGAGGACTACTCGTCGCGTAACCGAGCACACTTCCCCACGGGCGCTCGCCCGGCGCACCGCCGCCGGGCTCCGGCGCGCCCCGGTCCGGCCGGATGCCCGGCCCGTGGTCCGGCCCGTTGTCCGTGCCGGGCCGGCTGTCCGTGCCGGGCCGGTTCGGCCGTACTTCAGCGGGATTCGGCAGACTGCCGGAATCGGAGCCGGCGCCGGTTCCGGGGGCCCCGGTGTCCCGAGCAACCAGAAGGCGGTGCGGGCCGTCTTCAGGGTGGGAACGCAACCACGGGAGACGCTCCCGGGGAGTGAAAACAGTGGTGTCGAAGGTGATGGGTGTCTCACGGATGTAGTGGTTGTACAGCGCTGTCAGCGCCACCAGATCAGCCTCCGTGCCCGGCTTGACCTGCACATCTGTTCGTTCCTGCGGTATGTGCTCACTCATGATGGCGGCACAGGGTACTGCAAGATCGCAAAAATCGAAGCGCCTCATGGGAATTCTGTCCGGATTCCAGTCGTTGTTTCCATCGGATGCAGGGCACCCGAAAAGGTGTCGCGACCTACTCAGCAAGGGAGCTCGCATGGCAACCCGTGCCGTCGCCCGTCGCCAGTCCGAGACCAAGGGGACCACCGACCGGGCACGCAGCGTTCGCGCAGTGGGCGGGGAGATCGCCGACCGCGACCTGGTCGGCATGTACCTCGACGAGATCGCACGTACGCCGCTGCTCGACGCGGCCAAGGAAGTCGAACTGTCGCAGACGATCGAAGCGGGCGTGTTCGCCCGGCAGATCATCAGCGGCGAAGTGGAGAGCGGAGCCGGCGGAGCCACGCGCGAGGAGCTCGACGCGCTGGTGGCCGAGGGCGAGCGCGCCAAGGACATATTCATCCGGTCCAATCTGCGGCTGGTCGTGGCGGTCGCCCGGCGCTACCCGCGCAGCGGGCTGCCCCTGCTCGACCTGATCCAGGAGGGGAACGCCGGCCTGGTCCGCGCGGTCGAGAAATTCGACTACGCGAAGGGCTTCAAGTTCTCCACCTACGCCACCTGGTGGATCCGCCAGGCGATCACCCGCTCCATCGCCGACCAGTCCCGCACCATCCGGCTCCCCGTCCACCTGGTGGAGGAGCTGGGCCGGATCCGCAGGGTCCAGCGCGAGTTCAACCGCGAGAAGGGCCGCGAGCCCGAGCCGGCCGAGATCGCGTCGGAGCTCGGCTCCACCCCCGAGCGGGTCATCGACGTCCTGGACTGGGCGCGCGACCCGGTCAGCTTGAACATGCCGGTGGACGACGCCGGTGAGACCCAGTTCGGCGATCTGCTGGAGGACACCTCGGCCGTGTCCCCCGAGCAGTCGGTGCTGACGCTGCTGCGCAGCGAGGGCCTGGAGGATCTGATCGGCAAGCTCGATCAGCGCACCGCGTCGATCATCAGGATGCGGTACGGGATCATGGACGGGCGGGAGCGCACCCTGACCGAGGTCGGCAAGGAACACGGCCTGACCAGGGAACGCATCCGCCAGATCGAGAAGCACGCACTGGTGGAACTGAAGAAGATGGCCAGGGACACGGGATTCGACGCGGCCGCGTGATGCCGCCGCCCGGCGCCCCCCTCCCCGAGAACCGGACCCCGAAGCCCTCCCCCCGGCTTCGGGGTCCTTCCCTGTCCGGGGCCTGTTCCTGCCCGGCCTGTTCCCGTTCGGGGCCGTTCCTGTCCGGCCCGTTCCTGTCCGGGGCCTGCCCGGACTGTTCCTGCCCGGGCCGCCGGGTGTCCGCCCTCACGGCTCCGTTCCCGTCTCTCTGCTCGTCTCTCTTCCCGTCTCTGTTCCCGGTTCTCGCTACGGTGCCGTCCCCGCCGGCGAGCCCTCCGGCCGGTCCCCGCGGGCCGAACGGGTCAGCCGCGCCCCCAGCTCGTCCAGATGAACGACCAGCCGCTCCGGCGCCGCGACGGTGAACTCGCACCTCACCAGCGCCAGCCGCAGCGCCAGCCACTCCATCGTGTCCGACGACCGGCCCCGCAGCCGACAGCTCCCCTCACCGGTCGGCACCGGCTTCCCCAGCGCGGCGGGCAGCCGCACCGCCACGAAATCCGCCGGAGCCTCGAAGGCGATGTCCACCTCGTACTCCTCCCGCGGCGAGCGCGTATGGCCCAGCAGCCGCGCCGCATCACCGTCCGGCAGCTCCCTCGGCACGAACCGCGCACCGGTGGCGAACGGATCGGAGACCCGGTCGACCCGGAAGGTGCGCCAGTCCTCCCGGGCCATGTCGTACGCCACCAGATACCAGCGGCTCCCCGTCGACACCAGCCGGTACGGCTCCACCAGCCGCTTCGTCTCCGCCCCGTCCCGCGCCCGATAACCGAACCGCAGCCGCTCCTGGCCACTGGCCGCGCTCGCTATCGCCGTCAGGGTGCGGGGATCGATGGTGGCGCCGTCGCCCCGGGTCAGCGGCACCGTCGCGGCCTGGAGAGCGGTCACCCGGTGCCGCAGCCGGGACGGCAGCACCTGTTCGAGCTTGGCCAGCGCCCGTACGGACGCCTCCTCGATGCCCTCGATCGCATGGCCCGCGCCCGCGCGCAGCCCCACGGCTATCGCCACGGCCTCCTCGTCGTCCAGCAGCAGCGGCGGCATCGCGGCGCCCGCGACCAGCCGGTATCCGCCGACGGCACCCTTCGACGCCTCGACCGGATATCCCAGGTCCCGCAGCCGCTCGATGTCACGGCGGATGGTGCGAGGGCTCACCTCCAGGCGCTGGGCCAGCTCGCTGCCCGGCCATTCGCGCGGAGTCTGGAGCAGGGAGAGCAGATTCAACAGTCGTGCCGGAGTGTCCGTCATGGGCCCAGGATGCCGGTCAATGAGGACATCTTCTGGCCTAATGAATCTCTACGCTGAGTCCATGAGTTCACAGCCCGCCGTATCCAACCCGTCAGGAAAAGGCCCCCGCGCCGCCGGAGCCATAGCCGAAGCCGGAGCCGGAGCAGAGCCCGGGGTCCAGTTCGAGTCCGGGGCCGAGTCCGCGGTTCGGTCCGGGGCCGGGTCCGATTCCGGGGCCGCAGCGCAGAACCGGAAGGACGGCGCGGACGGCGCGGGCGCGGACCGCCGCCGCTGGATCGCCCTCGCCGTGGTGATGACCGCCGCCTTCATGGACCTGGTCGATGTCACCATCGTCAATATCGCCATCCCCAGCATGGAACGCGATCTCGGCGCCTCCTTCGGCGCCATCCAGTGGATCACCGCGGGCTACGCACTCGCCTTCGCCGCCGGACTGATCACCGGCGGCCGGCTCGGCGACATCTACGGCCGCAAGCGCCTCTTCCTCCTCGGCATCACCGGCTTCACCCTCGCCTCCGCGCTCTGCGGCTTCGCCGTGAACGCGGAGATGCTGGTCGCCTCCCGGCTCCTCCAGGGCGCCATGGCCGCCCTGATGGTGCCTCAGGTGCTGGCGATCATCCACACCACCTTCCCCGCACACGAACGCGGCAAGGTCTTCGGCCTCTTCGGCGCCATCGTCGGACTCGGCGCCGTCTCCGGGCCGCTGCTCGGCGCCCTGCTCACCCAGTGGAATCTCTTCGGCCTCGAATGGCGGCCGATCTTCCTCATCAATCTGCCCGTGGGCATCGCCGGACTGCTGCTGGGCCGGAAGTTCATCATCGAGTCCAGGGCCCCGCAGGCCCTCCGGCTCGACCTGGCCGGCGTCGTACTGGTCACCTCCGCGCTGCTGATGCTGATCTACCCGCTGACACGCGGCCGTGAGCTGGGCTGGCCGCTCTGGGGTCATCTCTGCATGGCCGGCAGTCTGGTGGTCTTCGCCGTCTTCGTGGCCTACGAGCGGTACAAGACCCGCAAGGACGGCTCCCCGCTGGTCGAGCTCACCCTCTTCCGGATCAAGAGCTTCGCCGCCGGTATCGCCGTACAGCTCACCTTCGGTCTGTTGATGGGCGTCTTCTTCCTGGTCTGGACCCTGTACATGCAGGTCGGCCTCGGCTGGAGTCCGCTGCGGGCGGGACTGACCGGTGTTCCGTTCTCCATCGCGGTGTCCGTCGCCGCCGGGATCTCCGTACAGAAACTGGTCCCGCTGTTCGGCCGCAAGGTGCTCCAGGCCGGTGCGCTGACGATGGCCTCGGGGGTGCTGCTCTACATCTGGGAGGCCGGACGGTACGGCACCGGGATAACCACCTGGCAGATGCTGCTGCCGCTGGTACTGATGGGGCTCGGCATGGGCCTGATCGTGGCGCCGCTGACGGACGCGGTTCTCTCCGAGGTCCCCCGCGAACACGCGGGTTCGGCGTCCGGGCTGATCAGCACGGTGCAGCAGATGGGCACCGCGCTCGGTCTCGGCCTCGTCTCGGTGGTCTTCTTCCGTACGATCGACGGTTCACTCGGCGGCTCGGGCGAGGGCCCGGCACTCGGTTCGCACGGCGAAGGCGCCGCGGGAGCCACGGGCGGTGTGCCGGAAGCGGTCGGAAAGGCGTTCGTGGACGCCTTCCAGAACTCCCTGTGGTGGGTCGTCGCGATCCTCGCGGTGATCTTCCTGGTGATGTTCGCCCTGCCCGCCCGCCCCAAGCAGCATCTGGAGGGCGCACCGGCGGACGACGAACCCGGCACCCCCCAGCCGGAGCGGGAGCCCGCGCTGACCCCGTGAGAGCGGCCGTGCGGCGATGAACGCGTCGCGCGGCGGCGGAGGCCCCGAACGGGATCAACACCCGTCCGGGGCCTCTTCCGTGTCCGGACCTTCTCTGCTCCCGGACTCTCTCCGCGCCGGGGTGCGGAACGGCCGCCGGCCGCCTGCCGCCGGCTGTCAGCGGACCCGGGCGCGCAGCTCCATCGCCTCGCGGGCGGCCTGTTCGGCGGTGTAGACCTCGCACATGTGACGGCCGTCCGGAGTGGCGGTGTGCTCCACCTCCCAGAGGGAGACCTCGGCGCCGTCGAGCAGCAGAAAGGCATGCTCGTACAGCGTGAAACCGGCGTCCTTGCCCGCCACCCGGCACTGACGTGCGAGCACCTGGGTGATGTGGTGCGCGAACGCGCTCCGCAGCGTGACGGC
The DNA here is from genome assembly GCF_039888735.1 of Streptomyces sp. CAU 1734. Classification (NCBI taxonomy): domain Bacteria; kingdom Bacillati; phylum Actinomycetota; class Actinomycetes; order Kitasatosporales; family Streptomycetaceae; genus Streptomyces; species Streptomyces sp. CAU 1734. The sequence continues at coordinate 59,478 of NZ_JBDQQP010000010.1, forward strand.
GATCTCCTCGCCCGGCCGGTCCGTGTTCTCCGCGCGGCGCAGCACCCGGCGGGCGTGGTCGGCGGAATTGTCCGGGACATACATCCGGGGGAGTGCGGCCGGGGGCGCCGCCAGCAGACTGGCGAGCAGTTCGAAATCGGCGTCGAGATCCGAGCCCGCGATGAAGCGCGCGGCCCCCTCGTCGGTCCCGGCGCCGGAGCCACCGGCGCCGGAACCGGCGAGGGGACCGAGACTGCGGTGGGCACCCGGAAGGAACGCCGAGCCGCCCTGCTCGCCCGCCTCGGCGAACCCGGGGAACCCGGCGGGCAGCCGGGATGCCGCGAGCCGCACCTCCGCCTCGTCGGTGTACAGCTCGTGCTGTTCGGTGCCGCCCCGGCCGGAGCTGTGCACCAGCTCCCACAGGACCAGCGAACTCCCGTCGCTCAGCAGATACGCATGCCGGTACGTCGCCCGGTGCAGCGAACCGCTGTGGTGCGAGGAGTGCAGAGAACTCGCATGCGCCAGCGCCGAGCCGAGTCGGTCGACCGTGGCGTCGGGCAGATCGAAGGAGTTGAGCGCACGACCCAGGAGTCGCTCAAGATGCGCCTCGGTTGTCTCATAGGGATCGTTCAAGGTCGGTCTCCAGGCCGTCGCCGCAAGTAACACGCTGATTGCTAAAAGTAGCTCCTCGGCCTGACGGGGCGTCCAGTCGTTGCGAAAAACGAAGAAACTCTTTGTGAAGTTCCCCGCCCCACATCACTCGGTATACCGCTCAATTCATTTGATGTCGTACAGCTCCCGGTAAGCGGGGAAAACCCCACCTGGTCCGGTCACCCCGACGGCCCCCAGAACCGCCCGCACAATCGCCTCGGTCACCATGTCCGCGCCCGCTGCCAGCACTTCGTTGAGCGCGAACGGATTCCCGGGCGCGAGCGGCACCGTACCCGTGGCGAGTGCGAAGACCGTGTCCCCGTCATTGAGGAGATGGACCGGCCGGATGGCGCGCGCGATGCCGTCGTGCGCCGTACCCGCGAGCTTCTGCGCCTGTGCGCGAGTGAGAACGGCGTCGGTCGCCACCACGGCGAGCGTGGTGTTCAGCGGCGGCGGCCCGCCCGCCGCCACGGCCTCCGCGACCCGGCGCAGCGCCGCCGCATGCGCGCCCGGCGCCGGGTACTCCACCGGGCCCGTGAGATACCGCCCGTACAGCACACCCGTCAGCGGATCCACCGCCGAACCCGCCGCATTGGCCACCACCAGCGCGCCGACCGTGGCCCCCGACTCCGGAAGAACCGTACTGGCGGTGCCGATTCCCCCCTTCAGCCCGCCCACCACGGCGCCCGTGCCCGCGCCGACCCCGCCGGTCCGCACCGGCGCACCGGAGTCCGTCCGTGCCGCGTCCTCGACGGCGGCCCGGCCCGTCGACGCGTCCGGCCGCGCCCTCCAGTCGCCGCCGCGCCCCAGATCGAAGACACAGGCGGCGGGGACCACCGGCACCACCTGCCCGGGGCCGCCGACCCGGACCCCCCGCCCCCGCTCCTCCAGCCAGGCCATCACCCCGGCCGCCGCCTCCAGCCCGTAGGCGCTTCCACCGGTCAGTACGACGGCCTCGATCCGCTGGACCAGATTGCGCGGGTCGAGCGCGTCGGTCTCCCGGGTCCCGGGCCCGCCGCCCCGGACGTCGACCGCCGCGACCGCCCCGCCCTCGGGCGCGAGGACGACCGTGGTGCCGCTCAGCGCGCCCGGCCCGTCCACTCGCGCATGCCCGACCCGTAGCCCGGCGACATCCGTCAGCCCGCCGGTTCCGTGCCCGCCGGTTCCGTGCACGCGGTTCGGGCCGTGTCCGACGTCCGGGCCGTGCTTGCTGTCCGGGCCGTCCGGGCTGTCCCGGTTGTGTGTGCCGCCTGTGCCACCCGGCCTGTCTGTTCCGTTGGCGCCGGTCGCGTCCTCGCTCATGCCGTCCATCCCCTCTGGCTACCCGATCACGGCCCCCGCCCCCTCCCCTCCCCCCGCCCCTCCCCGTCGGTTCACTTACCCCGGCCGCCCCGCCCCGCCTGGCCCCCGCCCCCGCCCCCCTCCCCATCCCGCCTCCTCCCCATCTCTCCGTCCCGCCACCGGCCCGTGGGGCGCGGGGGCCGGCTCACGGTGGTGATCGCGCGGCGGAGGGCGCCATCGTGTGCCATCGGCTCAGGTGCCGGGGGCGAGGGCGGGCGGTGCGGCATGGTGGGTGAGCGCCACCCCGGCCGCGACGGCGGCGGCCGAGACCAGCCCGGCGATCAGTACCGCCCACTCGCCCGCGAAGGTCGAGCAGAGCACCCCCAGGGCCGCCACCGGCAGCAGAAGCTGCTGAGCCCTGCCGTGACCGAAGTGCCGGGCGTGCAGCAGCCAGACGGTCAGCAGAAAGACCGCCGACGGCACGGTGACGGCCGCGCTCGCCGCCGCCTCCGAAAGGTGCGCCTTGCCGACCGCATGCTCGACCGCCACCTCCATCCCGGCACCGATCGCCGCCGCCGAGCCGAAGATCAGCACATGGCCGTATCCCCAGGGGACCGCCTGCCGATTGGAGATCAGGCGTTCGTGTGCCGGTACGGCGAAGTAGATCCACCACGCCGAGAAGATGATCAGGAGTCCGCCGCCCGCGATGGGCAGCAACTCGCCCACGGCATCGTGTTCGTCCAGGGCCGACTGCACGGCGACGGTGCTCGCCGCCATCGTCTCGCCCAGCACGATCAGGGTGAACAGCCCGTACCGCTCCACGATGTGATGGGCGTGCCAGGGGGTCCGCCGGCGTCGTTCCGCGAGCAGCGGCACCAGTAGTTCCGCCGCGATGCCCGCCAGGAACAGCCAGTGCCGGGCATCCTTCGGGGCGAGCAGCAGCACCACCCACGCGAGCTGGCAGAGGGCGATCCCGACGGCATAGGTCAGCGCGGTCCGCCGGGCCGCGCCCTGTTCCGCCGCCGCCGCGCGCAGCCACTGGGTCATCAGGGCGAGCCGCATGATCAGATAGCCGATGACCGCGATCGTCCAGTCGTTCGCGCTGAACGCGCGGGGCACTCCCGCCGCGTAGACCAGGACTCCGGCGATCTGTACCAGGGTCGCGATCCGGTAGGGCACGTCGTCGCAGTCGTACGCCGAGGCGAACCAGGTGAAATTCATCCAGGCCCACCACACCCCGAAGAACACCAGGGCGTAGCCGAAGACGCCGGAGACGGGGTGTCCCCCGGCCAGGGAGTGGACCAGCTGTGCCCCCGCCTGGGCCACGGCGACCACGAAGCACAGATCGAAGAAGAGCTCCAGCGGTGTGGCCGCCCGGTGCGCCTCGTCCGTCTTCCGGGGCACCATCCGCCGCAGCGGCGTATAGCCGAGCGCCTCCGGGGACGAGCCGTCGCCGCTGTTCCCGCTCGCGTCGTCCCCGCCGGCGCGGTCCGCTCTCATACGCCCAGCAGAGCAGAGACCACGCCGGTGGGCGACGGGATGCGCACCCGTCAGGGTGACCGGGCCACGTGCCGGGGCCGGAGGGAACGGATCCGGGCGTATCGCCCGGGTCCCCCGCTCCGGCGGGCCCGTGCCGCCCGGTGCCGCCGTACCCTGGAGAGATGAGTACCGCCCCCGCCCCCGGCCCGCGAGACGCGAGGCGACCTCGCCAGGACCCCCCGAAGCCGAGGATCGACTTCGACGATCCGCTGGACCGGCAGTCCGCGGACGACACGGACCGGGGCTGGGGTGAGCGGCCCGCCGCGGGCGGCGACGGAGCCGCGGATCTCGCGCGCTTCCTCGAGGAGAAGCCGCCGCACCACATCTGAGCCCGGGCGGCCCCGCCCCGAGGAGTCCCCGCGTGCGCCGCTACAGCGCGCCGGGACCCGAGGGAGAGCCCCCACCGGGTGTGCCGGACGCCCCGGACCCACCGCGCGACTGCGCCACGAGGGTGTCGCGGATCTCCTTCAGCACCTCCAGCTCGGAGAGCTCGACGACCTCCTTCGTGCCTTCCTTCGCCGCGTCCCTGGCCGCCTTGCGGGCCAGGTACTTGGCCATGGGCAGCACCATCAGGAAGTAGACGACCGCCGCGGTGATGATGAAGCTGAGGGTGGCCCCGAGGACCGATCCCCAGAGGATCTTGATGCCGTCGACCTCGCCGTTCACCACCTTGCAGGTGCCCTTGATGCAGGAGCTGTAGGCATCCAGGTCCTTGGTGCCGAACGCGCCGACCAGGGGGTTGATGACGCCCTTCACCACAGAGTTGACGATCTGGGTGAATGCAGCGCCGATGACGACGGCCACAGCCAGGTCGATCACATTGCCGCGCAGCAGGAAGGCTTTGAAGCCCTCCAGCAAGCTGACCTTCTTCTCGGTCACCACGGAGCCTTTCCTCATGAATACGGGGGACGGAACAAAACCCCCCGCAACCTACGGCAATGCGTGGCCGCGCTGTCCACTCCGTACCCGCGAAGAGGTGACGGGAAGGTACGTCAGTACGACTCCGCGGGCGAACCGCCGCCGGTGAGCGGGCCGGCCGCCGAATGGACGCGCCGCTCAGCACAGGGTCACCGCCATGGCCGATGTGGCCCCGGCGGCGGCCAGCGCGCCGGCGACGGCGCGCGGCACGGAGAGCACCACCAGCGCCCCGGAGGTCTCGCTCACCCTCCGGACCTCGGCCACCCGCAGGCTCCTCGCCACCACCCGCGCGTCGGGCGGGTCGGGTTCCCCCGCCCGGAATCCCGGGGTGGCGATCACATCCACCCGGTCATCGGGCCGGAGCAGCCGGACCGTGCGCGCGTCCGCGACATGCACCCCGGCGGCGATCAGTTCGGCGGGCGGACGCTGCCCGCCCCTCGCCGGGCCGGCCCGCTCGGGGACATCCGGGCCGCCCGAGCGCCGGGGGTCGTCCCCGGTGCTCCGCCCGCCCGGCTCCCGGGCGCCCGAGGCCGCCAGGGCCGTCGCCGCGGTCAGCGCCAGCCCGGCGGCCAGTGCCCGGTGCCTTCGCCGCACCGCCCGCCGCAGCCGGTGGGCGCCGCGCCGTACGCGTACCGGCGCGAAGGGCGGGACCCCCAGCGGCTCGGGCACCGCGGAGCCCGCGAGCCCCTGGTGCGGGGCCGGATCCGCCCCTGGCCGGTGCCCCCCGGAGCAGGCCCCGGAGGGCACGGAGGGCAAAGGAGACGCGGAGGAAGGGGGAGAGGAGGAGAGAGGGGAGGACATGGGGAACACCGCCTGGCGTGGAGAAGCGATCGCGGCCCCGGTCGGCCGCTCGCTTCTCACCATCCCTCTTCCGTCCCGATCCCGCCGGAGCCTGTGGACAGCGCCGGGGTTGTGGACAACTCCCTCACCCGGAAGGGGTCGTTCCCCCCTCCCCCAGCCCGCCCCGCCCCCCGCCCCGCCCCGCCGCGACCGACTGGGTCAGGGACGGGGACGGGGACGGGACGGGATGGGACAAAAACAGGGCGACGGATCAGGGCAGTTCGATGCCCAGATTCCAGCCGTCATGGGCCCGTACGCACAGGCAGTCGCGTTCCGCCGTCGCCGGGAGCGCCGCCACCGCGTCGAAGAGAACCTCGCGCAGCCGGCCCACGTTCTCCCCGAAGACCCGCATCACCTCGGTGTGCGAGACCCCGTCGCCCGTCTCCGCGCCCGCGTCCAGATCGGTGACCAGGGACAGCGAGGTGTAACAGAGGGCGAGTTCGCGGGCGAGGACCGCCTCCGGGTGCCCGGTCATCCCGACCACCGACCAGCCCGCGCCGGAGTGCCAGCGCGACTCCGCCCGGGTGGAGAACCGGGGGCCTTCTATGACCACCATCGTTCCGCCGTCCACGGCTTCCCAGTCCCGCCCCCGGGCGGCCTTCAGCGCCACGGAACGCCCGGCCGGACAGTAGGGGTCGGCGAAGGTCGTGTGCACCACCCGGGGCACCGCCCCGTCCGCCCGCTCCACCCCGTCGAAGTACGTCTGCTCCCGCGCCTTGGTGCGGTCCACCAGCTGATCGGGCACGAGGAGAGTGCCGGGGCCGTACTCCGGACGCAGTCCGCCCACCGCGCACGGGCCGAGCACCTGGCGCACTCCCACCGAGCGCAGTGCCCACAGATTGGCCCGGTAGTTGATGCGGTGCGGCGGGATGTGGTGACCGCGTCCGTGCCGGGGGAGGAACGCGACCTTCCGGCCCGCCACCTCACCGAGGAAAAGGGAGTCGCTGGGGCTGCCGTAAGGGGTTTCGACCGGGACCTCGGTCACGTCCTCAAGAAAGGAGTAGAAGCCGGAGCCGCCGATCACGCCGATCTCTGCGTTCGCATTCGCCATGACCGGAACACTATCGAGGCCCGGGACCGGCCCGGAAGTGCGCGCCGGACGCCCGGCCAGGGCTCGCCGAACACCTGCCGAGTGCCCGCCGGACGCGCCATGGGGGCGCACCGAGTGTCCATGGAGCGGGATACGCCGAAGGCCCCGCCGTGCTGCGTGGCGGGGCCCTGGACGAAAAGAACCGAGCGGGAAATCCGGGCGGAGAGCAGGAGCCCGGAAGAGCGGGCTCAGGCGGCCGAGCTGCCCGATCCCGACGAGGAAGCCGAGGCCGACGATGTCGACGCGGACGACGACGAAGCGGACGGCGACGAAGAAGACGCCGACGAATCCGAGGTCTTCGAGTCGGACGACTTCGACGACGAGGAGGTGCTCGCCGGCGTGCTGCTCGACGAGGAACCCCTGCTGTCATTGCGGTAGAAGCCGGAGCCCTTGAAGACAATGCCGACCGCCGAGAACACCTTCTTCAGGCGTCCGTCGCAATTGGGGCATACGGTCAGGGCGTCATCGGTGAACTTCTGCACCGCCTCAAGGCCCTCGCCGCATTCGGTGCACTGATACTGGTAGGTCGGCACTTTGTCTTCCTCCTGGCACTCTCACTCAATGAGTGCTAACGACGGTCCATAGTGACGTATTCCGCTGCATCAGTCCACCGTCACCCGCGAGCGGTGACCCATCCCACTCGTTCCCCGGGCCGTGATCCGGCCCGGTACGGCCGGTGCGAGCCGGTTTCGCAGGGCCAGCAGAGTGGCCAGCGCCAGTACGGTTCCGGCCAGCGGCACCACGAATCCGGCGCTCGCGCCCCGGGCGTCGGCCAGCTGTCCGGCGACGGTGACCGCGGTCGCCTGGCCGAAGGCCACCGCACCCGTCAGCCAGGTGAACGCCTCGGTGCGGGCGGAGGCCGGCACCAGTGACTCGACCAGGGTGTAGCCGCCGATCAGGGCCGGGGCGATGCAGAGACCGACCAGGAGCCCGAGTACCGCGAGCAGGACGACGGAGTCCGCCGCCCACAGCGCGGAGGCGGCCAGCGTCAGGCCGGCGTATCCGATGATCACCCGCTGCTTGGGGCCGCTCTTCCAGGCGATGGCACCGCAGGCGATACCCGCCAGCATGTTGCCGGCCGCGAAGATCCCGTACAGCAGTCCGTTGGCGCCCGGGTTGCCGATCTCCTCGCTGAACGCGGTCAGCGAGACCTGCATGCCGCCGAAGACCGAGCCGATCCCGAGGAACGCGACGATCAGGACCCGCACCCCGGGGATGGAGAGCGCCGATATCTGTTTCACCGCCGCGCCGCCGCCCGAGCGGCGCACCGCGGGCTGGGTGCGCTTCTGCGCGGCGAAGAGCAGTCCGCCGGCCAGAGTGAGCGCCGCCTCCGCGATCAGTCCGGCGGCCGGGTGGACGCCGGTGCAGAGCGCGGTCGCGAGCACCGGTCCGACGACGAAGGTGAACTCGTCCGTCACCGACTCGAACGCCGCGGCGGTCGGCATCAGCGGCGATCCGTCGAGCTTCGCCGCCCAGCGGGCCCGCACCATGGGGCCGACCTGGGGCACCGAGGCACCCGTCGGCACCGCGGCGGCGAAGAGCGCCCAGAGAGGGGCGTCCGCCAGGGCGAGCGCGGTCAGCGCGGACACGGAGGCCGTGTGCACCAGTACGCCCGGCAGCAGTACGGCGCGCTGGCCGAGACGGTCCGCGAGCTTGCCGCTCTGCGGCGCGAAGACCGCCATCGAGACACCGGTGACCGCGGCGACCGCGCCCGCGGTGCCGTAGGAGCCGGTGGTGTGCTGGACGAGCAGGACGATGCTGATCGTCAGCATCGCGAAGGGCTGCCGTGCGGCGAAGCCCGGAATGAGGAAGGTCCAGACGCCGGGGGTACGGAGCAGCTGTCCGTAGCCGGGGCGTGTGCCTTCGGTGACCGTGGCTGCCACGGTCACTGCCTTTCTGCCGCCTGGTGGCATCTCCCGAGGTGGTACGGGAGTGGCCGAGAGCTGTCCACTCGCGCAGAACTGCGGTAGATACCGGGCCCCACTGCGAGGACGTCTCGGCCGCCATACGGTCGCGCCAGCCCTGCGTCAGGCAGAGGTGGTCGATCAAGGTACTGGTTCATGGTACAGGCAGTACGGGGAGGGCACCGGGCGCCGGTCGAGCCCCTGTCGAGCCGCTGCCCGGCCCTTCCGGACCGCGCCTCCGCTCCCGCCCGGCGGAGGGGCCCCAGCCCTTCGAGACCGCGCCTCCGCCCCCGCCCGCCGGAGGGATCCCCCGGCGGGCACTCACCTCGTCCGTACGCGGAGTGCTACCCCGTCCCGAGCCATCCGGCCAGCTTGCCGCCCTGCCCCACCGCGCGCAGCCGTTTCTCCGCCGCGTCCCGCACCGGGTCGGTCGCCACCACCAGCAGCTCGTCCCCGCGCCGCAGCACCGTGGACGGCGACGGCACGAAGCTCCGCTCGTCCCGTACCACCAGCGTGACCGCCGCCCCGGGCGGAAGGCGGAGTTCCGCGACCTCCACCCCGTGCATCTTCGACTCCTCCGGAATCGACACCGACAGCAGATGCCCGCGCAGCTGCTCCAGCGGTGCCGACTCGACACCCAGGTCGGAGGGGGCGCCGGGGCCCAGCCGCAGCGCCTTCGCCAGCCAGGGCAGGGTGGGGCCCTGCACCAGGGTGTAGACGACGACCAGGACGAAGACGATGTTGAAGATCCGGGTGCTGCCCTCGACATCCGCCACCATCGGGATGGTGGCCAGAATGATCGGTACGGCACCGCGCAGCCCGGCCCAGGAGAGCAGGATCTGCTCCCGGCGCGGGATGCGGAACGGCAGCAGGCTGAGGAAGACCGAGAGCGGCCGGGCCACCATCGTCAGCACCAGGCCCACGATCACCGCCGGCCAGAAGTCGTCCACCAGCTCGTGCGGGGTCACCAGCAGTCCGAGCAGGACGAACATCCCGATCTGGGCGAGCCAGCCGAGCCCCTCGGCGAAGCCGCGGGTGGCGGGCGCGTGCGGAAGCTTGGAATTCCCGAGGACCATCGCCGCGAGGTAGACGGCGAGGAAGCCGCTGCCGTGGGCGATGGCGCCGGCCGCGTACGCCACCACCGCGATCGCCATCACGGCGATCGGGTAGAGCCCGGACGCGGGCAGTGCCACATGCCGCAGCCCGAAGGCGCCGAGCCAGCCCGCCGCGAGCCCGATGGCCGCGCCGATGGTGAGCTCCAGGGCGATGGTGCCGACGAGTACGTACCAGTCGTCGACCGGGCCGGCGGTGCAGAAGGCGACGACCAGGATGACGACGGGGGCGTCGTTGAATCCCGATTCGGCCTCCAGTACGCCGGTCACCCGGGACGGCAGCGGCACTCTGCGCAGGACGGAGAAGACGGCGGCGGCGTCGGTCGAGGAGACCACCGCGCCGATGATGAGTGCCTGCCGCCACTCCAGGCCGACGAGATAGTGGGCCGCGGCGGCGGTGACGCCGACGCTGAGCGCGACCCCTGCGGTGGAGAGCGCGACGGCCGCCGGCAGGGCGGGTCTCACCTCCTGCCATTTGGTGCCCAGGCCGCCCTCGGCGAGGATCACGACCAGTGCGGCATAGCCGATGACCTGCGTCAGCTCGGCATTGTCGAACTCGACGTTGAAGATGCCGTCCTGCCCTATGGCGATGCCGATCCCCAGATAGAGCAGCAGACTGGGCAGCCCGCTGCGCGATGAGAGGCGCACCGCGACGACGGCGATGAGCAGCACGAGTGAGCAGATGAGCAGGACTTCATTGAGCCGGTGGACAGTCAGTGGCCGATCCTTCCCCTCGCGCCTCTACGTGCCGGATCGCGGATCCGGGCGGCGACACTTCGTTACCTTACCTAATCTTTAACGTTTCCTTGACGCTGATGGTCTGGTGAGAGCCCGCGGGGCGGGCCGCCGGACGCGCTCCCCAACTCTTCCCCGAAACAGCCGGGATCCGGCCAAGCGACGCTCGTGCCTCCCCGCCGATCCGCCGGTATGTCCGGCACATCCCTTTTCCGTGGTCCGTGCTCGCGCACCGCAGGGGGCGCCGCCGGCCACGGCCCGCGCGACAGCGGAGGCTCCCCCTCCGGTCCGCTATCGGATACCGCGTCAGGGGTTACCCGGCGCTGCGCCTATGGTTGCTACAGCACTCCTGGACCAGCCTGCGCCTCGAAGGACAGCGATGCCCTCCAACACAACCGCCTCTTCCCGCAAGAAGAAGAAGGGGCGACGCGCCCGCTTGTTCGTGCTCGTCCTGGTGCTGGCTCTGCTGGGCGGCATCGGATACGGCGGCTACTGGGGCGTGAGCACCGTGCGCGCCTCCTTCCCGCAGACGACCGGCACGATAGAGATCGACGGTCTGCGCGGAGAGGTCGAGGTCAAGCGCGACGACTACGGCATTCCGCAGATCTACGCCGACACCGACGAGGACCTCTTCCGGGCCCAGGGCTTCGTCCAGGCGCAGGACCGCTTCTGGGAGATGGACGTACGCCGGCACATGACGGCGGGACGGCTCTCGGAGATGTTCGGCGCGGAACAGGTCGACACCGACGCCTTCCTGCGCACCCTCGACTGGCGCGGGGTCGCCCAGCGCGAGTACGACGACGTCCTGACGGCGGAGACCAAGAAGAACCTCCAGGCGTACGCGGACGGCGTCAACGCCTACCTGGCCGGCAAGGACGGCGAGGAGCTCTCCGTCGAGTACGCGGCGCTCTCCTTCGTCAACGACTACGAGCCCGAGCCGTGGACACCGGTCGACTCGGTGGCCTGGCTCAAGGCGATGGCGTGGGATCTGCGCGGCAACATGGAGGACGAGATCGACCGCTCCCTGCTGACGAGCAGGCTGAGCCCGGAGCAGATCGAGGACCTCTACCCGGAGTACCCGGGCGGCGTCCGGCCCGTCATGGACAAGGGCGGGATCGATCCCGTCACCGGGAGCTTCGACCCGGACGCCGAACCCTCCGGCGACGCGGGCGACAACAACGGCAACACCGGCGGCGACGGCAACAGCAGCGGTAACAGCGACAGCGGCGGCGACGGCACCACCGGCGGCGCGGCCGGAGTCCCCGGGATCGACGGCACCGACCCCGGCGGCACCCCCGCGGACGCGGCCGACGCCGAGGCCGCCATGGAGGGCCTGAACACCCAGCTCTCCTCCCTCTCCGAGACCCTGGACACCATCCCCGCCCTGCTCGGCCCGAACGGCAACGGCATCGGATCCAACTCCTGGGTCGTCTCCGGCAAGTACACGACCACCGGCAAGCCGCTGCTCGCCAATGACCCGCACCTCGCGCCCCAGCTGCCCTCGCTCTGGTACCAGATGGGCCTGCACTGCCGGAAGGTGTCGAAGGACTGCCAGTACGACACGGCGGGCTTCACCTTCGCCGGCACCCCCGGTGTGATCATCGGCCACAACCAGGACATCGCCTGGGGCTTCACCAACCTCGGCGCCGATGTGACCGACCTCTACCTGGAGAAGCTCAGCGGCGACAGCTACCAGGTCCGCGACGAGCAGCGGAAGCTGAAGACCCGCAAGGAGGTCATCAAGGTTGCGGGCGGCAAGCCCAAGACGATCACCGTCCGGGAGACCGAGCACGGACCGCTGGTCTCCGACCGCAGTACCGAGCTGGAGAAGGTCGGCCGGCACGCCCCGGTCTCCAACTCCGCCCCGGACCGGGCCGCCGGCTACGGCGTCGCGCTCCAGTGGACCGCGCTGAAGCCCGGCAGAACCATGGACGCCGTCTTCAAGCTCAACCGCGCCAATGACTTCACGTCCTTCCGCGAGGCGGCCAGGGACTTCGAGGTCCCATCGCAGAACATGATCTACGCGGACGCCGAGAACATCGGTTACCAGGCGCCCGGCAGCATCCCGCGCCGCGCCAAGGGCAACGGCGACATCCCCGCACCCGGCTGGGACCCCGCCTACAAGTGGGGGGACCCCATCCCCTTCAACGAGATGCCGTACGAGAAGAACCCCGCGCGCGGCTACATCGTCACCGCCAACCAGGCCGTGATCGACGCCGACAAGTACCCGTACCTGATCACCGAGGACTACGGCTACGGCGCCCGGAGCGAGCGGATCAACACCCTGATCGCGGACAAGATCAAGGGCGGGGGGAAGATCTCCACCGAGGACATGCGGACGATGCAGATGGACAACGCGAGCGCGATCGGGACCCTTCTGACGCCGCTGCTGCTGAAGATCGACATCGACGACCCGGACGTCCGCGAGGCGCAGAAGCTGCTGGAGAGCTGGACCTACACCCAGGAGCCGGACTCGGCCGCCGCCGCGTACTTCAACGCCGTCTGGCGCAACATCCTGAAGCTCGCCTTCGGCAACAAACTGCCCAAGGAGCTGCGGGTCGAGGGCCAGTGCCTGAGCGTGCGCCCGGTGAACAGCACCGGCCCGGTGGACGAACTGGTCGAGCCCGTCATCGAGTGCGGCCAGCGCGACGCCCAGTCGGCGCAGCCGGACGGCGGCGACCGCTGGTTCGAGGTGGTCCGCAAGATCGTCGAGGATGAGGACAACGCCTGGTGGCGCTCCCCGAGGAACCGCAACGACCAGGCCACCGACACCCGTGACGAGCTGTTCGAGCGGGCCATGAAGGACGCCCGCTGGGAGCTCACGGCCGAGCTCGGCAAGGACATCTCCAGCTGGAGCTGGGGCCGGCTGCACCAGCTGAACCTCACCAACCAGACCCTCGGCAAGGAGGGCCCCGGCCCGCTGCGCTACCTGCTGAACCGCGGCCCGTGGAACCTCGGCGGCGGCGAGGCCGCGGTCAACGCCACCGGCTGGAACGCCGCCGCCGGATATGACGTCGTCTGGGTGCCCTCGATGCGGATGGTGGTCAACGTCGGCGAGTGGGACAAGTCCAACTGGATCAACCTCACCGGGGCGTCCGGACACGCCTACAGCGCTCACTACACCGATCAGACGGACAAGTGGGCCAACGGCGAACTGCTCGACTGGTCCTTCACCGAGAAGGCGGTGGAGACCAACACGGTCGACACCCTCACACTGAAGCCGGCGGGCTGAAGCGCCGGACCCCTTCGGGAGTGATGACGGCATGCACGGGGTGGTCGTGCGGTTCCGCGGGAACCCGCTCGACCACCTCGTGCGTGTAGAGCAGCACCACCAGGGCCGGCCGCTCACCCGCCCCGCCCCGCTCGCCCCTTTCCCCCGGTGCGTCCCGCCCGATCCGTTCCAGTACACGGTCGTACGAGCCGCCCCCGCGCCCCAGCCGCATCCCGCGGCCGTCCACCGCCAGCCCCGGAAGGAGTACGGCATCGGCCTCCAGCACGCCGTCCGTCCCCAGCCGGGGCCCGGCCGGCTCCAGCAGCCCGCGCCCGGCGCGCGCCAGCCGCTCCGCGCCCTCGTACACGCCCCAGTCCAGGTCGTTGTCGGGCAGCAGGACCGGCAGCAGGACGCGTACGCCCCGCTCGCGCAGCGCGTCGAGCAGCGCGCGCGTGCCCGGTTCGCGCCCCACCGAGACATAGGCGGCGACGGTCGCCGCCTCCGACAGCTCGGGCAGACCCAGCGCCTGTCGCGCGAACGCCCCGGCCGCTTCGCGCACCTCCTCTCCGGAGAGTGCGCGACGGGCATCGAGCAGCCGCTCGCGAATCGCCCTCTTGGCCTCTTTACCGGACAGATCGTCTGCCATAACCCGCTCACAAACCCTTTCGTTTGATGACCAACAGGCAGAAGTTATTTCGAACCTCGCCTTCTGCCTATAGTCAGGCGCTGTTGGCCGGATATTGTGCTGAACATGACTCGGTCGAACACCAGGATCACCAAGGCGGTCATTCCGGCCGCAGGCCTCGGCACGCGCTTTCTGCCCGCCACGAAAGCCACTCCCAAAGAGATGCTCCCGGTGGTCGACAAGCCGGCGATTCAGTACGTCGTCGAGGAGGCGGTGGCCGCCGGCCTCTCCGATGTGCTGATGGTCACCGGCCGCAACAAGCGCCCCCTCGAAGACCACTTCGACCGGAACTACGAACTGGAGGAGGCGCTCGTCCGCAAGGGCGACGAGGAGCGCCTCAAGAAGGTTCAGGAGTCCAGCGACCTGGCCACCATGCACTATGTGCGCCAGGGCGACCCGCGCGGCCTCGGGCACGCCGTGCTGTGCGCCGCCCCGCACGTCGGCGACCAGCCCTTCGCCGTCCTCCTCGGCGACGACCTGATCGACCCCCGCGACCCCCTGCTCTCCCGCATGGTCCAGGTCCAGGAGGAGCGCGGCGGCAGCGTCATCGCCCTCATGGAGGTCGAGCCCGAGCAGATCCACCTCTACGGCTGCGCGGGCGTGGCGGCCACCGGCGAGTCCGATGTGGTCCGGGTGACCGAACTGGTCGAGAAGCCCGAAGCCGCCGACGCGCCCAGCAATCTCGCCATCATCGGCCGCTATGTGCTGGACCCCGCCGTCTTCGCGATACTCCGCGAGACCCGGCCGGGCCGCGGCAATGAGATCCAGCTCACCGACGCACTGGAGAAACTGGCCGCGGACGAGACGGTCGGCGGCCCGGTGCACGGCGTCGTCTTCAAGGGCCGCCGGTACGACACCGGCGACCGCGGCGACTACCTGCGGGCCATTGTCAGACTCGCGTGCGAACGTGAGGACCTGGGACCCGAGTTCCGGAGCTGGCTGCGCCACTATGTGACCGAGGAGATGTGACACCGTGAGTGAGAGCAGCGCGATCTGGTCGGTGGACGACCACCTGGCGGACATCCTCGCGGCCGTCCGCCCGCTCGAACCGATCGAGCTGCACCTCATGGACGCCCAGGGCTGTGTCCTCGTGGAGGACATCACCGTCCCCGTCGCCCTGCCGCCCTTCGACAACAGCTCCATGGACGGGTACGCGGTCCGGGTCGCCGACATCCAGGGGGCGAGCGAGGAGTTCCCGGCCGTGCTCACGGTGGTCGGCGATGTGGCGGCGGGCGGCGGCGCCCTGCCGGCCGTCGGTCCCGGCGAGACCGCGCGGATCATGACCGGGGCGCCGCTGCCGCCCGGTGCCGAGGCGGTCGTCCCGGTCGAGTGGACCGACGGCGGCTCCGGCGGGGGAGCGGCCACCGGCATGCGCCCGGCCGGGCAGTCCCCCGAGGGCGCGAGCGGCGAGGTCCGGGTGCACCGCGCGGCCGAGGCGGGCGCGTTCATCCGCGCGCGCGGCAGCGATGTGCGCGCCGGCGATCTGGCGCTGGCCCGCGGCACCGTCCTCGGGCCGCCGCAGATCGGGCTGCTCGCCGCGATCGGCCGCGCCACCGTCCGGGTCCGCCCCCGCCCCCGGGTGGTCGTCCTCTCCACCGGCAGTGAGCTGGTGCAGCCCGGCGAATCCCTCGCCGAGGGACAGATCTACGACTCCAACAGCTATGCCCTGGCCGCCGCCGCCCGGGACGCGGGCGCCCTCGCCTACCGGGTCGGCGCGGTCACCGACGACGCCGACACCCTGCGCGGCACCATCGAGGACCAGCTGATCCGCGCCGATCTGCTGGTCACCACCGGCGGGGTCAGTGTCGGCGCGTACGACGTCGTCAAGGAGGCGCTCACCCCGGTCGGCGACGAGGAGGTACTGGGCGGCGGCGTCGACTTCCGCACCCTCGCCATGCAGCCGGGCAAGCCGCAGGGCTTCGGCACCATCGGCCCCGACCACACCCCGCTGCTCGCCCTGCCCGGCAATCCGGTCTCCTCCTATGTCTCCTTCGAGCTCTTCGTCCGCCCGGCGATCCGCACCCTGATGGGGGTGGAGGACGTCCGACGCCCCACCGTCCGGGCGGTGCTGAAGTCCGACGGGGCGCTCCGCTCGCCCGCCGGCCGCCGCCAGTTCCTGCGCGGGACCCACGACCGGGCGGCGGGCACCGTCACCCCCGTGGGCGGCGCCGGCTCCCATCTCGTCGCGGCCCTCGCCCACGCCGACTCCCTGATCGTCGTACCGGAGGGGGAGACCTCGCTGGAGCCGGGCGACGAGGTCGATGTGGTCCTCCTCGGCTGACCGGGAAGGCTGGGAGTACCGTGTCTGCCCACACAACCGGGAGCGGCGACAGCGATATGAGCAATGACGGCGGACTGACGCACATCGACGGGACGGGGGCGGCCCGGATGGTCGACGTCTCGGGGAAGGACGTCACCGCGCGCACCGCCCGCGCCGGGGGCCGGGTCCTGGTCTCACCGCGGGTGGTGGCGCTGCTGAGAGGCGAGGGCGTGCCCAAGGGGGACGCGCTCGCGACCGCCCGCATCGCGGGAATCATGGGCGCCAAGCGCACCCCCGAGCTGATCCCGCTCTGTCATCCGCTGGCGGTGACCGGGGTGAAGGTGGAGCTGTCGGTCGCCGACGACGCGGTGGAGATCACCGCCACGGTGCGGACCGCGGACCGCACCGGTGTGGAGATGGAGGCGCTGACGGCGGTCTCGGTCGCCGCGCTGACGGTCGTGGACATGGTGAAGGCGGTCGACAAGGCGGCGGTGATCACCGACGTGCGGGTGGAGGAGAAGACGGGCGGCAAGTCCGGCGACTGGAGCCGGTCATGACCTCCCCGGCACCCGCCCCCGCACCCCTGCGCGCGCTGGTGGTCACCGCCTCCAACCGGGCGGCGGCCGGGGTGTACGAGGACCGCGGCGGCCCGCTGCTGGCGGCCGGTCTGAGCGCACTCGGCTTCTCGGTCGACGGGCCCCGGGTCGTCCCGGACGGTGATCCGGTCGAGCGGGAGCTGCGGGCGGGGGTGGCGGCGGCGTACGACGTCATCCTCACCACCGGCGGCACCGGTCTCTCGCCGACCGACCGCACCCCCGAGGCGACCCGTGCGGTGCTCGACCGGGAGATCCCCGGCATCCCCGAGGCGATCCGCGCGCAGGGCCTGGCCAAGGTGCCGACCGCCGCGCTCTCCCGGGGCCTGGCGGGTCTCGCCGGCCGCACCCTGATCGTCAATCTGCCCGGCTCCACCGGCGGGGTGCGGGACGGTCTCGCCGTGCTGGACCGGCTGCTGCTCCACGCGGTCGACCAGATCCGCGGCGGCGACCATCCCGGTCCCGCCGCAGGCTCGCCGTCCGGGCCCGCCGGTTCACTGTCCGGGCCGGACGCCGGTTCACTGTCCGGGCCCGCCGGTTCACCGTCCCCGGGGAGCCCGAGCTGAACGCGCCCTGGCCGGTGGTTCTGACGGACGGCGACATCGTCCTGCGCCCGATAAAGCTGCGTGACCAGCGTGTCTGGCGGGAGGTCAACCGGCGCAACCGCGAATGGCTGCGCCCCTGGGAGGCCACCATCCCGCCCCCGGTCCCCGGCGCTCCGGCCGCCCACCGGCCCACCTACCGGCAGATGGTCCGCCATCTGCGGGCCGAGGCCAACGCCGGCCGGATGCTGCCCTTCGTGATCGAGTACCGGGGCCGTCTGGTGGGCCAGCTGACGGTGGCGGGCATCACCTGGGGCTCGATGTGCTCCGGCCATGTCGGCTACTGGCTGGACCGGGAGGTCGCCGGCCGGGGAGTGATGCCGACCGCCGTCGCGCTCGCGGTCGACCACTGCTTCCGCACGGTCGGACTGCACCGGATGGAGGTCTGCATCCGCCCGGAGAACACCCCCAGCCGCCGGGTCGTGGAGAAGCTCGGTTTCCGCGAGGAGGGGATGCGCCCCCGCTATCTCCATATCGACGGCGCGTGGCGGGACCATCTCGTCTTCGCCCTGACCGCCGACGAAGTGCCCGGGGGGCTGCTCCTCCGCTGGCACCGGTCACAGCCCCGAACCCCCCGAGAAATCAAATAAATGTTCGAATCAAATCCATTCCGACTGTCATCTGATCCGATCAGTCGCAAAAAAGTCCGTGATATCAGCTGGATCGCGCGACACACCGGCCCAATTGGCGGATGGCGTTGTGCGAATCCCTCTACGGTGTCACCGTGAGCAGCAGCGGCCTCATCTACGCAGTCATCGTCGGGGCCTGGGCCGCCTACCTGGTGCCGATGTGGCTCCGCAGGCAGGACGAGTTGAACGAGGCTCGTCCGACGGAACGCTTCTCCACCGCCATCCGGCTGCTGTCCGGACGCGGGGCGATGGAGCGCCGGTACGCCAAGGAGCAGCGGGAACGCGCCGCGGAGGGGTCCGGTTCCGACGTCGACCCGGATGCCGTCACGGACCGTTTGAGTTCCGTGGACGTCCGGGCCTTCGCCGCGCCCAGAACCGATGTGCGCCAGGCCCCGCCGGCCGAAGGCCGGCGCGACCGGAGCACACCGGCGGCCGAACCGGCACCGGCCGGGCAGCGCCGGAGGCCACGCCCCAGCCGGGCGGCTGCCGAACGCGCCCGCCGGAGCAAGGTGCTGGCCCGCCGGAGGCGCACCACCACGATCCTCTTCCTGGCGTTCACCGTCGGAGCGGTCGTGGCGGCCGTCGGCGGTCTGGGCTTCCTGTGGGCGCCCGCGCTCCCCGCCGTCCTCCTGAGTGTGTACATCGTGCATCTGCGCACCCAGGAACGCCGCCGCTTCGAGGTGGTCATGGACCGCCGCAGCGCCGAGGCCGCCGCCCAGCGGCTGCGCGAGAACCGCACCCGCCGCCAGCCCTCCGCCGCCCCGGCGGACCCGGACGAGGAGCCCGCGCCCCGCCCCGAGCCGGAACCGGCCAAGGTCTCCCCCCAGGAGGCCGGCCGCCGCGCCCTGGTCGAGCAGACGGACCACGCCGAATGGGTCGACCAGCAGCGCGACCGGGGCCCGTCCTCGGGCGACAGCTGGGACCCGGTACCGGTGCCGCTCCCCACCTATGTCACCGCGCCCGTCGCCCCGCGTGCCACGAGCGGCGTCGACATGAACGACCCGGAGACCTGGAGCGCGGCCCGCTCCTCCCCCTCCGGCCCCACCCCGCCGCCCGCCGCCGCGGAGCCGGAACCCGCCCCGAACCGCCGCGCCCGAGGCCACGGCCGCACCCCGCTGTTCGACCAGTACGCCGACGACGACCGCCCCCGCGCCGCCAACGAGTGACCGGCCCGGGGCTCCGTCCCCGGCCCCGGCGAGCACTCCGCGACCCCCGCCGGGTGCCCTCGTGACCAGCGAAGGAACGGATTTCCAAGCACCCCGATCGGGATGCTAGAGTTTCACTCGTTGCAAGGGCCTGTGGCGCAGTCTGGTAGCGCACCTCGTTCGCATCGAGGGGGTCTGGGGTTCAAATCCCCACAGGTCCACCGCAATGACTGTTCGTGAGTTCGCTCCCGAATGGTTCACGAAATCCCGTCCGATCGTTCAGATCGGGCGGGATTTCGTCTTTTCCGGGAGTGCCGGTTTTCGGGTGGGCGGATGGACCGGGCCCGGCCCGGCGGTGGTTCCGGGGAGAGGGGAGAGGGGAGAGGGCGGACATGTGCACCTGGTATCCGTATGAGATCGAGGATGGCGAACGCTCCGGCATCGTTCTCTGGGCCGGCTGTGCGGAACCCCGCGGGCCCGGCGACCGGGTGTGCGCGGCGGCGGACGGTCGGACCATTCCGGTCTTCCCCGACACCGGAAGTGCCGGGCGATGGCTGGAATCCGCGCTGGGCGCCCCGCTGGAGGTCTTGTCGGAGGAGGACGACCACCCCCTTGATCTGGAGGAGATCACGGAGTGGCTCGACGGCCGGGGCGACGAGCCCGGCGACGGCGACCTCGTCGACGGCTGGAACTTCATCGACGACCTGGTCCGCGGCCTCGGGCGGACGGCGGAGCTGCCGGCCGGCGAGGCCGTGGACGACACCTACCTCCTTCTCTTCGACGAGGGCACCGAGGCGTTCGGCGGGGACGACCACGACAGGATGCGCCGGACCCTCCGCACGGGCACGGCGATGTGGCGCGAGGCCGCGGTCCCGTGGACGGAGCCCGGCGGCGGGGCCCCCGTCAGCCGCACTGCCAGGTGAAGACGGCCCGGTCGAAGCGCAGCTCCGCCAGGTCCCGCGGGCGTATCAGCCAGTACAGGGCGCCGCAGTCACCCCACATCATGTCCGCGCCGTCCTCGCTGTCGAACTGCGCCAGCAGCACCCAGCCCTCCGCCTCCTCGGCGACTCTCCGCCCGTCGGTGTGAGCGCCCCGGGGAGCCACCCCGGCCGCGCGGCCGGCCGCCTCCAGGACCGCCTCCGCGATCTCCAGCTCCACGGGGTTCCGCACCGGGTGGGCGTGGCCGCCGATCTGGTGCCCCGCCGTCTCCCCGTCGAAATCCCACAGCGCGTCGAGGAACTTCTCGGAGCACACCGGATGGTCGTACCGGTCGGCCGGCCGGGCGGCGGGCGCGAAGGCGCGCTGGATCCCGGGGTGCCACGGGTCGGCCGCCGTCAGCTCCACCCGTCCGGCCAGCAGGACCACCGGATACGGCGGGAGCCCGGCGGGCGCCTCGCGTGCCGAGGCCGCCGCGCCGGCCGGTATGTGGAGCACCCGCGAGCCGGGCCGGCTCTCCGGGAGCTCGGCGAGGACGAGGGCCTCGCCGTCGTCCAGCCGGCCGTCGAAGTAGAAGAAGAGCAGCGTGCCGCCGGCCGGCAGCGGTATGTCCAGCGCGCCCGGGGGCACGGCCGCGCAGTCGAGCGAGGCCACGAAGGAGAGCGGGCCGTGCCCCTCCCACACCGGCCACTCCACATCGGCCGGCAGCTCCGGCAGCCCGCCGAGCCGGCCGGCCGGCGGACCGGGAGCGTCGTCCCCGGCCGGCTCCAGACGGAATGCGGGGCGCAGCAGCCCGAGCCAGCGCTCCGCGTCGGCGGCGGTCAGATGCTGGTGGGCGAAGTCGTGCAGCGCCTCGCGGGATCCGTGCGTCATACCCCGATCATGCCCGTCACCACCGACAATCCGTCGGCCGTCGGCCGGGTGCGGGTGCGGGTGCGGGTGCCGGGCGGCCGGCCGGGTCCGCGTACCCACCGCCTCGGTACGGCACCGGGGGACACCCCGGGCCGGCCCGGTCCCGGCTCCGGCCGTGAGGGCGCCCGGGCCCGCTCCCCGCCGGTGACTCCGCCAGGGGCCGGGCCGGCCCGGGGCCGCGAGCGCCGAGGCGCACCCGGAGCACCCCGGCCGCGCCCGCCCCCGAACCTCCCGCCCTCAGGCCGGCCGGGGCGTGAAGGTCACCGGGAGGTGGCGCAGGCCGCGCACGTTCGGGTTGCGGCGGCGGCGCAGTTCGTTCTCGGGGACCGCGAGGGCGATGTCCGGGAGGGCGGAGAGCAGCCCGCGGAAGGCGATGTCGGCCTCCAGCCGGGCCAGCGGGGCGCCGAGGCAGAAGTGGACGCCGTGGCCGAAGCCCAGATGGCGGGCGCGGGTGCGGCCGAAGTCCAGGACATCGGGGTCCTGGTGGATCTCCGGATCGCGGCCGGCCGCGCCGCCGGCGATGAAGACCGCGTCGCCCGGGGCGACCACCGCGTCCCCCAGCCGGATCTCCTCCGTGGCGAACCGGAGCCCGGCGATCACCACGGGGGAGTCCAGCCGGAGGAACTCTTCCACCGCCACCGGCGTCAGCGAGGGGTCGGCGCGCAGCCGCTCCAGCTTCTCCGGGTCGCGCAGCAGGGCCAGCATGCCGTTGCCGATGAGGTTGGTGGTGGTCTCGTGGCCGGCGAGCAGCAGCAGAAAGGCCATCGCGCGCAGTTCGGTGTCGCTGAGCCGGTCGTCGTCCCGGTCGCGGGCGGCGATGAGTTCGGAGAGCAGGTCCGGGGCGGCGTCCGGGCCGCCGGTACGGGTGTTCTCGGCCCGTTTGCGGGCGATCAGTCCGTCGAGATGGTCACGGACCGACCCGAGGGCCTCGAACATGACGGCCGGATCCTCGGGCGCGGAGATGGCCACGAGGGATTGGGACCGGAAGTAGTGGCGCTCCTCGCTCGGCACCCCCAGCAGCTCCATGATCACCAGCAGCGGCAGCTCGGCCGCGTAGTCGTCGATCAGATCGGCGTGGCCCCGGGCCGGCAGGGGAGCGAGGAGCCCGTCGGAGATCTGCTGGATTCTGGGCCGTAACGCCTCGGTGCGGCGCGCGGTGAACGCCGTGCTCACCAGGCGGCGCAGCCGGGTGTGGTCGGGCGGGTCGGTGCGGAGCATGCTGCGGGCGAAACCGGCGGACTGGGTGGCGAACGCCCAGGGCGCGAGTTCCCGGAGCCGGGGTGCCGCCGCGGCCGGGTCGCTGCTGAGCCGGGGGTCGGAGAAGAGCTCGCGGGCGGTGGTGTGACCGGCGGCCACCCATCCGGGCATGCCCATCAGCACCGCCGGCGCCAGTGGGCCGGCCTTCCGCGCCGCGGCGTACTCCGGGTAGGGGTCCTGGGTGGTGTCCGGCCCGGCCGTGGACAGGACGAAGGGTTCGGTGGCCACGCTCTGTGCTCCTTTCGGCGGCTGCCCGGGGGCACGGCCGGCGGATGCGCGAGGTTCGGCGGCGGACGGCGGACGGCCGGGTTCAGCCGTCGTGCGGCGGCCCTCCGGCCCTGGCGGGTGGGGCGGGTGTCGCAGGGGTGCCGCGGGTGCGGGTACGAGAAGGTGTACCCGCACCCGCAGGTGCCGCGCTGGTACGGGACTGGTCCCGCCCCCGGGCCGCTCGTCGCGCGCCGGATCCGCTCAGTGCAGCGGCTTGGTGAAGCAGCGGCTGTTCTCGTACTCCCGGTAATGGCCGAATTTGGTCTCCGCGGGTGTGTAGCCGCAGGAGAGATAGAGCGCGATGGCCTCCGGCTGCTGATCGCCGGTCTCCAGCACCATCCGGATCCGTCCGGCCGCGCGGGCGTCCTCCTCCAGGGCCGCGAGTATCCGGCGGGCCAGGCCCAGCCCGCGCGCCTGCGGCACCACGTACATCCGCTTCAGCTCGGCGTCGCCGTCGGCGTACCCCTCGGCGTTCTTCTCCAGGGAGCGCCAGCCGCCGGTGGCGACGGGGTGGCCCTCGCCGTCGTACGCGATGAGATATCGGCCACTCGGCGGGTCGAACATCGAGGCGGTCAGCGGGGTCCCGTCGCCCTCGCCGTCTCCGTACCGCTCGACGTATTCGAGCTGCACCTGGTCACTGAGCTTGACGGCGTCCGGGTGGTCGAACGCGGTGGTACGTACATCCATATGGGCGATCGTACGTCTCTGCGAAATGCGGGCCTTCGTGCCGGTCCTGGGTATCGTGCCGGAATGCTCACCGTGACATCCGTGAATGTGAATGGTCTCCGCGCCGCCGCCAGGAAGGGCTTCGTGGAGTGGCTGGCCGGGACCGACGCCGATGTGGTCTGCCTCCAGGAGGTACGGGCCGAGCCGGAGCAGCTTCCCGAGGCGGTGCGGCGGCCCGAGGGCTGGCACACGGCCCACGCGCCCGCCGGTGCCAAGGGGCGCGCGGGTGTCTCGCTCTACACCCGGCGCGAGCCCGACGAGGTCCGGACCGGCTTCGGGTCGGCGGAGTTCGACGGCAGCGGGCGGTACATCGAGGCCGATCTGCCCGGTGTGACCGTCGCCAGCCTCTATCTGCCCTCCGGCGAGGTGGGGACCGAGCGGCAGGACGAGAAGATGCGCTTCCTGGCCGAGTTCCTGCCCTATCTGCGCGAGCTGAAGGCCCGCTCGGCCGCCGCCGGGCGGGAGGCCGTGATCTGCGGCGACTGGAACATCGCCCACCGCGAGGCGGACCTGAGGAACTGGCGCGGCAACCGGAAGAGCTCCGGCTTCCTCCCCGAGGAGCGGGAGTGGCTCACGGAGGTCTTCACCGAGTACAAGGACGTCGTGCGCGAGCTCCACCCCGACCAGGAGGGGCCGTACAGCTGGTGGTCCTACCGGGGCCGGGCCTTCGACAATGACACCGGGTGGCGGATCGACTACCAGGTCGCGACGGCCGGCCTCGCCGGGCGGGCGGTCAAGGCGTATGTCGAGCGCGCGGAGACGCATGCGGAGCGGTGGAGCGATCACGCACCGGTGACCGCGGTCTACGAGCAGCGGTAGGGAAGCGTCCCGGGGCGTCCCCGGCGGCCGGCCTCCCGGCCGGGTGTGCCGGGGCGTTCTCGCGGGCCGGGTGTGCCGGGATGTTCTCGCGGGCCGCGGATGTCTCCGGGCCGCCCGCCGCCGTACGTTTCGGGCCCCGCCTCCCGGGCCGCGCCCGCGCCTTGTGTGCCTGGCCCGTCCTCCGGACCGCCCGGGACCGGTCTCCCGGGCCGTACGCGGCCCCGGACCCGCCCTCCCCGAACCGTCAGGCCGGCCCGGGGCCGCCGTCGGGCTCGGCGCGCAGGCGGCGGTCCAGCGCCATCGACAGCTCCGCCTCCACCACGCTCCTCGCCAGCGGGCGGAGCCGGTCCGCGGCCCCCTCCGGGGCGTGGGTGCGCAGGATCTCCACGAAGAGATCGGCCAGCGCGTCGGCGTGGCCCCGGATGCGCCGTCCCGCGTCCAGCACCGACGACAGGGGTATCCCCAGCCGCACCAGCGCGGCCGACACCTCCAGCAGCCGGCGGCTGACATGCACGATCTCGTCGCCGTCCGTCGCCAGATAGCCGAGGTCCAGCGCCGTCGCCAGATTCTCCGGGGTGGCCTCGCCCGCGAAGCGGTCGGCCAGCTCCTGCGGGGTGAGCCGAACGGGTGTCTCCTCGGTCGGTTCGCCGAGGCCGAGCACCTCGCCGACATCCCGGCCGCTCTCGAACGCCTTCGCCAGATCGGCGATGCCGGTCAGGGTGTGCCCGCGCTCCAGCAGGGCGGAGATGGTGCGCAGCCGGGCCAGGTGATGATCGTCGTACCAGGCTATCCGCCCCTGCCGGCGCGGCGGCGGGAGCAGTCCGCGCTCCCGGTAGAAGCGCAGCGTGCGCACTGTGATGCCGGCCTTTCGGGCCAGTTCCTCCATGCGGTACTCGTGTCCCTCTGCCACGTGCGAAGCCTATGTTGTACCGCGGGTAACTTGACCGTCCGGCCCCTACCGCCCGGTGCGCGCGCTGCTCTAATCTCCCCACTGTGCCAGTGATCGCTGGCGCGGTTGTGGCGTTCAGTGGGAGGCGGCATGAGCCGGCGGAAGCAGGAGCACCAGCAGCACGGGGATCAACCACATGTGCGCGTGGCGGTCATCGGATCCGGGTTCGGCGGCATCGGCGCCGCCGTCCGGCTCCGCCGCGAGGGCATCACCGACTTCGTCGTACTGGAGCGCGCCGACTCCGTGGGCGGCACCTGGCGGGACAACAGCTATCCCGGGTGCGCCTGCGACGTGCCGTCCCATCTGTACTCCTTCTCCTTCGCCCCCAACCCCGACTGGCCGCGCACCTTCTCCGGGCAGGAGCACATCCGCGCCTATCTGGAGCGGGTCACCGATGTCTTCGGGCTCCGCCCGCATCTGCGGCTCGGCCACGAGGTGCTGCTGATGACCTGGGACAGCGGCGAGCTCCGCTGGACCGTCGAGACCAGCCGGGGCACCTTCACCGCCGATGTGGTCGTCTCCGCCGCCGGCCCGCTCTCCGATCCGAGGATTCCGGAGATCCCCGGTCTCGACGGCTTCCCCGGCAAGGTCTTCCACTCCGCCCGCTGGGACCACGGCTGCGATCTGCGCGGCAAGCGGGTCGCGATGGTCGGCACCGGCGCCTCCGCCGTCCAGATCGTGCCCGCGATACAGCCGGACGCCCGCCGGCTCACCCTCTTCCAGCGCACCCCGCCCTGGGTGATGCCCCGGATGGACCGGGAGATCACCGGCGCCGAGCGCTGGCTCCACCGCCGGCTGCCCTTCACCGGCTCGGTTCGGCGCGGGGTGCTCTGGGGCATCCGCGAGCTCCAGGTCTCCGCCTTCACCAAACAACCCGCCCGGCTCGGGCCCGTCCAGGCCCTGGCGCTGGCCAACCTCAACCGGAGCATCGCCGATCCGGCGCTGCGGGCGAAGCTGACGCCCTCGTACCGCATCGGCTGCAAACGGATCCTGCTGTCGAGCGAGTACTACCCGGCCGTCGCCCGGCCCAATGTGGATGTGGTGGCCTCCGGCCTCGCCGAGGTGCGCGGTTCCACCCTGATCGCCGCCGACGGCACGGAGGCGGAGGCCGATGTGATCGTCTTCGGCACCGGGTTCCGGGTGACGGATCTGCCGATCGCGGACCGGGTGGTCGGCGCGGACGGTGTCACCCTCGCGGATGCGTGGCAGGACGGCATGCGCTCGCTGCGCGGCGCGACCGCCGCCGGGTTCCCCAACTGGATGACGATCATCGGCCCCAACACCGGGCTCGGGAACTCCTCCATGGTTCTGATGATCGAATCCCAGCTGAACTATCTGGCCGACTATCTGCGGCAGTTGACGATTCTCGGCGGACGCACCGCGCTCGTCCCCCGCCCGGCCGCCGTGACCGCCTGGAACCGGCTCGTCCAGGAACGGATGAAACGGACCGTGTGGAACACTGGCTGCAAGAGCTGGTATCTGGACGCCGGCGGACGCAACACCACCCTCTGGCCCGGGACCACGGGCGAATTCCGGCGGCACACCCGCGAAGTCGATCTGGCCGAGTACGAGGTCGTCCGCCTGCCGGTACGGGAGGTCGTCGGATGAGCAGGGTCCCGCTGGACGGACAGGTCGCGGTCGTCACCGGCGCGGCCCGCGGAGTGGGTGAGCTGCTCGCCCGCAAGCTCTCCGCGCGCGGGGCCAGGGTCGCCCTCGTCGGGCTGGAGCCCGAGGAGCTGAAGCGGGTCTCCGCGCGGCTGCACACCGAGAGTGACTGGTGGCATGCCGATGTCACCGATCACGCGGTGATGACCCGGGTCGCCGCCGAGGTGAAGGAACGCTTCGGGAAGACCGACATCGTCGTCGCCAACGCGGGGGTGGCCGCCGGGGGCCCGTTTCTCGACTCCGACCCGGCCGCCTGGCGGCGGGTGATCGAGGTCAATCTCATCGGCAGCGCCATCACCGGCCGGGCCTTTCTGCCGGTGCTGATGGAGAGCCGGGGGTACTTCCTCCAGATCGCGTCGCTCGCCGCGATGACCGCCGCGCCGATGATGAGCGCGTACTGCGCCTCCAAGTCGGGTGCCGAGGCGTTCGCGCACAGCCTGCGCGCGGAGGTCGGCCACCGGGGGGTGCGGGTGGGGGTCGCCTATCTCTCCTGGACCGACACGGACATGGTGCGCGGCGCCGACCGCGACGAGGTGATGCGGGAGCTGCGGCGCCGGCTGCCGTGGCCCGCCAACCGCACCTATCCGCTCGGTCCGGCGGTGGAGCGGCTGGCCGACGGGATCGAGCGCCGCTCGCACCATGTGTACGCACAGGGGTGGCTGCGCGGGATGCAGTCGGTACGGGGATATCTGCCCGCGCTCCTCGGGCCGCTGGTCCAGCGGGAGCTGCGGCGCCTCCCGGAGCGGACGGGCGCCGTCTCCACGGGGCTGGTGGGCGCGGGCGGCGCCGCCGACGAGGCGCGGCGGGCCTGATCCGGCCGCCGCCCGGACCGGTGGCCCGGTCCGGCCGCCAGGGCCGGCGGGGCCGCGATCACCCGGCGTGGCTCCCGGACCGGACCAGCGCGCGGCGATCACCCGGCGTAACTGATCGATATGCGCGCGGTGTCCGGGCGTGTGACGCTGGTCGGGGCTCGGCATCCGGGCCCCGACCTTCCTCTTTCCCCTTCCAGGAGTGGATTCCCATGGGCCTCAGGGAGCAGTTCCAGGACAAGGCGCGGCGGCTGGAGGAGCGCGCCGCCGAGGAGCGGGCGAGGGCCCGCCGGGACCGTGACGGCGCGGGGGAGCGCCGCCCCGCCCGCGCCCCGGACCCGGGCGCCCGCGAACGGCTGCGGGACGACGCGTACGAGCGGCGGCGCGGAGTGTACGAGCGGCCGGACACCCCGGCCCGCCGCCCGCCGTCCCCCGACCCGGCCGGCTGACCCCCGGCCCGCACCACCCGCACCAGCACCGGACCCGGCCTCCCGCCGGGTCCGGTGCTCGTTCCGGCTACGCCCCCGGGACGTCCGCCCGGCCCCCGGTGTCCAGCAGGATCCAGTTGTCCGGGGGCAGTCCGGCGGGCGCCGGCGGCGGTACGGGACGGAGCTCCTCCGTCCATCCCGGGCCGGCCGCCTCCTCGGCGATCCGCCGCCAGAAGCGCGCCGCCCCGGTGTTCGCGGTCTGGAAGGCGATGGCCCACGGCCCGGGGCGGGTCCGCAGCAGCTCCAGGGCGGCCCGGCGCCCCACACCGCGTCCGCGCAGCGCGCGGACCACGAAGAAGGCCGACACACATCCGGCCCCGTCCTCCAGCGTCCGGGTCAGCGCGAAGCCGGCCGGCACCGGACCACTGGCGATCAGCAGCGCCCGGCGGTCCGGCTCGGTGAAGAACGACGGCAGGACACTGAAGGCGAATGTCCCGTCCTCGCGCGGCAGATGGCCGAGGAACTCCGACATGTCGTGCCGGTAGAGCTGCGCCAGTTGTTCGACGACACGGCGGGTGCCGTCGTCATCGACCGGGCACAGGGTTGGTCCGGGAGGCTCGGCGGGCGTGGTCATGCGCCGATTCTGCCCCGCGTCCCCACCCGGCCGCGCCCGCATTCGGCGGGATCACCTCGGCGGAAGCTCCGGCCGCCGCCGGTCCGGGACATGGTCGTAACCCGGCGGGTCGGCCGCCGGGTGGGCCGCGAGCATCTCCAGGGCCAGCCGCACCGCGTCGTCCAGGCCCGCATGCCGGCCCTCCGCCCAGTCCAGCGGGGTGCGCAGGGCCTCCAGGTCCGGCTCCACCCCGTGGTTCTCGATGGACCAGCCATACCCCTCGAACCAGGCCGCGTTCATCGGCACGGTGATCACCGTGCCGTCGCCGAGCTGGTGGCGGCCGGTCATCCCCACCACCCCGCCCCAGGTCCGGCAGCCCACCACCGGCCCCAGACCGAGCTGTTTGAACGCCGCCGTGATCATGTCGCCGTCCGATGAGGTCGCCTCGTCCGCCAGTGCCACCACCGGGCCGCGCGGCGCGTTCGAGGCGTACGACACCGGCTGGGCGTCCCGGGTCAGATCCCAGCCCAGGATCCTGCGGGTCAGCTTCTCCACCACCAGCTCGCTGATGTGGCCGCCGGCGTTCCCGCGCACGTCCACGATCAGGGCCGGGCGGGAGACCTCCAGCCGCAGATCCCGGTTGAACTGCGCCCATCCCGAACCGCCGGTGTCCGGGATGTGGAGATAGCCGCATCTGCCGCCGCTCAACTGCCGCACCACGGCGCGCCGTTTCGCCACCCAGTCCTGGTAGCGCAGCGGGCGCTCGTCCACCAGCGGCACCACCGCCACCCGCCGGGCCGGGCCGCCGTTCCCGTCCGCCGGCCGGAAGGTCAGCTCGACCGTCGTCCCGCCCGCCGCCGACAGCATCGGATACGGGCCCGTCACCGGATCCACCGGGCGGCCGTCCACATGGGTGATGGCGGCGCCCTCCCGGATCCCCGCCCCGGCCAGCGGCGAACGCGCCTTGGAGTCCGACGACTCGCCCGGCAGGATCCGCCGGACCATCCAATTCCCGTCGCGGCAGACCAGATCGGCGCCCAGCAGCCCCATCGGCCGCTGATAGTGCGGGGGTCCCTCATTCCGCCGGGCCGGGGCCACATAGGCGTGGGAGGTGCCCAGCTCGCCCAGCACCTCCCGGAGCAGATCCGCGAACTCGTCCGGTGACGCCACCCGTTCCACCAGCGGCCGGTACTGGCCGAGGATCCCGTCCCAGTCGATCCCGCTCAGCCCCGGGTCCCAGAAGTAGTCCCGGATCAGCCGCCCCGCCTCCGCGTACGCCTGCCGCCACTCGGCCGCCGGGTCCACCTCGTGCAGGATCCGCCGCAGATCCAGCAGGACCGTGGAGTCCCCGTCGCCGGGCTCGGCCGCCGGGACCGCGCTCAGCTCGTCCTCGTCCACCACCACCAGCCGGCTGCCGTCGCCGCTCACCGCGAACCAGTCCAGATCGGCCATGAGTTCGGTGCGGCGCGCCTTGGAGATGTCGAAGTGCTCCAGGGTGGGGCGGCCCGAGGTGTCCGCCGGATTGGCGAAGGTCTCGCCGAGCGCGCCCGAGATCGGCCAGCGGAGCCAGACCAGCCCGCCGCCGCTCACCGGCGTCAGCGCCGAGTACTTGGACGCGGGCACCGGGAACGGCGTCACCCGGCTCTCCAGCCCCTCGATCTCCACCATCACCGGCCCGGGCCCGCCCTCCCCCTCCTCCGCCTCGTCCAGCGGATCGAGCCCGCCCGCCGCCGGGCGCCCGTCCGGGGAGAGGGCGAAGGGCGAGGGGATCGCCGACGAGAGCGGTACGAGATAGGGGCGGCAGCCGAGCGGGAAGGAGAGGTCGCCGGTGTGCACGTCGTACACCGGGTCGAAGCCGCGCCAGGAGAGGAAGGCGAGATAGCGGCCGTCACTGGTGAAGACCGGATTCTCGTCCTCGAAGCGGCCGTTGGTGACATCGGTGATCGTCCGGTCCTGGATCCGGGCCAGCTTGATCTGCCGGAGCGAGCGGCCCACCCCCGGATGCGACCAGGTCAGCCAGGAGCCGTCGGGGGAGAAGGCCAGATCGCGCACCGGGCCGTTGATCGAGCGGATCAGCTCCAGGCCGCCGCCCGCCGTGTCGCCGCCCCCCTCGCCGGGCGCCGTGTCGAGCAGCAGCAGCCGCCCGTCGTGGGAGGCGACCGCCAGGCGCTCCCCGGCCGGGTCCGAGACCAGCTCCAGCACCCGCCCCAGCCGTCCCGCCGCGCTCCGGCGCGGCTCGCGGTCCCCGCTCGCCCGGGGCAGATACGCGATCTCCACCGCGTCCTCGCCGTCCGCGTCGGTGACGTAGGCGACGCGGCCGTCGGTCCCGAGCATCACCGGCAGCCGGACGCGCACCCCCGGGGTGTCCGCGATGGTGCGCGCCGGGCCGTCGCGGTGGGTGAGCCAGTACAGACTCCCCCGTACCAGCACCGCGCTCGCCCGGCCGGTGGTGTCCACCGAGACCGCCTCCACATGGCTGGCGGCCGGGACTTGATGGACGCGCCGCCCCGTGCGGGCGCCGCCGAGGCGCACCTCCAGCCTGCGCGGCTCGGCGCCGGGGAGGGCCGGATCGTCCACGATCCACAGCTCGCCCGCGCACTGGTAGACGATTCGCCGGCCGTCCGTGGAGGCGGAACGGGCGTAAAACGCGTCATGATCGGTATGACGCCGCAGATCGCCGCCGTCCGGACGGCAGGAGTAGAGATTCCCGACGCCCTCGTGGTCGGAGAGGAAGGCGATCCTGCCCGCGGCGAACATCGGGGACTCCAGATGCCCGTTCAGCTCCGGCAGCAGCCGCTCGCCGTGCAGCCAGAGCCGCCCGGTCGCGCCGCCCCGGTAGCGCTTCCAGGCGGCCGGCTCGTGCGGCGGCTTCCCGGTCAGCAGCAGGGTTCGGCGCTCGCCCGCCAGATCGGCGACGGCGATGTCGGCGACCGGCCCCCAGGGCAGCCGCCCGCCGGGGGCGCCGTCCGGCGGCACGCTGTAGGCCCAGGAGAAGTACGAGAAGGGCTGGCCGTGCGAGGAGACGGCGAGGATCTGGCCGTCCGGGGTCCAGCCGCAGACCCGGGTGTCGGACGAGCCCCAGTAGCCGATCCGCCGGGCCGGTCCGCCCCCGGCCGGGACCAGATGGATCTCCGGGTCCAGGCTGCGCCAGTTCGTGTACGCGATGGTGGCGCCGTCGGGGGAGAAGCGGGGGTGCCCGATCCGGGTCCGGTCGACGGTGATCCGCCAGGCCCGTCCGGGCCGCTCGCCCGCGGGGACCAGCGGGGCGACCCAGAGATCGTCCTCGGCGGCGAAGCAGAGCAGATCGCCGTGGAGATGCGGGAAGCGGAGATACGCGTCGTCGCTCACCTCCCCATGTTTTCCGCGCCACAGGGGTGCGGCAACTTCAGGGACCGGGTGAATCGCGCTTCCTCCGCCCGGCGGCCGGACTCCCCGCCGCGCTCCTGCGGGGCCGCGTATCGGACGCGTGACCGAGGACACAAGCGGTACTCCACCGCCGCTCCCGCGCGCTGGGGTAAATTTGAAGTGTACGAAACCGTTTCGTTCGGCTCGCCGGAAAGGAGGTCCGCCATGACACGCAGCCGGCTGACCCCCGAGCGTGAGACCGAGCTCTACGAGGCCGTGCTCGATCTGCTGCGGGAGGTGGGCTACGACGCCCTGACGATGGACGCCATCGCCGCCCGCACCCGGTCCAGCAAGGCCACGCTCTACCGCCAGTGGCACGGCAAGCCCCAGCTGGTGGCCACGGCTCTCCGGCATGTCCAGCCCGCCGGGGTCGACGAGGTCGACACCGGCAGTCTGCGCGGGGATTTCCACGCCATGCTCACCCGGGGCGACAACTGCCGGCTGGAGCAGGACAGCGCGCTGATGCGCGGCCTTCTCCACGCCATCCACACCAACCCCGACCTGCACCGGGCGCTGCGGGAGCAGCTCCTCCAGCCCGAGGACGCCGAGATGCAGGCGGTCCTCGGACGGGCCGTCCGGCGCGGCGAGATCAAGGCGGACAACCCCGCCCTCGGTCTGGTCACCCATATGCTGCTCGGCGCGTTCCTCGCCCGCGAGGTCATCGAGGACCGGTCCCCGGACCTGGAATACCTCACCCGCTATGTGGACTCCGTCGTCCTGCCGGCGCTGGTGGCCTGATGTCCGCCACACCGTCCGTGACGCCGCTTCCCGGCGGCCGATGTCGTGCCGGTTCCCGGCCGGTGCCGGTGGCGCGCCCCCGGTGCGGCACCCGGATCCCACCCGATCTCCGCCGCCCGGAGACCGGACCCCGGTTCACCGCCTGAACCGGAAGCATGTCCGGAGCCGAGCCCGGAGTCGTATCCGGAATCACGTCCGGAGTCGCATCCGGCACGAGAACCGGAACCCGGGCTCCCCACCCCCGGAGTTCGCCCCGCACGGAGTCCGATCCTCCGCCGGAGCCGGGTCCCCCACCCCCGGTCCGCACCCGCGGGAATCGCTCACGCACGACACCGCTCAACGCACGATCCGAACCTGACGCGCGCCGCTCTCGTACGTCGGGCCGACTCCCCATGTCCTGTTGTTCGCCTCACTTACGGGAGTACGCCCTCGTGGCCACGTTCCTCTACAAACTCGGCCGGATGTCCTTCCGGCGCCGCTGGCTCGTCGTCCTGACCTGGGTGGCGCTGCTGGTGCTCGCCGGGGTCGGCGCGTCGTCCGCGGCCACCCCCAAGGAGCCCGGTTTCTCCATACCCGGCACGGAGGCCCAGAAGGCGTTCGACCTTCTCGAAGAGCGCTTCCCGGGAGCCATCGCCGACGGTGCCTCCGCCCGGATCGTCTTCAAGGCCCCCGACGGCCAGAAGATGACCGACGCCAAGCACAAGGCGGAGGTCAACAAGACCGTCGCCGACCTCAAGTCGGGCTCCGACCAGGTCTCCGACGTGGCCGACCCCTACACCGGCGGCGCGGTCTCCGAGGACAAGACGATTGTCTACATCTCGGTCTCCTACAAGGTCAGCTCGATGGAGCTGACCGACAAGACCCGTGAGGCGCTGACCGACACCGGTGAGCAGGCGCGGGACGCCGGCCTCCAGGTCGAGATCGGCGGCGACGCGGCGATGGCCGAGGTCGACCCGTCCTCCGCCGAGATGGTCGGTATCGCCATCGCGGCGGTCGTGCTCGCCATCACCTTCGGCTCGCTGGTCGCCGCCGGACTTCCGCTGCTCACCGCCATCATCGGCGTGGGTATCGGCATCTCCTCCATCACCGCGCTGGCGAACGTCTTCGACCTCGGCACCACCACCGGCACGCTGGCCACGATGATCGGCCTCGCGGTCGGCATCGACTACGCGCTCTTCATCGTCTCCCGCTTCCGGGCCGAGCTCGCGGACGGCAAGTCGCACGAGGAAGCGGTGGGCCGGGCCACCGGCACCGCCGGATCCGCCGTCGTCTTCGCCGGTCTGACCGTGGTCATCGCCCTCGTCGGACTCGCCGTCGTCAACATCCCGATGCTCACCAAGATGGGCTTCGCCGCCGCCGGTGCCGTCGTGATCGCGGTCGTCATCGCCATCACGCTCATCCCGGCGCTGCTCGCCTTCGCCAAGGACCGGGCGCTGGGACGGAAGCTCCGCAAGGCCCGCAAGGCCGGCACCGCCACCGCGCACGGCAGCGACAAGCCCAACATGGGCACCCGCTGGGCCCGTCTCGTGGTGCGCCGCCCGATCGCCGTGCTCCTCGTGGGCGTGGTCGGTCTCGGCATCGCCGCCGTGCCCGTCGGCTCCCTTCAGCTCGGTCTGCCGGACGAGGGCTCCTCGGCGCCCGAGTCCAGCCCGCGCAAGGCGTACGACCTGCTCTCCGACGGCTTCGGCCCCGGCTTCAACGGTCCGCTGACACTGGTCGTCGACGTCAAGAAGAGCGAGAACGCGCAGAGCGCGGTCGACGAGGTCGCCAAGCGGGCGGAGAAGTTCGACGGCGTCGCCGCCGTGATCCCCGCGCCGCTGAACAAGGCCGGCGACGCCGCGAC
This sequence comes from Streptomyces sp. CAU 1734, assembly GCF_039888735.1. NCBI lineage: Bacteria > Bacillati > Actinomycetota > Actinomycetes > Kitasatosporales > Streptomycetaceae > Streptomyces > Streptomyces sp. CAU 1734. The sequence continues at coordinate 94,019 of NZ_JBDQQP010000010.1, forward strand.
GATCACCGTGGTCCCCAAGGACCGTCCGTCCTCGGTCAAGACCGAGGACCTGGTCCACGACATCCGTGAGGCCCGCGGCGCGATCGAGACCGACACCGGCGCCAAGGTGCTGGTCACCGGCGCCACCGCGATGAACATCGACTTCTCGCAGCGGATGAACGACGCCCTGGTGCCGTATCTGGCACTCGTCGTCGGCCTCGCCTTCCTCCTGCTGGTGCTGGTCTTCCGCTCGATCCTGGTCCCGCTCAAGGCGGCCCTCGGCTTCCTGCTCTCCGTCCTCGCGGCACTGGGCGCGGTCGTCGCGGTCTTCCAGTGGGGCTGGCTCGGCGAGCTGTTCAATGTCGAACAGCCCGGCCCGATCATGTCGATGATGCCGATCTTCATGGTCGGTGTGGTCTTCGGTCTGGCCATGGACTACGAGGTCTTCCTCGTCACCCGGATGCGCGAGGCGTATGTCCACGGCGAGCGTCCCGGCGAGGCCGTCGTCACCGGCTTCCGCCACGGCGCCCGGGTGGTCACCGCCGCCGCGCTGATCATGGTCGGTGTCTTCGCCGGCTTCATCGGCTCCGGCGAGCAGATGGTCACGATGATCGGCTTCGGTCTCGCCATCGCGGTCATCTTCGACGCCTTCGTCGTCCGGATGGCGATCGTCCCGGCGGTGCTGGCGCTGCTCGGCCACAAGGCGTGGTGGCTGCCGCGCTGGCTGGACCGCGCGCTGCCGAATGTGGACGTGGAGGGCGAGCAGCTCCAGAAGCACCTGGCCGCCACGGAGTCCGCGGCCCCGGGTGACCCCGACGAGGACCGCGAGCTGGTCCGCACCTGACCGTGCGGCTGGCGGCGGGGATCCTCCCGCCGCCAGCCGTCCCGTTCGAATCCCGTCCGCCGGCCGGGGACACCGCCCTTCGGGGGAGGTGTCCCCGGCCGGCGGCGTTCTCCGCGCCGGGCGCGGGGGTGCGCACCGGGCGGGGCCCGGGGTGGTTCCGTTGTCACCGGCGCGGGGGCGCCGTCCGGTCCGTCCGGTCCCGGGGGCTGATCTCCTCAGCCCGCCCGGTCCCGGGGTCCGTGCCGGCCGGCGCTCGTCCTTCCGGCCCGTCCGCGGGGGCCGTGCCCGCCCGCCCCGGGGGAGCCGGATCGCTCCCGCCGCTACTCCGTCGTGGCCACCGGGGCCACGGCATAGGTGTGCCGCAGAAAGCGGCTCAGCGCCTTCGTGTCGAACTGCACCACCGCCACCCCGTCCGCCGTGTGGAACTCCACCACCGCCTGGACCCGCCCGCACGGCCAGACCTCCACATCACCGCTGCGCACGGGGGCGCGCAGCCCCGACTCCAGCAGCTCCCGGGGGAAGCTCCGGTCCACCCCGCCGGGGAGTCCGCCGGGGAAGGAGAACCGCACGGCGCGAGGATCCTCGGCCGGTTCATAGCGCAGGGCCACGCGTACCGGCCGGTACTGGGGAGCGTCGGAGACTATCCGGCCCCATGCGTGTTCCTCGACCGCCGCGACGGACATCGAACGCTCCTCACCAAATCCTTTTTGTCCTCTTTATTATCTAATCTCCCATATTTTGCCCAGGCTGCTCGATTCCCACCTCCGGGCCCGCCGCTTTCTGCCCTGCCGGCGCTCTTGCAACCGGTGTGCAACAGGCTCAATATCGTCGGTTAGCGAGGCCGGCGGCTCCATCCGATCCACCAGCCCGGCGGCGCGCCGCCCACCGGCGGTCATCTGTCCGATGTCTCATCTGTCCGATGCGGAGCCCGCCATGCATGTGCCCGACGGATTCATCGACACACCGGTCTCGGTGGCGGCGGGGGTGGCCGCCGCGGGGGCGGTCGCCGTGAGCCTGCGCGGCGCCCGCCGCGAGCTGGCCGGGGCCCCCGGCCAGGCGGCCCAGCTTTTGGGGGCCGAGCGGACCGCCCCGCTGGCCGGACTGGTCGCCGCCTTCGTCTTCGCCGTCCAGATGCTCAATTTCCCGGTCGCCGCCGGGACCAGCGGCCATCTGCTGGGCGGCGCGCTCGCCGCCATCCTGGTCGGGCCGTACACCGGGGTGCTCTGTGTCTCCGTGGTCCTGCTGATGCAGGGCCTGCTCTTCGCCGACGGCGGGCTCACCGCCCTCGGCGTCAATGTCGTGATCATGGGCGTGGTGACCGCCGCCGTCGCCTACGGACTCTTCCGCGCCCTGCTGGCCGTACTGCCGCGCCGCCGGAGCTCGGTCACCGGCGCCGCCTTCGCCGCCGCGCTCGTCTCCGTACCGGCCTCGGCCGCCGCCTTCACCCTGCTCTACGCGATCGGCGGGACCACCGATGTGCCGATCGGCACCGTGCTCGCCGCGATGGTCGGCGTCCATGTGCTGATCGGCATCGGCGAGGCGCTGATCACCATGGTCACCGTCGGCGCGGTGCTCGCCGTCCGTCCCGACCTGGTGTACGGGGCGCGCGACCGCGTCGAGCCCCTCCGGCTGAAGGTCGGCGGGGAGTTCGTCGCCGTCACCCCCCACCGCGCCGGGCCCGCGCCGCGCTCCCCGCGCCGGATCTGGCTCGCCGGCCTGGCCGCCGCGCTCGTACTCGCCGGAGGGGTCTCCTTCTACGCCTCCGCCAGCCCCGACGGCCTGGAGCGCGTCGCCGCCGACAAGGGGTTCGACAAGAAGGCGGAGGAGCATGCCGCGGCCGGCTCACCGCTCGCCGACTACGGCGTCGAGTCCATCACCGACACCCGGATCTCGGGCGGTCTCGCCGGGGTCATCGGCGTGGGCGCGACGGTCGTCATCGGCACCGGGATCTTCCGGCTCGCGGTGCTCCGGCGCCGCCGCGGCCGGTCCGGCGGGGACGCGCCCGTACCGGCGGACAACGCCTGACATGGGCGCCGGGCACAGTCACCGGCTCCACCGGCCGGGAAACTCCCCCGTGCACGCGCTGCCCGCGCACTGCAAGATCGTCGCCGTCCTCTGCTTCGTCCTCGCCGTGGTCTCCACCCCGCGCGAGGCGGTGTGGGCCTTCGGGCTGTACGCGCTGCTCCTGGCCGCCGTCGCCGCGGCGGCCGGGATCCCGCCCGGGTTTCTGCTGTGCCGGCTGCTGGTCGAGATCCCGTTCGTGGCCTTCGCGCTGCTGATGCCCTTCGTGGTGCCGGGGGAGCGGACCGCCGTTCTCGGCGTCCAGCTGAGCGTCCCGGGCCTCTGGGGCGCCTGGAACATCCTCGCCAAGGGCACGCTCGGCGTCGCCGCCTCCGTACTCCTCGCCGCCACCACCGAGATTCGCGCCCTGCTGCTGGGCCTTGAGCGGCTGCGCCTTCCGCCGCTGCTGGTGCAGATCGCCTCCTTCATGGTCCGCTATGGCGATGTGATCGCCGATGAGATGCGCCGGATGTCGATCGCCCGCAGATCGCGGGGGTTCGAGGCCCGGGGAGTACGGCAGTGGGGGGTGCTGGCGAAGTCCGCCGGAGCGCTCTTCATTCGCAGTTACGAACGGGGTGAGCGGGTGCATCTGGCCATGGTCAGCAGGGGCTACACCGGCACGATGCCGGCCATCGGCGCCACCGCCGCGACCCGGGCGCAGTGGGCGCGGGCCGCCGCCCTCCCGGCCGCGGCGCTCGCCGTCGCCCTGCTGGGGCGGACACTGTGACGGCCGCCCCGGCGGCCGGCGCCGACTCGCTGGTGGTGCGCGGGCTGGCGTACGCCTACCCGGACGGGCACCAGGCCCTCTTCGGGGTCGATCTGAGGGTCGGCCGGGGTGAACGGGTGGCGCTGCTCGGCCCCAACGGCGCGGGCAAGACCACGCTCGTCCTCCATCTCAACGGCATCCTCGGCGGCGGCCTCGGCACCGTCGCCGTCGCGGGTCTGCCGGTGGTCCGGGAGCATCTGGCGGAGATCCGCCGCCGGGTCGGGATCGTCTTCCAGGACCCGGACGACCAGCTCTTCATGCCGACCGTCCGCGAGGACGTCGCCTTCGGCCCGGCCGCCGCGGGGGTGCGCGGCGCGGAGCTGGACGGCCGGGTCGAGCGGGCGCTGGCGCGGGTGGGCATGGCCGGATACGCGGACCGGCCCCCGCACCATCTCTCCTTCGGGCAGCGCCGCCGGGTGGCGGTGGCGACCGTGCTCGTCATGGAGCCGGAGATCCTGGTGCTGGACGAGCCCTCGTCCAATCTCGATCCGGCGTCCCGGCGCGAACTCGCCGACATCCTGCGGTCGCTGGATGTCACCGTGCTGATGGTGACGCACGATCTGCCGTACGCGCTGGAGCTCTGCCCCCGCTCGGTGATCCTGAGCGAGGGGGTGATCGCGGCGGACGGCCCCACCGCCGGGGTGCTGGCGGACACGGAGCTGATGCGCGCGCACCGGCTGGAGCTGCCGTTCGGCTTCGATCCGGCCGCCGCGGTCCGCGAATCGCGCTAATTAAGTTTGACTAGTGGCAGGGATTGGCATACTCTCCTCCATGTAGTCAAGCTTGACTACATGGAATGGCTCTATGGATGCAACGGCCTGATGCGAGGAGCGCGAATGCCCGTGGTTCTGCCCGACACCGGATACACCCCCACCGCCGAGGACCGGAAGAGCCTGGACGCCTGGTTCGCCGCCTACGACGAGGCCGGCGGGGCGCGCCGGATCGAGCGGATGGCCGACATGGCGGTCTTCCCGCTCAATCTGGTCAGTGACGACTCCGCCGGGAACGGCCGGTCGGCACAGTGGGACCGGGAGCGGTTCGTCGAGACCATGACCCAGGTGATGGGGGAGGGCGACCAGGACATCACCTTCGAGTCCGAGCGGACCCCGGTCTTCCTCTCCGCCGCCATGGCCGTGGTCTTCACCGACTCGGTGATGACGGCCGGCGGCGAGACCCGGCGCCTGCGGTACGCCGACATCCTGCTCCGCCGGGACGGGGTCTGGGCGTTCCAGACGATGATCCAGGGCGGCTGGGGCGACAACCTCTAGCGTCCCGGCCGGTGCCCCGGCCCCCGCGCGGGGGCCGGGACACCGCGCTCAGCGGCGCAGCTCGTCCGCCAGCAGGCCCATCGTGAACATGTCGTACCACTGCCCGTCGCGCCGGAAGACCTGGCGCAGCCGGCCCTCCTCCACGAAGCCGACCTTCTCGTAGACCCGGCGGGCGGCGTGGTTCTCGGTCGCCACGGTCAGCGAGATCTTGTGCAGCCGCATGTCGTCGAAGCCGTAACGGCAGGCGGTGCGCATCGCGTCGGTGGCGTAACCCCGCCCCCAGTACTCCTTCTCGCCCAGATAGATGTCCAGCTCCGCGCAGCCCGTCTCCGGCGTGGCGCCGTGCAGCCGGACCAGCCCGATGAGCGTCCCCTCCGGCCCGGCCGTCTCGATCCCGAACAGAACGTCGCCATGGGCATTGCGCGGACGCTCCGCCAGAGAGGCGCGCACCCGCGCCTCGGTCTGCGGATAGCCGTCGTCCATCCACCGCATGACCTCGGGATCGTGGTTCCAGCGCCAGAGCGCCGCCCCGTCCGACTCCGTCATCGCCCGCAGCCGTATGAGCTCCCCGCGCACGCTCTTCCCCCTCGCTGACCGCCATCTGTCCGGCCCGCCAGTGATAACACGTCACACACCACCCGTTCCATCCGATTGTCGAACGGGACGCCCCGGAAGGAACGTTCCGGAGCCGTCGTTGCACCATGGAGGGGACCGACAGAGCGGGAGAGTGCGCACAGTGGACGTCCAGGGCACGCTGGCAGCGGGTTTCGAACCGGTCGCGGAAGCGTTCGTACGCAACTTCGAGCAGCGCGGCGAGCAGGGCGCCGCGGTCGCCGTCTACCGGCACGGGCGGAAAGTGGTCGACCTGTGGGCGGGCACCCGGGATACGGACGGCACCGAACCCTGGGCCGTCGACACCGCGCAGATCGTCCGCTCGGTCACCAAAGGCGTCGCCGCGGCCGTCGTCCTCCTCCTCCACCAGCGCGGCCAGATCGACCTGGACGCCCCCGTCGGCACCTACTGGCCCGAATTCAAGGCCGGCGGCAAAGACCGCGTCCTCGTACGGCAATTGCTCGCCCACCGCGCCGGACTCCCCGCGCTCGACCGGCCGCTCACCCCCGCCGAGGCGATCGACTCGGTCAGCGGGCCCGCCGCGGTCGCCGCGCAGCGCCCCGAGTGGGAACCCGGCACCGATCACGGCTACCACGCCCAGACCTACAGCTGGCTCACCGCCGAACTGGTCCGCCGGGTCACCGGGCGCACCATCGGCCGCTGGGTCGCCGAGGAGATCGCCCGCCCGCTCGGCCTGGACTTCTGGATCGGCCTCCCGCCCGAGGAGGCCCACCGGGTCGGCCGCATCGGCCCGGTCGCCGAACCCCCCACCGCCCAGGGCGGCGGCCTGCGGCTCCGCGCCAAACGCTCCGTCGCCGACGCCTACCGCACCCCCGGCTCCCTCACCCGCCGGGCCTTCGGCGCCATCGACCCGCTCCCCGACGAGAACGACCCCGCCTACCGCGCCGCCGAACTCCCCGCCTCCGGCGGCATCTCCACCGCCCGCGCGCTCGCCCGCTTCTACGCCGCGACCATGGGCCCCGTCGACGGCGGCCCCCGCCTCTTCGCCCCCGCGACCCTCGCCCAGGCCCGCACCGAGGAATCGGCCGGACCCGACCGGGTACTGATCGTGCCCACCCGCTACAGCCTCGGCTTCATGCTCCACGGCCCCGCCGCGCCCATGCTGGGCCCCGGCTCCTTCGGCCACCCCGGCCGGGGCGGCTCACTCGGCCTCGCCGACCCCGAATCGGGGATCGCGTTCGGCTATGTGACCAATGGACTACGCAAGGGAGTTACCGCCGACCCCCGTGCTCAAGCGCTGGTCAGAGCGGTACGTTCTGCGCTATGACATATGGGTTGAGACGTTTCGAGGGGTATGGCGCACTGGTCACCGGCGGCGCCCGGGGCATCGGCGAGGCGGTGACCCGGCGGCTCGCCGCGGAGGGCGCGCGCGTGCTGATCGCCGACCTGGACGAGGAGGCCGGCCGCCGGACGGCCGAGGACATCGAGGGCGCGGAGTCCATCCGCTGCGATGTGACCGACCGGGCACAGGTGGAAGCGGCGGTGGCGTACGCGGCCGAGCGCTTCGGCACGCTGGACGTCCTCGTCAACAACGCCTTCGCGTGCAGCGAGGACGCGCCCCTTCTGGAAGACCAGTCCGACGAGCTCTGGAACCGCGACCTGGACGTCGTCCTGACCGGCGCCTTCCGCTGCGCCCGCGCCGCGATGCCGCTGCTGGCCCGGTCGGGCCGGGGCGCGGTCGTCAACATCGGCTCGGTCAACGCGGAGGCCGACTTCGGCAACCACGCGTACAGCGCGGCCAAGGCGGGCCTGGCCTCCTTCACCCGCACCCTGGCGGGTGACGCGGCGGCCCGCGGCGTCCGCGTCAACCAGATCAACCCCGGTACGATCCGCACCTCCGCGTGGGCGGGCAAGGACCCGGTCCTGGAAGCCCTCGGCCGCGGCGCGTATCCCCTCGGCCGGGTGGGCGAACCGGAGGACATCGCCGGGGCGGTGGCATTTCTGGCGTCGGCGGACGCGGGGTGGATCACGGGGGCGACGCTGCGGGTGGACGGCGGGCTGCTGGCCGTGAACCGCCACTTTCCCGCGTTGATCGCGGCGGCGGAGTCGGGTGCGGGGGGCTGATCTTGTGGGGGTGCGTTTCCGGGGCTCCGCCCTGGGCCCGGCGCCTCAATCGCCGGCGGGGCTTGGGTGTGCGGGTTGCCCGTTTGCTCGGGCCGGGTGCTTGTTGGTGCGGGTTGGGTGCCGCTCCGGTTCGGCACTGGGGCTGCATGATTTACGGCGCATGTACCGCCCTTGTTTTGGTCTTTCTCCTTTGCGCCACAAATCACGCTTGACGCCCCAGTACCGCTCCTGCGCGTCCCCCCTTCCGCGAGTAAGCCCAGTGCGTGATGACCGTTGTGAGGGTGCCCGTGCGTCCCGAGACGGTTTCACAAGGCCGGGAACCCCGCTCCGGAACGTCACCCAGGGGTGAGTGGGTGATGGGCGTCAGAGTGGGCGGGTGCTTCTGGGCGGGCGCTCCCGCACCAGAACAAGCCCGGGGGCGGTGGGGGGCCGCTTATCGGGCGACGCCCGTGGAGGGGGTGTGCAGGGTCGTCCCCGGAAGAGCCGGCGGTAAGACCCGGGTACGCGATACAAGCGGGCCGGTTTCCGCCGGCTCTGAGGAGTCGAGCCCGGAGGACCCCCGGGCCGAACCAATGCGAAGGTGTCCCGCCCCGTACCCGCGCACCGGAGGGGAGTGAACGGAACAAGACCCCGAGGCACTGCAAGGCGCCGAAGGCGTCTGTAGGCCCGCACCCCGGATAACCCGAACAACACAGGGCGCGAGGCGCACAAGAAGAGCCCCACACCCCGGGACCCCGAACAACACGGGCGAGGACGCGACACCGCCCACGCACCGACCCGCAACAGCGAACAAGGGCGAGCAAAATCAAGCCCCGCCGGCGTTTGAGGCGCCGGGCTCGGGGCGGAGCCCCGGGAAAGGGACCCGCACCACGGGCGACCCGAACAACACAGGCGACGATGCGACACCGCCCCCACGCCAACTCGCGCCCGCGAACGAGGGCGAGCAAAATTCAGCCTCGCCGGCGTTTGAGGCGCCGGGTCCGGGGCGGAGCCCCGGGGAGGGCCCGCACCCCGGGGCGAGGGCGCACAACACTCCGCCCCGCCGGAGGCAGACGTGCCCGGGCCCGGGGCGGAGGCCCGGGGAGGAAGGGTCAGCGGGCGTTCAGGACGCGGGCCACCACCGGCCCCGCCGACTCCCCGCCCCGTCCGCCCGACTGCACCACCGCCGCCGCGGCCAGATCGTCCGCGTAACCCGTGAACCAGCTGTTGGACTTGCCCTGGCCGTCGACCTCCGCCGAACCGGTCTTCGCGCCCTTGTCCCCGCTCACCGACGCCATCGACGCCTGGCCGGAGCCGCTGACCGCCGTCGCGTTCATCATCTCCCGCAGCGCCGAGGCGATCCCGGGCGGCAGCGCGTCCGCGCTCGCCAGTGGGCGCTTGTCGATCGAGCGCGGAACGATGAACGGCTGCTTGAAGGCGCCGTTCTTCACGGTGGCGGAGAGCGACGCCACCGTGAGCGCGTTCATGGTGATCTTGCCCTGGCCGATGTACGACGCGGCGGTCTCGGTGCCCGCCGACTGCGGCACCTTGCCGTCGTGGCTGGGGACGCCCGTGGTCCAGGAGAGCCCGATGCCGAAGTACTTCTCCGCCGTCGCGCCCAGTACCGTGCCCGACTTGTCGCCCAGCGGCTTCACCGGCTTGATGAAAGTGGTGTTGCAGGAGCGCAGGAAGCTTTCCTTGAAGGTGGGGCCGGTGAGCGAGAAGCGTTCCAGGTTCTCGAACTTCGCCCCCAGCCAGCTCACCTCGGCGGGGCACTCGACCTTGGAGCCCGGTCCCTGGACGAGGCCCTGGTCCAGCATCATCGCCGCGGTCACGATCTTCATCGTGGAGCCCGGCGCCTGGGCGCCGGACATCGCCGTGTTGAAGCCGCCCGCCGGGCTGTTGGCGACGGCGCGGATCTCGCCGGTGCTCGGCTTGATCGCCACCGCCGATGCCTGCCCCCGCTCGCGCACGGCCTCTTCGGCCGCTGCCTGGACATCGGCGTCCAGCGTGGTCCGCAGGGTGCCGGGGGTGCCCTCGTTCAGGGTGAGGAGGGTCTTGGAGGCCACGCCCTCCTGAGTGGATTCGAGCACGATGGCGGTGCCCGGTGTCCCGCCCGCGAGGCCGGCGTACTTCTCCCGGAGGCTGCCCAGTATCGGTGCGAGCGAGGGGTACTTCGCCCCGGTCAGGCTCCGGCCCCGGTGGTCGGTCAGCTTCATTCCCGGCGCATGCGACTCGTCCACCCCGAGGGTGGTCGTGTCCGTCAGCTCGGGGTGCACCACGGCCGGCTTCCACTCGACCAGCGGCCGTCCGGTGGTCTTCCCGCGCACCACGGTCAGTTTGGAGGAGTACGTCCAGGGCGTGCTGCCGCCCGGGTGCTTGACGGTCGTCTTCACCGTGAAGGGCACGGTGGTGCCCGCCGGTGTCCCCGGGGTGATCACCGTCCCGGTGGTCCGGGTCTCGGTGCGGAAGGCGGCGAGCAGTGGCTCGGACTCCACCGGGTTGTTGGTCAGCCGTGCCGCCCTGCCGCCCTTGTCGGCCGCCCAGGCGGTGAGGAAGTCCTCGGTCGCCTGGTCGACTTCGGCCGCGCTCAGCGGCCCGGTCTTCTTCTCGGGTGCGCCGGCCGACCCGCCGATGAACTGGTGTCCGCCGTAGGCGACCCCGCCCGCGACCACCAGAAAGACCCCGCCGACGATGGCGACTTTCGCTCCGCTGCGCATGGGCCTTCCGATCCTCTCCCCGGCCGTTCCCTCGTTTGAAACATGTTCAAGCGAGAAGTTTCCGTGCACTGTACGGGACGGCCTCCGGCGGCGAGTCGTTCCCGTGTGATGGGACCGTGACGTGGCGCATATGCCATTGGCTCGGCGTGCCTGACCGGTACTCACCCTCCGGCTGGCGGAATATGGCGCAATGGCGAAAACGATGACGAAGGGCGAATGGCACACATTCGTCTCCGAGGGCACCCGTACGGCGAAGCTCTCCACCGTACGAGCCGATGGAAGTCCGCACATCGCCCCGGTGTGGTTTCTTCTCGACGGTGACGAGCTGGTGTTCAACACCGGCGCGACAACGGTCAAGGGGCGCAATCTGATCAGGGACGACCGGGTCTCCGTCTGTGTCGACGACGAGGCGCCGCCGTTCGGTTTCGTGCTGCTCCAGGGGCGGGCCGAGGTCAGCGAGGACCCGGAACAGGCGCGTCACTGGGCGACCCGGATCGCCGCCCGCTACATGGGCGAGGAGCGGGCGGAGGAGTTCGGGGCGCGCAACGGGGTCCCGGGTGAGCTGACGGTGCGCATCAGGGTCGGGAAGGCGATCGCGCTCTCCGGCCTGACGGACTGACATGGACGGACGGGCCGGCACCCCGTCACGCGGTGATCCCCGGCGAACACGGCGGCGCGCCCGGTGCGGGGGAGGGAGCGGTCCTCCCGGCACCGGGCGCGCGGTCGTGCGGTATCGCCGTTCAGGGGCTCAGTGGGTGAGCTGCTTCGGGTCCGAGCCGTAACGGTTCGGCCGGTCATCGCCGCCGAGGCAGACGAAGACCAGCAGGATGATGCCGCCGACGAACGGGACCAGGGAGATCAGGAACCACCAGCCGGTCCTGTCGGTGTCGTGCAGCCGGCGCACGGTCACGGCGAGGCTGGGCAGGAAGAGCGCGACCATGTAGAGCGAGGCCAGGATCGGCGTGCTCCAGAGAGCGAAGTCGATGCCCACCAGCACCAGCGAGAATATGGTGTTGAAGAGGGTGAACATCCAGTATTCCTGCCGGCGCGCCCGCCCGCTGAATCCCACGTAGTTCTGAAGTACTTTCAGGTACCAGTTCATTGCGTCCCCCGAGGAGTGGCTCAGTGATGTGCCATGGCCCGCTCCTCGACGGAGCGGGACCCCGGAGAGTATGAGGTTGAGATGCTCCCGTCAAGACAGATTGTCAAGATCGCGGATCAGCCAGGTTGAATGTGCTGAAGGCCCGGAAATGTCAGGGTGCTATACCCAGGTATCCAGCCACATTCGATCGCGCCACTCGCTCAGCGGAATTGATGTCCCCGTGTACAGCGGATGGAAATAGATGAAGTTCCAGATGATCAGCAGGACCAGGACCCCCGCCCCGATGGCACCGATCGCCCGCCGGCGCTCGTCCGATCCCGGCGGCCCCAGGATCGCGCCGATCATCATCGCCAGTGCCAGGCAGATGAACGGCACGAAGACCACCGCGTAGAAGACGAAGATCGTGCGCTCCTGGTAGAAGAACCAGGGCAGCCATCCCGCCGCGATACCGCAGGCGATCGCGCCCGCCCGCCAGTCCCGGCGGAAGAACCAGCGCCACAGGACGTAACAGATCGCGAAGCACCCGGCCCACCAGAGCAGCGGGGTGCCCAGGGCCAGTACCTCGCTCGCGCACTTCTCCGTCGCGTCCGCCGGGCAGCCGTCCCGGCCCGCGACCGGATCCTCGTAGTAGTACGAGACCGGGCGGCCCATGACGATCCAGCTCCACGGGTTCGACTGGTAGGTGTGGTGCGAGGTCAGGCCGACATGGAAGTTGAAGACCTCGGTCTCGTAGTGCCAGAAGGAGCGGAGCGCGTCCGGGAGCAGCTCCGTCAGCCACTGACTGCCCGGGAGCCAGTCGAAGCCCTGCGCGGGGCGATCGTCCGCCCAGTTCCGGGAGTAGCCCTTCTCGCTGCGGAACCACCCCGTCCACGAGACCATGTAGGTCGCCAGCGCGACCGGCACGGTGGAGACGAACGCCGGGACCGCGTCCCGCCGCAGCATCGCGGCCCAGGGCCGGTGGGCCCCCGCCGTGCGCCGGGATCCCACGTCCCACACCACGGCCATCAGACAGAACGCCGCCATCACATAGAGGCCGTTCCACTTGGTGCCCGCCGCCAGGCCCAGCATCACCCCGGCCGCGATCCGCCACGGCCGCCACCCCAGCCGCAGGGACTCCGCGACCCCGGCATCGGGCCGCACCACTCCGGGGTCGTCGCCGTCTGCCGGCAGCGCGTCGGCCAGCCGGAGCCTGGCCCGGTCGCGGTCGATCAGCAGACAGCCGAAGGCGGCCACCACGAAGAACATCAGCACCAGGTCGAGCAGTGCGGTGCGGCTCATCACGAAGTGCAGCCCGTCGACGGCGAGCAGCAGGCCCGCCAGACAGCCCAGGAAGGTGGAACGGAACAGCCGGCGGCCGATCCGGCAGATCATCAGCACCGACAGGGTGCCGAGCACCGCCACCATGAACCGCCAGCCGAAGGGCGTGAAGTCGAACATCTTCTCGCCCAGGCCGATGATCCACTTGCCGACCGGGGGATGCACCACATAGCCGGGGTCCACCGGGATCGGGACCGAGGAGGGATCCTTGAGGATCTTGTCGTTGACGTCGTCGGGCCAGTGGCCCTCGTACCCCTGGTTGATGAGCGCCCACGCGTCCTTCGCGTAGTACGTCTCATCGAATATCACCGCGTCCGGCCGGCCCAGATTCCAGAACCTGAGCACCCCGGCCACCAGCGCGACCAGCAGCGGACCGCCCCACGCGGAGAGCCGCAGCAGCCGCTCCGCCGTGTCGGGGGCGATGCCGAGCACCGGCCACAGCCGGGCGGAGGGGCGGGTGAAGGGCGGCGCCAGGCGTTCCCGCAGCCCGATCACGGAGGGAGGCGCGTAGCCGAATCTGCGCAGCCGCTGCTGCCAGCCGGAGGGCTGTTCTTCGGCGTCCCTGTCGTGGAGGGGCTGTGGCGCGGTACTGGTCACCGCGCCATCGTAGGGAACGGGACCGGGTACGGGGCGCGTCCCGTCCGGCACGGCAGCGCGGGTCGGTGTCCCCGCCCGCCCCAGCCGTAGCCTCCCGCCGGCCGCGGCGACCCCGCTGAACTGCGCGGGGAGCCCGGCGGGCGGCTCGCCCGCGGCACGTGTCCGGCCGGCGCCCCGCCCTGGAAGAATGGCGGGTGTGACCACTGAGCCGCCCCGTGATACCCCCGCCCCCGCCGGTCTGCTGATTCTGGCCGGCACCCCGATCGGCGATGTCGCCGACGCCCCGCCGAGGCTCGCCGCCGAGCTGGCGAACGCCGATGTCGTCGCCGCGGAGGACACCCGGCGGCTGCGCCGGCTCACCCAGGCCCTCGGGGTGCACACCACCGGACGGGTCGTCTCCTACTTCGAGGGCAATGAGTCCGCCCGCACCCCGGAGCTGGTGGAGGCGCTCACCGGCGGCGCCCGGGTGCTCCTGGTCACCGATGCCGGGATGCCGTCCGTCTCCGACCCCGGATACCGCCTGGTCGCCGCTGCGGTGGAGCGGGACATCAGGGTGACCGCCGTGCCGGGCCCGTCCGCCGTGCTGACCGCGCTGGCGCTCTCCGGGCTCCCGGTGGACCGTTTCTGCTTCGAGGGTTTCCTGCCGCGCAAGGCCGGCGAACGCCTCTCCCGGCTCCGTGAGAACGAGAACGAGCGCCGCACCCTCGTCTACTTCGAGGCCCCGCACCGGCTCGACGACACCCTCGCCGCGATGGCCGAGGTCTTCGGCGCGGACCGGCGGGCCGCCGTCTGCCGTGAGCTGACCAAGACCTACGAGGAGGTCAGGCGCGGCGGGCTGGGCGAGCTGGCGGCCTGGGCGGCCGAAGGGGTGCGCGGCGAGATCACCGTCGTGGTCGAGGGCGCGCCCGCGCCCGGCCCCGGCGATCTCGCCCCGGCCGATCTGGTGCGCCTGGTGCGGCTGCGCGAGGAGGCGGGGGAGCGGCGCAAGGAGGCCATCGCCGCGGTCGCGGTGGCGGCGGGTGTGCCCAAGCGCGAGGTGTTCGATGCGGTGGTCGCGGCAAAGAACGAGGCCGGAGCCGCACCCGGCCCGGCCTGACAGGCCCCTGCGGACAGTAAAGGTCTACCGTGGAAAGCAAAGCGCGACCCCTGTCCTGAGGGTCTTGGGCATGGTCTTGCCCAAGACCACACCATTGTTCGACAGGCGCTGATGCGCTCCCGCCGGAATGGGCGTCCACTGGGGCAGTGGAGAGGAGCTGGCATGAGTGAGATAGCGGGCACCGCCAGGGTTCACGAGGCGTACGCCTTCGCTTGTATGCGCTGCGGCCATGGCTGGGAGCAGGCGTACGACATCGAGCACCACATGGACCCGACCGGCCGGCAGTATGTCGTCTACCGGGCGGACGGAGAGCGGGTGCCTTCGCCGTTGTCCAGCCCGACCTGCATGAACTGCGGCGGGCATGTCGTACGGATCATGCGGGCGGGACAGGTCTCGTCCGTACTGGATCTGATGGCGCGCGGCTCCGGCCAGGACCCGGTTCCGCCGGCCCGGCGGAAGAAGCCCCCGCCCGCGGGTGAGACGGAATCCGCCGGTGACCCGCCCGCCGCCGCCCCGGCGCCCGGGAAGCACCACTGGCACCTCTCCGACCTGCTCCACCCCTTCCACCGCCGCTGAGCCGCCCCGGGCGCCGTCGGCCGCCCATGGGCCGCGCCCCGCGCGCACCCGCCGCCGGACCCGCCGGTCCGCGCGGGTTCCGCGCGGCGGTACGGGCCGGGCGGTACGGGCGGTACGGGCGGTACGGGCGGGGCTGAGCCGCCGGGACTCGTGCACCGGGCCCGGCCGCAGGGGTGGTGCGGTCGGACAGGCGGTTACGGGGCTGGGTGGCCCCCGCGGGCCGGTCCGAGCCGTGTTCCGCGGGCCGGATGGCGTCCGGACCGGTGACGCGGCCGGTGCGCCGGGGCGATCCGCCCGGTCGCTGTCCGTGCCGGTCCCATCAGGGTGGGGGCCTGCCTTCCGGCCGGGGTGGGGCCGGATCGGCCACCGCTCATGGCGGCGCGGTCGCTCTCCGTGCCGGTGTGGGCCGGGACGGGCGGTGTCCGTGCCGGATCGGCGTACCGACCGGGGCGGTGCCGGCGCTCTGCGTGCCGTGCTCCACCGGGCGGGCGGCGTCCGCACCGGTGACGCCCGGTGAGGCCACCGGTGCCGGCGGGTGGGACCCCGGCCCGGTGGTGCCCGTACCCGAGTGTCCGTACCGGCATCGGCCCCCGCGGCTCCCGCCGCGCGGCCGGTCTCCCGCGTGATGCCCGCGGACGCCGGTTCAGCGGGTCGGCTGAACCGGTGCTCCGCCCCGGGGCGCGGACCCTTCGCCGCGCCCGCCCCGGGCGAGCGGCGCCCGCCTTGCTCCTGCGGGGCAGGGCGTGCGCCGTTCGCACCGCCGGGCCCCGTACCCCCACCGTCCGCGCGATTCGCCGCTCTCCGGCGACATCCGGGTCCCGCGCGCCCCCGCCCGCGCCGGCGTGGAGCCCCCGGCACACGGCCCCGGGGGCCGGACGCCCCCCGCCCTCGTAGGATCGCGGCCATGACCTCGAAGTCCGCCCCGCCGCCCCTGCCCGAACCACTGCGTGTCCCCGTCACCGATTCCCACACACATCTGGACATGCAGGAGGGCACGGTCGAGGAGGCCCTGGCGCGGGCGGCGGCCGTCGGGGTGACGGCGGTCGTTCAGGTGGGGTGTGACATCAAGGGCTCCCGCTGGGCGGCGCAGACCGCCGGCGAACACGAGGCCGTCCACGCGGCCGTCGCGCTGCACCCCAATGAGGCGCCGCGCATCGTCCTCGGCGATCCCGACGGCTGGTCCCGGCAGGGGGAGCGGCCGGCCGGGGGCGACGGCGCGCTCGACGACGCCCTCGCGGAGATCGACGAGCTCGCGGCGCTGCCCCAGGTGAGGGCGGTCGGCGAGACCGGTCTGGACTACTTCCGCACCGGTCCGGACGGCGTCGCCGCCCAGGAACGCTCCTTCCGCGCCCATATCGAGATCGCCAAGCGCCGCGGCAAGGCGCTCGTCATCCACGACCGGGACGCGCACGCCGATGTGCTGCGCGTCCTCGCGGAGGAGGGCGCGCCGGAGCGCACGGTCTTCCACTGCTTCTCCGGTGACGCCGAGATGGCCCGGATCTGCGCGTCGGCCGGCTACTACATGTCCTTCGCGGGCAATATGACCTTCAAGAACGCCCAGCCGCTGCGGGACGCGCTCGCGGTGGCCCCGGCCGAGCTGGTCCTGGTGGAGACGGACGCGCCGTTTCTCACCCCCGCTCCGTACCGGGGGCGCCCCAATGCCCCGTATCTCATCCCGGTCACCCTCCGGGCCATGGCGGCGGTGCGCGGCGTGGACGAGGACACCCTGGCGGCGGCGATCGCCGCGAACACGGCCGAGGCGTTCGGCTGCTGAACCGCCCGGAGGGCGCCGGAGGATACCGGTGCGACGCTGAGTAGTCGAATCGCTTGGGAGAGTCACCGATACTCCGATAGCGTGCCGGGCCGCAGCGCCATCGGGCGGACCGGACCCGGACCTTACGGAGCGTCGTGAACAGTGTGACCGATGCGGCAGGTGTGACCACCCCGGCGGGCCTGCGGGGCGAGCGGGGCAGACACCGGGGCGGTGGCACCCGTGTCCCGGCTCCGGCCCGTGTCCCCGCCCCGGCCCCTGCCGGTGAACCCGGCCCGCCGGGGCGCCACCGCGCCCCGGACCGGAACGACTCCCCCGGGAGCCGGGGCCGGCACCGCGCCGGGGCCTCCGTCACGACCTCGCTGGACGACCTGCTGCGGCGGGAGCCTTACCCGCCCGAGGACCACCCCACGATCACCATGCGCCCCGTACCCGTACCGCCCGACCCGGCCGGCGGGCACCGCCGGCCCGCACCCGGCCGGCCGGACCGCGCCGTCCTCGGGCGGCTGCTCCCGCGCGCCCTCGTCGTCGCCTTCCTGGTGGGCGGCACCTCCGCCTTCGTCGCCGGTGAGACATCGGCCCGCCTCACCGCCGGCGGCGGGCCGCACACCCCCTCACCGGTCAGCTGCGCCGACTCCTGACCCTCCGGCGCGGGCGGGCGCGGCCCCGCGGCACCCGTACGCTGTATCGGTGAGCACCACTGAGCCCTCCGACGCACTCCTCGGCCCCGCAGACATCCGTGAACTGGCGGCGGCGCTTGGCGTGCGCCCCACCAAACAGCGCGGCCAGAACTTCGTCATCGACGCCAACACCGTCCGCCGCATCGTGCGCACGGCCGGTGTCCGCGCCGACGACGTGGTCGTGGAGGTCGGCCCCGGGCTGGGCTCGCTGACCCTGGCGCTGCTGGAGGCGGCGGCCGGAGTCGTCGCCGTCGAGATCGACGACACCCTCGCCGCGGCCCTGCCCGCCACCATCCTGGCCCGGATGCCCGAGCTGGCCCCGCGCTTCACCCTCGTCCACTCGGACGCGATGCTGGTGGACGAGCTGCCGGGGGTGCAGCCGACCGCGCTGGTCGCGAACCTCCCGTACAACGTCGCCGTACCGGTGCTGCTCCATATGCTCGACCGCTTCCCGACCATCGAGCGCACGCTGGTGATGGTGCAGGCCGAGGTCGCCGACCGGCTCGCCGCCGGGCCGGGGAACAAGGTGTACGGAGTCCCGTCGGTGAAGGCGAACTGGTACGCGGAGGTCAGGCGCGCCGGTTCGATCGGCCGGAATGTCTTCTGGCCCGCGCCGAATGTGGACTCGGGCCTGGTGTCGCTGGTGCGCCGCGACCCGCCGGTGACGACCGCCACCAAGCGGGAGGTCTTCGCGGTGGTCGACGCGGCCTTCGCGCAGCGCCGCAAGACCCTGCGGGCCGCGCTCGCGGGCTGGGCGGGCTCGCCCGCGGCGGCCGAGGCGGCGCTGGTGGCGGCGGGGATCTCGCCGCAGGCGCGCGGCGAGGCGCTGACGGTGGAGGAGTTCGCACGGATCGCGGAGGCCAAGGCGTGAGCACCGGTACGCGGCAGGGCCCGGCCGCCGGCGGTGTCACCGTCCGCGTCCCGGCGAAGGTCAATGTGCAGCTCGCGGTGGGTGCCGCGCGCGCCGACGGCTTCCACGACCTGGCCAATGTCTTTCTCGCCGTGTCGCTCTTCGACGAGGTGACGGCCACCCCGGCCGGCTCCCTCACCGTCAGCTGCGAGGGCCCGGACGCGGCCGGGGTCCCCCTGGACACCACGAATCTCGCGGCGCGCGCGGCACAGCTGCTCGCCGCCCGCCACGGCATCTCCCCCGATGTGCACCTCCATATCGCCAAGGACATTCCGGTCGCCGGCGGGATGGCGGGCGGCAGTGCGGACGGCGCCGCCGCGCTGCTGGCCTGCGACGCGCTCTGGGGCCTGGGATCGAGCCGGGCCGAGCTGCTCGACATCTGCGCCGAGCTCGGCAGCGATGTGCCGTTCAGCCTGGTCGGCGGCGCGGCACTGGGCACCGGCCGGGGCGAGCGGCTGACCGTGCTGCCGGTGGGCGGGGTCTTCCACTGGGTCTTCGCGGTCGCGGACGGCGGGCTCTCGACCCCGGCGGTCTACGCGGAGTTCGACCGGCTCACCCCGGCCGCCCCGGTCCCGGCCGCCTCCCCCGCCCTGCTGGAGGCCCTGCGCACCGGTGACGCGGACGCGCTGGCCGCCGCCCTGTCGAACGACCTCCAGCCGGCCGCTCTCTCGCTCCGCCCGGAGCTGGCGCGGACGCTGGAGACGGGACGGTCGGCGGGGGCGCTCGCCGGTCTGGTCTCGGGCTCCGGGCCGACGACCGCCTTCCTGGTACGGGACGCGGCGGGTGCGGAGAGTGTGGCGAAGGCCCTGTCGGCGTCGGGCACCTGCCGCACGGCCCGGGTCGCCTCCTCCCCGGCGGAGGGCGCGACCGTGGTCGCCCGGGGCTGATACTCACTCCCGTCTGAGTAGCCGAGCGCTGTTGCCCGGGGTGCGGTCCGGGCGACCGTGGCCGCATGGGAACAAGCGCGCGCGAGATGGCGGCGGCCACCCCGGCCGGCCGGGACCGCTACATCGATCTGCTCCGGGTCGCCTCGCTCGGGACGGTGGTCCTCGGCCACTGGCTGATGGCCGTGGTCGACACCACCGGCGGCTCCGCGTCCGTGGGCAACCTGCTCGCCGTCGTCCCCTGGCTCCAGCCGCTCACCTGGCTGTTCCAGATCATGCCGGTGTTCTTCTTCGTCGGCGGCTTCTCGCATGCCCTCGCCTACCGTTCGCTGAGCCGCCGGTGCCCCGAGGGCTCCCCGTACGCCCTCTTCCTGCGCGCCAGGCTCCAGCGGCTGCTCCGGCCCACGCTGGCCTTCATCGCGGTCTGGGCCGTCCTCGCGCTCCTCGTCCAGCTCGCCGGGGCCGACGGCGGAGTGACCGGGATCGCGCTGCGGCTGGTCACCCAGCCGCTCTGGTTCATCGGTGTCTATCTCGCGGTGATCGCCCTCACCCCGCCGCTGCTGCGGCTCCACGAGCGGTACGGATGGCTCGCCTTCGGCGCACTCGTCGCGGCGGCGGGCGCGGTCGACCTGGCCCGGTTCGCCCTCGGGGTGCCGCATGCGGCATTCCTCAACTTCGCCTTCGTCTGGCTCGCCGTCCACCAGCTCGGTTTCCTCCGCGCGGACGGCCGGATCCGCTTCCCGGCCGCCCTGGCCGCCGCCGGTCTGGCGGGGGCGGCGGCGCTGGTCGCGTGGGGCCCGTATCCGCTCTCGATGGTCGGCATGCCCGGCGAGAAGGTCTCCAACATGGCCCCGCCCACCCTCGCGCTGCTCTGCCACGGCCTGTGGCTGGTTGGCGCGGTCGAGCTGCTGCGGGGCGCCGGTGACCGCCTCACCCGCCGGGCGGGGGTCTGGCGTGCGGTGGTCGCCGCGAACGGGATCGCGATGACCGCCTTCCTGTGGCATCTGACCGCCCTGCTCGGGGTGTACGGGGCGCTGCTCGCCGCCGGGGTGCGCCTGCCGGAGCCGGCCTCCGCCGCGTGGTGGGCGCAGGCGCCGCCGCGGATCGCCGCCGCCGTACTCCTCACCGCCGTGCTGGTCGCCCTCTTCCGCCGCTTCGAGCGCCCGGCCGCGCTCCGGCCCTCCGGCGGCGGCGCTCCCGGCTCGGGACCGGTCGCGGCGCTCGGGATCACCCTCGCCCTGCTCGGTGTTCTCGGGCTCTCCATGGTCGGCCTCGGCGGTCTGCTGGAGGGGCGCTCGGCGCTGCTGGTGGCCGTTCCCGTCACCGCGCCCGCCGCCGTGGCGATGGTCCTCGCCGGCCTGCTGCTGGTCGAGCGGGCCGGCCGGAGCGGCCCCGGGAGCCCCCGTCGGCCGCCGCTCCTGACCATGGCGGACGGCGACTAGTCTGGGAGACCTACCCGTCCCCCCGTACAGGAGAGAAATGGCCGTCAATCTGGTCAATGTCGAGGCCGTCAGCAAGGTGTACGGGACCCGTGCCCTGCTGGACACCGTTTCCCTCGGCGTCTCCGAAGGGGACCGTATCGGCGTCGTCGGCCGCAATGGTGACGGCAAGACCACCCTGATCCGTCTCCTCGCGAAACTGGAGGACCCGGACACCGGCCGGGTCACCCAGAGCGGCGGACTGCGGTACGGGACGCTCACCCAGCACGACTCCCTGGACCCGGCGGCCACCGTCCGCCACGAGGTGATCGGTGACCTCGCCGACCACGAGTGGGCGGGCAATGCCAAGATCCGCGACGTCCTGACCGGCCTCTTCGGCGGCCTGGACCTGCCCGGCTTCCCGCAGGGCCTGGACACCGTGATCGCGCCGCTCTCCGGCGGCGAGCGCCGCCGGGTCGCGCTCGCCAAGCTCCTCATCGCCGAGCAGGATCTGATCATCCTCGACGAGCCGACCAACCATCTCGACGTCGAGGGCATCTCCTGGCTCGCCCGCCACCTCCAGACGCGCCGCTCCGCCCTGGTCTGCGTCACCCACGACCGCTGGTTCCTGGACCAGGTCTGCACCCGCATGTGGGACGTCCAGCGCGGTTCGGTCTTCGAGTACGAGGGCGGCTACAGCGACTACGTCTTCGCGCGGGCCGAGCGCGAGCGGATCGCCGCCACGGAGGAGAGCAAGCGCCAGAATCTGATGCGCAAGGAGCTGGCCTGGCTGCGCCGCGGCGCCCCGGCCCGTACCTCCAAGCCCCGCTACCGCATCGAGGCGGCCAATGAGCTGATCGCCGATGTGCCGCCGCCGCGCGACACCAGCGAGCTGATGAAGTTCGCCAACGCCCGCCTCGGCAAAACCGTCTTCGACCTGGAGAACGTCTCCGTCACGGCCGGGTCGAAGGAGCTGCTGAAGCATCTGACCTGGCAGCTCGGTCCCGGCGACCGGGTCGGCCTGGTCGGGGTCAACGGCGCGGGCAAGACCTCCCTGCTCCGGGCCCTGACCGACGCCGCCCGCAGCGACGGCGAGACCCAGCCCGCGGCCGGCCGGATCGCGGTCGGCAAGACGGTCCGCCTGGCCTATCTCTCCCAGGACGTCACCGAACTCCCCGGCTCCCTGCGGGTTCTGGAGGCCGTCCAGCAGATCCGCGACCGGGTCGACCTGGGCAAGGGCCGCGAGATGACCGCGGGTCAGCTCTGTGAGCAGTTCGGCTTCGCCAAGGAGAAGCAGTGGACCCCGGTCTCCGATCTCTCCGGCGGTGAGCGCCGCCGTCTCCAGCTCCTGCGGCTGCTGATGGACGAGCCGAATGTCCTCTTCCTGGACGAGCCCACCAACGACCTGGACATCGAGACCCTGACCCAGCTGGAGGACCTGCTCGACGGCTGGCCCGGCTCGATGATCGTCATCTCCCACGACCGCTTCTTCCTGGAGCGGACCACCGACCGCACCTTCGCCCTGCTGGGCGACATGGCGCTGCGGATGCTGCCGCGCGGCATCGACGAGTATCTGGAACGCCGCCAGTCGATGATCGACGCCGCGAACGCCGCGACCGCCGCGGCGCTCCCCGCCCCGGCCGTCACGGCGAAGGCGAAGTCGGCGGCGGACACCCGCGCCGCCCAGAAGGAGCTCCAGCGCATCGAGCGCCGGCTCGACAAGATCTCCGCGAAGGAGACCGAACTCCACGACCGGATCGCCGAGCACTCCACCGACTTCGAGAAGGTCGCGACGCTCGACGCGGAGCTGCGGGCGCTGGCGGGGGAGCGCGAGGAGCTGGAGCTGCGCTGGCTGGAGCTGGCGGAGGACGCGTAGCCGCATGCGCGATGTCCGGGTGGTGCTGATCGGCGGGACGTCCAACACCGGGAAGTCGACGGTCGCCCGAGTGGTGGCCGAACGGCTCGGATTCACCCACCGGTCGACCGACGGCCTGGCCCGCCACCCGGGCCGCCCGTGGCGCACACCCGAGCGGGAGGTGCCCGGGCATGTCGCCGAGCACTACCGCTCGCTCACGGTGGACGAACTGATCGCGTCCGTACTGGACCACTACGAACGGCTGTGGCCGCGCGTCCGGGAACTGATCACGGACAGCGCGGCCGGCCCGGGCCCCGGCCTGGTCCTGGAGGGCTCGGCCCTTCTCCCCGCCCGGGTCGCGGGCCTGTCCGTGCCGCGCACCGCCGCCGTGTGGCTCACCGCCGACGACACCGTCATCCGCGCCCGTGTCCACACGGCCGGTCATCACGCGGGGGCGACGGACGGGGAACGCCTGCTGATGGCGAAGTTCCTGGCGCGGACCACGCGTTTCCAGGACCTCACCCTGTCCGCCGTCGACCGCCTCGGCCTGCCCCGCATCGACACGGGCACCGGCCGGTCCGCCGCCGGCGTGGCCGACGCGGTCATCGCGGCGGTGGGCGCGCGGTGCGGGACCCGCGACGGTCCCGCGGGGCGTGTGGACTGATTCGGGGATCCCGGGAGGCGCCGGCACCACGGATGCCGTGGCCATCCCGTTGTGGTCGAGGGAGTTCGGGCCGGGTTCGACACTCCGGATGAGTGGCCGGGGGAACTGTGCGCCAAGCAAGGCGGGTCGGGGTGCGCGGCGCGCGGAAGCGGGGGGCCGGCCCGGCAGTTGACAGTGTGACGGTGAGTGGAGATACGCTCACGCTCCGACAGTCACACTCATATGTGTGACCCCGGCGGTGCGCCAACACCCCGGGGTCCGACAGCGAAGAAAGTGCCTCTTCGATGCGTGTTCACCTTAGCGCGCGCACGCGCGCGTTCACGGTGCTGGGCAATGATGTGCTCCAGGACCGCAGGCTCAGTTTCACCGCCCGTGGGCTCCTCGCCTATCTGCTCTCGCTGCCCGATGGGGCGCGCGAGGACGTGCGGACGCTGGCGGACCGGCATCCCGGGATCGGGCGGCGCGGGATCGCCCGGGCGCTCGACGAGCTCATCGAGCTGGGCTACTACGTGCGCGAGACGATCCGGGACCACGGCAGCGGCCGGGTCCGCACCGAGACGAGTGTGTGTGACACCCCGGGCCGGCTCCCGGAGCCGGTTCCCGTGCCGCCGGGAAGCGGCCGGCCGGGTGCGGGGAGGGCGGGAGCGTTCCCCCGGGGGAAAGAGAACCGGGGGAAAGAACCGCCCGCCCCCGAAACCGCTCCCGAAACCTCCGCCGAGCCGACAGGGCGCGGGGCCGCGCTCCTCGCGCGGCTCGGGGTGAGCGAGCCGAGACTCATCCTGGGGGCCGTCGAGGTCGCCGAGCTCGCCCCGCTCACCGCGCCCTGGCTGGAGCAGGGGCTCTCCGATCTCCAGATCCGCTCGCTGCTGACCGCCGGGCTGCCCCGGGTCGTTCACTCCGCCAAGGCGCTCCTCGCCAACCGGCTCGTACGCAAACTCCCCGCCCCGCGCCCCGCCCGCGATCCCCACGCACCCGCCGCGCCGCCTCCCGAATGCCCCGACTGCCGCGAGCCGCTGCCCCTCGCGCAACCCGGCGCGCCCTGCCCGGCCTGCGCCGCAGGCCCGGCGCCCGCACCCGCGCCCGCACCGCCGGAGAGTGCCGGCATCGCCCACCACATGCGCACACTCCGCACCGCGCTCCGCGCCCCGGCGGCAGCCCCCGCGGCGGTCCCGGTGGGCTGAGCCCGGGGCGGGCGTGGACCGGGAATCCCCCTGTCCGACCCGGGTGATACAAAGGAAGTCCCGCTCAAGTGTCGTGAATACGCGGGCCCCATGTCCGAAAACGCTCCTTTCCGGGATGTGGCGCGGAGCCAGACGCGTACACCGGAAAAGCGGGGGAGGCCGGTTCGGGCCGTGGGCCGTGAGAAGGGGGACGCGCCGATGTCCCAGCCGCCCAGCCAGCAGCCGCCGGGAGGATTCGGGCCGCCCGAGGACCCGCCGCCCGGTGCCCGTCCCGACCCGCGGGCCGAGCCGTGGGGTGCCTCCGGCGGGTATCCCGCCGGGCCGGCCGACCCCTGGCAGCAGCAGGGGGACCCCTCTCCGTACGGAGCCCCGCAGGCCCCGCGGACTCCGCCGATACCCCCGGGGCCCCTGCCGGCGGCCCCGTACCCGGACCCGTACGCGGCTCCGTACACGGACGCGTACACCGTCCCGCCGGCCGCTCCCGGATACGGCCCCCCGCAGCCGCCGCCGGGTGCGTATCAGCAGAACCCCGGGCCGTACGGGCAGCCCCAGGGGCCGGGGCTCTACGGCCAGCACCCGCCGGGGCCGTACGCCAACGGGTATCAGGGGCCGCCGCAGGCCCCTGCGGGCGGAGGCTTCAAGGGGAAGCCGGGGATGGTGATCGCCGCGTCCGTCGCCGGGCTGCTGGTGCTCGGCGGCGGTGCCTGGTTCGCGCTGAGCGGTGACGGCACCGAGGGCGGCGGCGGGAAGAGGACCACCGGGGCCGGGCCATCCCCGGCCGCCCCCTCGCCGGCCGGGAGCGACCGGAAGAGCGCCGGCACCGGGGACGCGAAGAACGGCGACCTCAACGCCGGCCGCAAGGCGGGCGAGGCGAAGGTCGCCTTCCTCACCATGAACGAGACCGATCTGCCCAGGAGCGGTGCGGACGCCTTCGGGCCGTGGGTCCACGGCGACACCGTCGTCCGGGCCATGTACAAGGAGGTCGTCGGCTACTCGGTCACCGACGGCGGCAAGAAGTGGAGCCTGCCCATCGCCACCGAGGTCTGCTCGGCGGCGCACGACCGGTCGGCGGACGGAAAGATCGTCGTCGGGATCAAGGACGGCACCGGCGAGAAGGCCGAGTGCCGCGATCTCCGGATGATCGACATCGCCACCGGCAAGGTCGGCTGGGAGCAGAAGCTCCGTACCGGCGGCGGTTTCGGCTCGCTCACCGACTTCACCCTCACCATCTCCGGCGACACGGTCGGCGCGGCCGGGCTCGGCAATTCCCTCGGCTTCTCGCTGGCCGACGGCAAACAGCTCTTCAAGGGACCGGTCAAGGGCTGCAAGCCGTACGCCTTCGCCGGCGGCGGCCGGCTCCTCGCGGCGGCCAGCTGCCCGAGCAGCGACTTCGAGAAGCCCCGCCAGCAGATCCAGGACATCCACCCGGTGACCGGCAAACCGAAGTGGAGTCATGGCCTCCCGGTCGGCTGGCAGGTCGACAAGGTCTTCTCGGTCACCCCGGTCGTGGTCTCCATCAAGCAGGCCAAGGAGAAGAAGTGGGCGGTCCTCGCCCTCAACGAGGACGGCACGGAGCGCTCCCAGATCCAGGGCGGCAAGGACAGATTCGCCCCGCGCTGCGGCGGCGCCTTCGTCATCCTCGGGGAGAATCTGGAGGGCTGCGTGGGCGTGGCCGCCGACCGGAAGAACTTCTACATGGCCACCCAGCCGGAGACCCCCGGCGGACCGAACGAGATCGTCGCCTTCGGACTCGACGACGGCAAGCCGCTGTGGCGGGAGCCGTCCGGCGGCGACAGCACCATGCTGCCGCTGCGGATGGAGGGCGGCCGGGTGCTGCTCTACCGCGAACCCACCTTCAGCAAGGGGGGACTGCTCGCCACCGTGGGACCCGAGGGCGGCCGTCCCGTCCCGCTGCTCAGGATGCAGGACGCGACCGCCCGTACGGAGAACCGCTTCCACTCCTCCCGGCTGGCCTACGACAGCGGCCGGCTCTTCATCGCCGGGTCCCGGATCAGCGCCCCCAATGACGCGGAGGAGCTGAAGACGCCCACCATGATGGCGTTCGCCAGGTGACCCGCCGGATCCCCCGCCCGACCCCCGAACCCTCGCCGAGTCCTGAGGTGCGCACGCCATGACACAGCCCCCGCCCCCGCCGTCCAACCAGCCTCCGCCGGGATTCGGGGCACCGCAGGAACCGCCCCCCGGGTTCGCCGGAGGGTTCGGCGCCCCCGTGCCCCCGCCCCACCCGCAGCCCGGTTACGGCCACCCCCAGGCACCGGGACCGGGATACGGTCCCGGCACCGCGCCCGGGTACGGATACGGCTACCCCGCCCAGCCCGCTCCGCCCCCGCCGCCGCCCCCGCCGGGCCGGCGGGGACTGGGCATCCGGGCCCGGATCGTCGTCTCGGCCGCCGTCGCCGTCGTCCTGATCATCGGCAGCGGTGTCTGGTACGCCTCCACCCGGGACGCGGCGGACCCCGGAAAGGACCGGGCCGGGAACAGCGCCGGCGGCTCCGGCGGGGAGAAGGACAGAGGCGCCGCCGCCCCGGACGGGCCCGGCAAGGAGAAGGCGCCCGCCGACACCGGTTCCGCCATCGCCTTCGAGAAGCCCGCGCCCGCGCATGACGGCCTTCTCAATGTCGAGGGCTCCTGGCTGACGGAGAAGGCGTACATCAAGCCCGGGATCCGTTCGGTCACCGCCCATGACCCGGTCAGGGGCACCCCGCTCTGGACCCTGAAGCTGCCCGGCCAGATCTGCGCATCCTCGCGGCATGTCTCGGCCGACAACAAGACCGCTGTCGCCTTCGAGGCCACCGCCCGCACGAAGTCGCGGGCGGTCGTTCCCTGCACGGAGGTCGGCGCGGTCGACCTCAACACCGGAAAGCTGCTCTGGAGCAGGTCCGTCACGGGTGCGATCACCGGGGACAACAAGGTCAACTTCAGCGAGGTCACCCAGAGCGGCACCACCGTCGCGGCGGGCGGGCTCAGCGGCGGGGCCGCCTTCGACCTCAACACCGGGACCGTCCGCTGGAAGCCCACCGTCGACGCCGACCAGTGCTTCGACCAGGGGTACGGCGGCGGCGCGGCACTGGTCGCGGTCCGCAAGTGCGGGGATTACGACAAGCCCAGCGTCACCATCCAGCGCATCGACCCGTCGAACGGCACCCCGCTCTTCTCGTACAAGATGCCGCCGACCGTCGGCTACGCCAGCGTCGTCTCCACCGATCCGCTGGTGGTGGCGGCCGATGTCGGCGACACCGCCGGTGTCTCCGGTTTCTCCGACCTCTTCTCGCTCGACGGCAAGGGCGCACTGCTGGCCCGGATCCCGGCGGCGGCGGACAAGTTCTCCGCCCAGTGCCGCACCACCCGGGTGGAGAGCTGCAACAAGCTCGCGGTCGGCAACGGCCGGATCTATCTGCCGACGGACAAGCACGAGGGCAAGGCGGAATTCAGCGACACCAACGAGGTCGTGTCGTACGACCTCACCACCGGAAAGCCGACCAGCGACCGGGCGGACGCCGGTGACCGGTACACGATGTTCCCGCTGCGCATGGACGGCGGCAATGTCATCGCCTACAAGCGGCCCCCCTACGACAAGGGCGGTCAGATCGTGAGCATCGACGGCGCCACCTTCAAGCAGACGGTGCTGATGGAGAACCCGCAGGACCGGGCGGTACGGGCGAAGGAGACCGGTTTCTCGCCGGACAGCGCCGAGTTCCGGTACAGGGCGGGGCGGCTCTACATCGCGACGCCCTCCCTGAGCGGATATCGACACGGAAAGGAATTTCTGGCGGTCGCATTCAGCACCGCGGACTGAAACCCGCCGACTGAAAACCGCCTGCCCAAGCGGGTGCGCAGGCGGGTTGGCCGACGGTCCGGGGGCCGCGAAGCCCCGCTGAACTGCCCTCGCGCCCGGCCCGGCATATCCAAGTACGGATATGCCGGGCCATGGTCATGTGTTGGTCATGACATGGTCATAAGTCGCTCTGTTCCGAGAAGAATTCGGCAGTCTGCGGGAGTTCTGCAGAGTTCAGGGCGCGAAGACTCGAACAAGCGTGTAGCTTGCCGGGGGCAGGGCCGGGGGTCATGGCAGCGGGGGATGGGGGTTGCTCAAATGGGCGTGCGGCTCATGGTGGTCGATGAGCACCGACTGCTTGCCGAGGCGCTCGCCTCGGCGCTGAAGCTGCGCGGGCACCGGGTGCTCGCGGCGGCGGCGCCGGCCGCGGGCGCGGCCGATCTGGTGGTCAGCAGAGCCCCCGAGGTCTGTCTGCTGGGCACGGCGACCCCCGCCGAGCCGGGCATATTCGACCCCATTGTGAAGATCAAGCGCGAACGCCCGCAGATCGCCGTGGTGGTCCTCGGACCGGTGCCCAGCCCCCGGGGGATCGCGGCGGCCTTCGCCGCCGGTGCCTCCGGCTATGTGCGCCACGACGAGCGGATCGAAGGCGTCGAGCGCGCCATGATGAAGGCCCGCGCCGGTGAGGCGGTGGTCGCTCCCCAGCTCCTCCAGGGCGCCTTCTCGGAACTCCTCAACCCCGTGGCCCAGCCGGACGACGAGGGCCAGCGGCTGCTTCAGCTGCTCACCCCGCGCGAGATCGAGGTGCTGGTGCGGGTCGCCGAGGGGGAGGACACCCGGCTGATCGCGGCGGGCATGGGCATCGCGCCGAGCACCGCCCGCACCCATGTGCAGCGCGTGCTGATGAAGCTGGGCGTCGGCTCCAGGCTGGAGGCCGCGGCCCTCGCCGCGCGCACCGGTCTGCTGGACCGCGCGGTGACGGTGTCGCTGCCCCTCCAGCCCGGGTCATCGGTGCGCTGACCTCCCGTATCGCCACTTCCCCCGGCCCGGCCCGGTCCCTCCGGCCCCTCCAGTAGCGGGGCGCGGCCAGCCGTACGGCGGTCTTCCGGGGTGAGCGACCGCTCCGGCCGCCTCGTGCCACCCGCCGCCAGTCGCCGCTGCCCCCATCCCGCCCCGGGTTGCTTCGTGCCGATGGCCGCCGCCTCGCGGGTGGGGCACCCGTGCGCCCCTGCCGTCTTTCCCTTCGGAAACATGAAATCACCGTATATATAGGGGTCATCAAGGGTGATCACCCCCTCGCACCCTCATTGACGCACCTGTTGGCTTGTGATTTGTTGTGTTTGGTTGTGTTGGAAAGGTGAGGGAGTCGCTCAGTGAAAAAGACATCGACCCGGCTCGCCGACGGTCGTGAACTCCTTTACTACGACTCCCGGGACGACACCGTCCGCGACGCCGTCGACCACCGCCCGCTCGAACCCGTCGCCACCACCCCCGAGATCCGCCGCGATCCGCTCCTCGGCGACTCCGTCGCCATCGCCGGACACCGGCAGGGCCGCCCCTACCGGCCCCCGGCCGGAGAATGCCCGCTCTGTCCCTCGAAGGAAGGGCGGCTGAGCGAGATCCCCGACGACGACTACGACGTCGTCGTCTTCGAGAACCGCTTCCCCTCCCTCGCCGGCGACGCGGGCCGCTGCGAGGTCGTCTGCTTCACCGCCGACCACCACGCGTCCTTCGCCGACCTCGGCGAGGACCGGGCCGCGCTCGTACTGGAGGCGTGGACCGACCGCACCGCCGAGCTCGCCGAACTCCCCGAAGTCGAACAGGTCTTCTGCTTCGAGAACCGGGGTGCCGAGATCGGGGTGACCCTCGGACATCCGCACGGCCAGATCTACGCGTTCCCCTTCGTCACCCCGCGCACCGAGCGGATGCTGAGCTCCGCCGCCGACCACCGCGCCCGCACCGGTGGCGGCAATCTCTTCGACGCGGTGGTCGCCCGGGAGATCTCCGACGGCGAGCGGATCGTGCTCGCCACCGGCCACTGGGTCGCCTTTGTGCCGTACGCCGCCCACTGGCCCTACGAGGTGCATCTCTATCCCCGGCGCAGGGTGCCCGACCTGCGGGCCCTGGACGGAGCGGCGCGCGCCGAGCTTCCCGGGGTGTATCTCGATCTGCTGCGCCGCTTCGACCGGATCTTCGGGGAGGGGCAGCCGCCGACGCCGTACGTCTCGGCCTGGCACCAGGCCCCGTTCAGCGCCGCCGGACGGCAGGATTTCGCCCTCCACCTGGAACTTTTCACCATCCGCCGGACCCTCGGCAAACTCAAATACCTCGCCGGCAGCGAGTCCGGGATGAGTGTCTTCATCAATGATGTCCGGCCCGAGGAAGCGGCCCGGCGACTGCGAGAGGCAGCGAGCGCATGAGTCATTACCTGGTGACGGGCGGGGCCGGCTACATCGGCAGCGTGGTCGGCCGGCATCTGCTGGAGGCCGGACACCGAGTGACCGTCCTGGACAATCTCTCCACCGGTTTCCGGGAGGCGGTCCCGGCGGGGGCCCGCTTCATCGAGGGCGACATCCGCGACGCCGCGAAATGGCTTGCCCCCTCCTTTGACGCGGTGTTGCACTTCGCGGCATTCTCCCAGGTCGGCGAGTCCGTCGCCCGGCCGGAGAAGTACTGGGAGAACAATGTCGGCGGCACCATGGCACTGCTCGCCGCGATGCGTTCCGCCGGCGTCCGCACCCTGGTCTTCTCCTCCTCGGCGGCGACCTACGGCGAACCGGTCCGCACCCCGGTCACCGAGTCCGACCCGACCGCGCCGACCAGCCCGTACGGGGCGACCAAACTCGCCGTGGACCACATGATCGCCGGTGAGACGGCCGCTCACGGCCTCGCCGCGGTCTCGCTCCGCTACTTCAATGTGGCCGGCGCGTACGGCGACTGCGGCGAACGCCACGACCCCGAGTCGCATCTCGTCCCGCTGCTGCTCGATGTCGCCCTCGGACGGCGCGAGTCGATCTCGGTGTACGGGGACGACTACCCCACCCCCGACGGGACCTGTGTCCGTGACTACATCCATGTCGCCGACCTCGCCGAGGCCCATCTGCTGGCCCTGGCCGCGGCCCGCCCCGGCCGCCATCTGATCTGCAACCTCGGCAACGGCGGCGGCTTCTCGGTCCGCGAGGTCATCGAGACCGTGCGCGAGGTCACCGGCCGGGCGGTCCCCGCGGTGACCGTTCCCCGCCGCGCGGGGGACCCGGCCGTGCTCGTCGCCTCCGCCGACGCGGCCCGCGAACAGCTCGGCTGGACCCCGAGCCGTCCCTCCCTCGCCGGGATCGTCGCCGATGCCTGGGAGTTCGCCCGGCGCGGAGGCCCCGCCGTACCTCCCGGAATCCCCGTACCTCCCGGACTCCCCGGCCGGGCGCACGAGCGGGCCGGCGCGGCGCGGGGAGCGGCGGAAGGGAACGGGGCATGAGCGGCGCGGGCGTCTGGGAGGCCCCCGGGCGGGTCAATCTCATCGGTGAGCACACCGATTACAACGACGGCTTCGTGATGCCCTTCGCGCTGCCGCGCACCGTCGTGGCGACGGCGGCCCGCCGGGACGACGGAATCCTGCGGCTGCGCTCCGCCGACGCCCACGGCGGCCCGGTGGAGCTCCCGGTCGCCGAACTCGCCCCCGGATACGGTCCGGGCGGCTGGAGCGACTACCCGGCCGGGGCCGTCTGGGCGCTGCGGGAGGCCGGGTATCCGGTGGGCGGGGCGGACATCGAGTACCAGTCGACCGTCCCGGCCGGGGCCGGGCTCTCCTCCTCCGCCGCGCTGTCGGTCGTCACCGCGCTGGCCCTGACCGATCTGTACGGACTCGGCGCGGAGCGGGAGCGGATGGCGCTGCTCTGCCGCCGCGCGGAGAACGAGTACGTGGGCGCGCCGACCGGGATCATGGATCAGATGGCCTCCGCCTGCTGCGTCGAGGGCCATGTGCTCCATCTCGACACCCGGGATCTCTCCCGGCGTCTCATCCCCTTCGACCCGGCGGCGCACGGGCTCCGCCTCGTGGTGGTGGACACCCGCGTCAAACACGCCCACAGCGGCGGTGAGTACGGCAAACGCCGTGCGGGCTGCGAGGCGGCGGCGCGGGCCCTCGGCGTACCGGCGCTGCGGGACATCGCGTACGCGGAACTGCCCGGCGCGCTGGAGCGGCTGCCGGATTCCGGGCTCCGTGCCCTGGTCCGGCACGTGGTGACGGAGAACCACCGGGTGGAGCGGGTCGCGGCGGCGCTGGCGGCCGGTGAGGTACGGGCGGTCGGCCCGCTGCTCACCGAGGGCCACGCCTCCCTGCGGGACGATTTCCGGGTCTCCTGCCCCGAACTGGACCTGGTGGCCGAAACGGCCCTTACGGCCGGCGCGCTGGGCGCCCGGATGACCGGCGGCGGTTTCGGCGGCTCCGTGATCCTGCTGGCCGAGGAGTCCGGGGCCGATGCCGTGCTCGACCGGGTCGTCCGCGCCTTCACCGGCGCCGGGTACGGCGAGCCGGGTGTCTTCACCGCGGCGGTCGCGGGCGGTGCGCGGCGGGTGGCCTGACGGGGGAGTGGCGCACCGGGCCGCGGCGGCGGAAAGGAAGGCCGGACGGCCCGGTGACCGGTGGTGGAGAAGGCCGGACGGCCGGGTGACCGGTCGAGGAGAAGGCGGCCGGTTCCGGTACGCGGAAGGCGCGGTGCGGATACGGGGGCGGCGGCGCGCCGGGCCGGCCGGAAGGCCGGGCCGGCCGTTACCGGAATGGGCCCGGGAATGGGGCCGGGCGGGTCGCAGAATGGCGGCACGGGTGCCCGGTTCGGCCCGCCGGCGCGGCCCGTTTTCCCCCGGGCCGTCCGTGCCGATTCGATTCTGCGCTTTCACCGGCCGTGCTGACCCGGCGGTCAGCGGCCCGGCCGGGCCCCGGGGCGCCGGGCGGCCCGGCGCCCGTTGCCGGAAAACCATTCGGTATCCGGCCTTCGGGCCCGCCGGAACCCGGTGCCGAAACCTGTGCGGAACCTGTGGGGAAGCTGTCCGTCCGGAGTCCGGCGGGAGTGCGACAGGAATATGACAGGGGTATAGCGAGGGTATGGCGGGAATGTGACGGGAACGGATCCTGATTCCGGTTGAGCACTGTTCGCGATCGCACCGGACGCGCGCGACCGGACACCTGTGCAACAGTCTTTGTTTTCCGTCGATCTCGGTCTGCTCGGGTATCAATACGAAACATCCGGCTCACCTTGCACACCGCGGGCAATCAGTTCTGCAAATAGGCTTCCCCTCCCGTCCCTCGCCCGTACTCTGATGCTCAGCACCGGTGGGGGCCGGTGTTGATCAGGGGGCGAGACAGTCGGGTACGACGCCCGGGGGCGGGGTCTCAGTCACAGTGCGGCGGCGGCCGTGCGGCGGACTGCACCGTGCCGGGCGCCGTACCCGTACCGAATCCGTCCTCCGAGTCTGGGGGTGTCTGTGGTCCGTATCCGGGTCCTGGTGGTGGACGACCACCGAATTTTCGCCGAGTCACTCGCCGCCGCTCTCGCGGCCGAGCCCGACGTGGATGTCGCGGCGGCGGGCAGTGGCCCCGCCGCGCTCAGATGTCTGGAGCGCGGGGTGGCCGACAGCCGGCCGTTCGACGTCATGCTCGTCGACGCCGACCTCGGTGCGGGCGCGGGGCAGCCCGCCCGTGCGCCCGTCGCGCGGGCCGTCTCCGACGACGGCGAGGAGGGTTTCGCCGGGTTCGTGGACGGCATCTCGCTGGTCGCCGGGGTCCGCACCGGGCAGCCCGCGGTGCGCACCGTCGTCCTCGCGGAGAAGGACGACCCGCGCCGGGCCGCGCTGGCCCTTCAGGCCGGGGCCTGCGGCTGGGTCGCCAAGGACTGTTCCCTGCAACGGCTGCTCGCCGTCATCCGGGGGGTGCTGCGGGACGAGACCCATCTGCCGCCCGCGCTGCTCACCGGCGTCCTGCGGGAGCTGACCGCCGCGCGCAAGCACCGCACCGAGAGCGAACGGCTGGTCGAGTCGCTCACCCCGCGCGAGCGCGAGGTGCTCCGCTGCATGGTGGCGGGGCTCGGGCGGAAGGCGGTGGCGGAGCGGCTCTTCCTCTCCCCGCACACCGTGCGCACCCATATGCAGAATGTGCTGGGCAAGCTCGGTGTGCACTCCACACTCGCCGCGGTCGCCCTCGCCCGCCGGGCCGGGGTCGGCCCGGTCGATCTAACCGGGGATGTTGTCGAACGGGGCGGTCAGCTGGCGTAGCAGCGCCGCCAGCTCCGCGCGCTGGGCGCGCGAGAGCTCGGAGAGGATCGCCCGCTCCTGGTCGAGCAGCCCGGCCAGCGCCTGATCCGCGCGGTCCCGGCCCTCGGAGGTCAGCCGGACCAGCACCCCGCGCCGGTCGCTGGGATCGGGGAGCCGTTCGACCAGGCCCTTCTTGGTGAGCCGGTCGATGCGGTTGGTCATGGTGCCCGAGGTGACCAGGGTCTGGGTGAGCAGCTGGCCGGGGGAGAGCTGATACGGGTCCCCCGCGCGCCGCAGCGAGGTGAGCACATCGAACTCCCATGGTTCGAGCTGGTGCTCCGCGAATGCGAGCCGCCGCGCGCGGTCCAGATGACGGGCCAGCCGGGACACCCGGCTCAGCACCTCAAGTGGTTCCACGTCGAGGTCGGGGCGCTCCCGGCGCCATGCTGCGACCAGTCGATCGACCTCGTCCTCCATAGCGATCAGTGTAAAGGGTCTGTCGACATGAAGTCTCTTGACGTCAAGATATTTGGTGGTTCACGATGAGCTCACGATGAGTCCGCCGGGGCCGGCCCGCCGTGCCGGCCCGGACCGTACCGCTGTGTCCACCGTTCATCCGTTTCGCGCAAGGGACCGCACATGACCTCCGGACCGACCTGGGACCCCGGCCAGTACCTCCAGTACGCCGATCACCGCACCCGCCCCTTCCGGGATCTCCTCGCCCGGATCCCGGCCCCGCCGGCTCCCGCGGAGGGCCTCCGGATCGCCGACCTCGGCTGCGGTGCGGGCAATGTCACCGCGATCCTCGCCGAACGCTGGCCCGCGGCCGGGATCACCGGCTTCGACAACTCCCCGCAGATGCTCGCCACCGCCGAACGCGAACACGCGGGCCCCACCCCGGGCGGCGGCCGGATCCGCTTCCGCGCCGCCGACGCCGCGGAGTGGGCCCCGGACGAGACCTACGACGTGATCGTCTCCAACGCGCTCTTCCACTGGGTGCCCGGCCACGCCGACTCCTTCGCCCGCTGGATCGGCGCGCTCGCCCCCGGCGGCGTCTTCGCCTTCCAGACCCCCGGCAATTTCGGCGCCCCCAGCCACGCCCTGCTCACCGAGTTGTGCGAGTCCCCGCGCTGGCGCGACCGCCTCGGCGGCGACCAGGGGCGCACCCACACCCTCGACCCGGCCGACTACCTCGCCCGGCTGGTGGGCCTCGGCTGCGCGGCGGATGTCTGGGAGACCACCTACTACCAGCTGCTGCCCGGCGAGGACCCGGTCCTGGAGTGGCTGAAGGGCACCACACTCCGCCCGGTGCTGACGGCGCTGGCGGACGACGGGGCGGCGCGGGAGGCGTTTCTCGGGGAGTTCCGGGAGCTGCTGCGGGCGGCGTATCCGGCGGGGCCGGACGGCACGGTGTATCCGTTCCGCCGGATCTTCGCGGTGGCGGTGAAGCCGTAGCGGCGGGCGCCCCTGCGGGAGGCTTTCCGGGGCTCCGCCCCGGACCCCGCCCCTCCAACGCCGGCGAGGCTGATGTCGCCCCGCCGGCGACCGAGGCGCGGGGCGGAGCCCCGCGAAAAGGGCCCGCCCCGCGTTTGGTCAGTTCTTGCGGTGGCCGATCAGCCGGGGCTTGGACTCCAGGCCGTTCAGGCCGTGCCACGCCAGATTCACCAGATGCGCCGCGACCTCCGCCTTCTTCGGGCGGCGGGCGTCCAGCCACCACTGGCCCGTCAGCGCCACCATTCCCACCAGCGCCTGCGCGTACAGCGGTGCCAGCTTCTGATCGAAGCCGCGGTTCTTGAACTCGGTGCCGAGGATGTCCTCGACCTGTGTGGCGATATCGCTGATCAGCGAGGCGAACGTACCCGTCGACTGGGCCACCGGCGAGTCCCGGACCAGAATCCGGAAGCCGTCCGTGTACTGCTCGATGTAATCCAGCAGCGCGAACGCCGCCTGCTCCAGCAGCTCCCTGGGGTGTCCGGCGGTCAGGGCGCCCGTCACCATGTCCAGGAGCTGGCGCATCTCGCGGTCGACCACCACCGCGTACAGCCCCTCCTTGCCGCCGAAGTGCTCGTACACCACCGGCTTGGAGACACCCGCCTTCGCGGCGATCTCCTCGACCGAGGTGCCCTCGAACCCCTTGTCGGCGAAGAGGGTCCGACCGATGTCCAGCAGCTGCTCACGCCGCTCGGCCCCGGTCATCCGGACCCGGCGAACCCGCCGTCCTGACCGGTTCTTCTCCGTACCACTGCTGCCGTCGGTCGCCACGTCCTCCATCATGCCGTGTCGGGCGCCTCGCTCTTGCGCCGGGCGTCGATACGCTCGGCGCTGGGCCAGCGCACGTCGTACGCCCACCCCAGCTTCTCGAACCAGCGGATCAGCCGGGCGCTGGAATCCAGCTGGCCCCGGAGCACCCCGTGGCGGGCGCTCGTCGGGTCGGAGTGGTGGAGGTTGTGCCAGGACTCACCGCAGGAGAGCACCGCCAGCCACCAGACATTGCCCGAGCGGTCCCGGGACTTGAAGGGGCGCTTGCCGACCGCGTGGCAGATCGAATTGATCGACCAGGTGACGTGGTGCAGCAGGCAGACCCGGACCAGCGAGCCCCAGAAGAAGGCGGTGAACGCGCCCCACCAGGACATTGTCACCAGGCCGCCGACCAGCGGCGGGATGGACAGGGAGAGGATCGTCCAGAAGATGAAGTCCCGGGAGATCCGCCGGAGCGCCGGGTCCTTGATCAGATCGGGGGCGTACTTGTGCTGAGGAGTGCGTTCCTCGTCGAACATCCAGCCAATGTGAGCCCACCACAGGCCCTTCATCAGCGCCGGAACGGTCTCGCCGAACCGCCAGGGCGAGTGCGGGTCACCCTCCGCGTCGGAGAATTTGTGGTGCTTTCGGTGGTCGGCCACCCAGCGCACCAGCGGACCCTCCACGGCCAGCGAACCCATGATCGCCAGAGCGATCCGGAGCGGGCGCTTGGCCTTGAAGGAACCATGGGTGAAGTAGCGGTGGAAGCCGATCGTGATGCCGTGACAGCCGATGTAATACATCACCACCAGCAGGCCGATGTCGAGCCAGCTCACCCCCCAGCCCCAGGCCAGCGGCACCGCCGCGACCAGGGCGAGGAAGGGCACCGTGATGAAGAGGAGCAGGGCGATCTGCTCGATCGACCGCTTGCTGTCCCCGCCGCGCGTGCCGGGGGGAAGATCCGCGACGGGCCGCTGGGCGGCAGCGGCGTCGTCGAGCAGATCGGAGCTTGTCGTCATGGGGTCCCCTGTGGGGTGAGGGAAAGACGGAAGTCGCCGTGCTACGCATCCGTAACCTACGGCGTCGTAAGTATGGCAGTGTGCGGCGGCGCGGCAAGAGAGCCTGGGGAGACCGCCGGGCCGGGGGCCACCTATCCTGGGTCTCGTCGGACAGCGCGGTCCGCAGCCTCCAGTACCCCTCCAGACGTGCTCAAACACTGCAAGGAGCCGCACCTGTGAGCAGTGCCGACCAGACCCCAACGGCCAGCGCCGAACTCCGTGCCGACATCCGCCGACTGGGCGATCTGCTGGGCGAGACCATCGTCCGCCAGGAGGGCCCCGAACTCCTCGACCTCGTCGAGCGGGTGAGGGCCCTGACCCGCAGCGACGGCGAGGCAGCCGCAGAGCTGCTCGGTGACACCGATCTCGAGACCGCGGCCAAGCTGGTGCGCGCGTTCTCCACCTATTTCCATCTCGCGAACGTCACCGAGCAGGTCCACCGCGGCCACGAGGTGCGCGAGCGCCGGGCCGCCGAGGGCGGGCTGCTCGCCCGCACCGTGGACCGGCTCAAGGACGCCGACCCCGACCATCTGCGCGAGACCGTCCGCAACCTCAATGTACGGCCGGTTTTCACCGCTCATCCGACCGAGGCCGCCCGCCGCTCGGTCCTCAACAAGCTCCGCCGGATCGCCGCGCTCCTGGAATTCCCGGCCGGCCCCGCCGACCGCCGCCGCGCCGATCTGCGCCTGGCCGAGAACATCGACCTGATCTGGCAGACCGACGAGCTGCGCGTGGTCCGCCCGGAACCGGCCGACGAGGCCCGTAACGCCATCTACTACCTGGACGAGCTGCACGCCGGAGCGGTCGGTGACGTCCTGGAGGACCTCGCCGCCGAGCTGGAGCGGATCGGTGTCGAGCTCCCGGCCGGCACCCGCCCGCTCACCTTCGGCACCTGGATCGGCGGCGACCGTGACGGCAACCCCAATGTCACACCCGCCGTCACCCGCGAAGTCCTGATCCTCCAGCACGAGCACGGCATCACCGACGCCCTCGAACTCATCGACTCGCTGCGCGGGCTCCTCTCCAACTCCATCCGCTACACCGGAGCCACCGAGGAACTCCTGGCCTCCCTCCAGACCGACCTGGAGCGGCTCCCGGAGATCAGCCCCCGCTACAAGCGGCTCAATGCCGAGGAGCCCTACCGGCTCAAGGCCACCTGCATCCAGCAGAAGCTCGTCAACACCCGCGAGCGCCTCGCCAAGGGCACCCCGCACGAGCCCGGCCGCGACTACCTCGGCACCGGCGAGCTCATCTCCGACCTGGCCCTGATCCAGAGCTCGCTCCGGCAGCACCGCGGCGAGCTCTTCGCCGACGGCCGGATGGACCGGACGATCCGGACGCTCTCCGCGTTCGGACTCCAGCTCGCCACCATGGACGTCCGGGAACACGCGGACGCCCACCACCACGCCCTCGGGCAGCTCTTCGACCGGCTCGGCGAGGA
Organism: Streptomyces sp. CAU 1734; assembly: GCF_039888735.1. Lineage (NCBI taxonomy): Bacteria > Bacillati > Actinomycetota > Actinomycetes > Kitasatosporales > Streptomycetaceae > Streptomyces > Streptomyces sp. CAU 1734. The sequence goes on from NZ_JBDQQP010000010.1 coordinate 133,160, forward strand.
GTCCTGGCGGTACGCCGACATGCCGCGCGACTACCGGCAGAAGCTGCTCGCCAAGGAGCTGCGCTCGCGCCGCCCGCTGGCGCCGACCCCGGCCCCGCTGGACGCGGCCGGGCAGAAGACCCTGGGCGTCTTCCAGACCGTGAAGGAAGCCTTCGAGCGGTTCGGGCCCGAGGTCATCGAGTCGTACATCATCTCGATGTGCCAGGGCGCGGACGATGTCTTCGCGGCGGCCGTACTGGCCCGCGAGGCCGGACTGCTCGATCTGCACGGCGGCTGGGCGAAGATCGGCATCGTGCCGCTGCTGGAGACCACGGACGAGCTCAAGGCCGCCGACGTCATCCTCGACGGCATGCTGAACGACCCCTCCTACCGGCGCCTCGTCTCGCTCCGCGGCGATGTGCAGGAGGTCATGCTCGGATACTCGGACTCCTCCAAGTTCGGCGGCATCACCACCTCCCAGTGGGAGATCCACCGCGCCCAGCGGCGGCTCCGCGACGTCGCCCACCGGCACGGCGTACGGCTGCGGCTCTTCCACGGCCGCGGCGGCACTGTCGGCCGGGGCGGCGGCCCCTCGCACGCCGCGATCCTCGCGCAGCCCTGGGGCACCCTGGAGGGCGAGATCAAGGTCACCGAGCAGGGCGAGGTGATCTCCGACAAGTACCTGATCCCCTCCCTCGCCCGGGAGAATCTGGAACTGACCGTCGCGGCCACCCTCCAGGCGTCCGCGCTGCACACCTCGCCCCGGCAGTCCGAGGAGGCGCTCTCCCGCTGGGACGCCGCCATGGACACCGTCTCGGACGCCGCCCACGCCGCCTACCGGCGCCTGGTCGACGACCCGGATCTGCCGGCGTACTTCTTCGCCTCCACCCCGGTGGACCAGCTCGCCGATCTGCATCTGGGCTCCCGCCCGGCCCGCCGCCCCGACAGCGGCGCCGGACTGGACGGCCTCCGGGCCATCCCGTGGGTCTTCGGCTGGACCCAGTCCCGGCAGATCGTCCCCGGCTGGTTCGGTGTCGGCTCCGGGCTCAAGGCGCTGCGGGAGGCCGGTCTGGACACCGTGCTCTCCGAGATGCACGAGCACTGGCACTTCTTCCGGAACTTCCTCGCCAATGTCGAGATGACGCTGGCGAAGACGGATCTGCGGATCGCCCGGCACTATGTGGACACGCTCGTCCCCGACGAGCTGAAGCATGTCTTCGCGACGATCGAGGCCGAGCACGCGCTGACCGTCAGCGAGGTGCTGAAGGTGACCGGCGGTGAGCGGCTGCTGGACTCCAACCCGGTTCTCCAGCAGACCTTCGCCATCCGGGACGCCTATCTCGACCCGATCTCCTACCTCCAGGTCTCCCTCCTGGCCCGCCAGCGCGGCGCGGCCGAGCGGGGCGAGGAGCCGGACCCGCTGCTCGCGCGGGCCCTGCTGCTGACCGTCAACGGAGTCGCGGCCGGTCTGCGCAACACGGGCTGACCGCCTCCTGGACACCACCGCCCGGTACGCGTTCTCCCGCGTACCGGGCGGTGGTGTGTCCGTACCGCTCAGATCGTGAAGAAGGCGCCCGCCAGCAGGACCCCGCCCACCGCCGCGCTCACCCAGGCGACCCGTGTCAGCCCCACACCGCCGCCGATGACCAGCGAGGCCAGGACGAGGGCGCCGCCCAGCGGCAGCCAGGCGTGGAAGATCCCGCCGACCCCGCGGCGCACCACCTCGTCGGTGCCCGGCTTCACCACCACCGGGAGCGTCGCGCCCTTCTGCACCGCGACCGACTTCTCGATGGTCAGACCGGTGCGCACGGCCGCCGCCCCGTCGGGGTCGAAGGAGCCGGTACAGCTCTCCTCGCCGCATCCGGCTATCGCGATGGTGCCGTGCTCCCGGCCCTTGGCGAGCATGACGTGCTGCGCCGTCCCCCAGGACGTCCAGACACCGGCCACCAGCAGCAACAGCGCGACCAGGCCCATCGCCGCGCGGCGGCTGTGGAGGAGCATGTGACTCATGGGGCGGGATCCTTGGGCATCTGACCGCGCCCGGTCAACTCTCCGAGTGACTTGTCAGGAGTTGTACGTACTCTGCGCGCGCTCCAGGCCCTCGGTCACCAGGGCCTCCACGGCGTCCGCCGCGCGGTCCACGAAGTAGTCCAGTTCCTTGCGCTCGGCCGGCGAGAAGTCCTTGAGGACGAAATCGGCGACCTGCATCCGCCCGGGCGGCCGGCCGATGCCGAAACGCACCCGGTGGTAGTCGGGGCCCATCGCCTTGGTCATCGACTTCAGACCGTTGTGGCCGTTGTCCCCGCCGCCCAGCTTCAGCCGCAGCGTGCCGTGGTCGATGTCGAGCTCGTCGTGGATCGCGACGATGTTCGCGGTCGGCACCTTGTAGAAGTCGCGCAGCGCGGTGACCGGACCGCCGGAGAGATTCATGTACGACATGGGCTTCACCAGCATCACCCGCCGGTTCGCCGGCCCGGGCGGGCCGATCCGCCCCTCGACGACCTGCGCCTGCGCCTTGGGGGCGCGCTTGAAGGTGCCCCGCATGCGCTCCGCGAGCAGGTCGGCGACCATGAACCCGACATTGTGGCGATTGGCGGCATAACCGGGGCCGGGGTTGCCCAGGCCCACGATCAGCCAGGGGGCGTTGTCGGGGGTCGTCATCTGCGTCTCTCCGTCCGGACAGCGGGACGCCGCCCGGACCGTGGGGTCCGGGCGGCGGCTGCGGAAAAGCTTTCCGAGGATGAGGCTCAGGCCTCGGTGCTCTCGGTGCCCTCGGCGGCGGGCTCCTCGGCCTGCGCGGCCAGGACCTGGAGCACAACGGCGTCGCCGTCGGTGACCAGGGTCACGCCGGACGGCAGCGCGATGTCCTTGGCGAGCACGGACGCGCCGCCCTCGAGGCCCGCGACGGAGACCGTGACGGACTCGGGGATGTGGGTCGCCTCGGCCTCGACCAGGAGCGTGTTGAGCACGTTCTCCAGGAGGAAGTTGCCGGGGGCCAGCTCGCCCTCGGTGTTCACGAAGACCTCGACGTTGACCTTCTCGCCGCGCTTGACGAGGAGCAGGTCGACGTGGACCAGGTGGCCCTTGAGGGCGTCGCGCTGGACGGCCTTCGGGATCGCCAGCTGGGTCTTGCCGTCGATGTCCAGGGCGATCAGGACGTTCGGGGTGCGGAGCGCGAGCAGCAGCTCGTGGCCCGGCAGGGAGATGTGGACCGACTCGGTGCCGTGACCGTAAAGGACACCGGGGACCTGGTTGGCGCGGCGGGTACGGCGGGCGGCGCCCTTGCCGAACTCGGTACGCACCTCGGCGGCGAGCTTCACCTCGGACATGTGCACTCCTCGTGTTGGAACAGACGGAACGGATGGTCACCCGGCCACGAATGGCCTGCTACGCCTGCTACGAAGAGCGCGCGTCGATAACGGACCGCCGCACACCTGGTGGGTGCGGCCTCCCTCGCCGAGCAACCCCGACAGTGTACGCAAGGGGATGGGCGGGTTCCCAATCGATCACCCGCGCCCTGCTCGCCGACCGGGGTGCGGGCTCTCGCGGGGCGCGGCCCCGGGGAAAGCGGAAGGGCCGCGCCCCGAAAACGGGGGCGCGGCCCTCGAAGGCCGAACAGGAGCCGTCAGGCCCGGACGGTCAGGCCTGCTCCTCGAAGAGGCTCGTGACCGAGCCGTCCTCGAAGACCTCCCGCACCGCACGCGCGATCGTCGGCGCCATCGACAGCACCGTGATCTTGTCCAGCTCCAGGTCGCTCGGGTCCGGCAGCGTGTTCGTGAAGACGAATTCGCTGACCTTGGAGTTCTTCAGCCGGTCCGCCGCCGGCCCGGAGAGCACACCGTGCGTGGCGGTGACGATCACGTCCTCCGCCCCGTTCGCGAAGAGCGCGTCCGCCGCGGCGCAGATCGTGCCGCCCGTGTCGATCATGTCGTCGACCAGGACACAGATGCGGCCCTTCACATTGCCGACGACCTCGTGGACGGTCACCTGGTTGGCGACGTCCTTGTCCCGGCGCTTGTGGACGATGGCCAGCGGCGCGCCCAGCCGGTCGCACCAGCGGTCGGCGACCCGGACGCGGCCGGCGTCCGGGGAGACGACGGTGAGCTTGTCGCGGTCGACCTTCGCGGCGACGTAGTCCGCGAGGAGCGGCAGCGCGAAGAGGTGGTCGACCGGGCCGTCGAAGAAGCCCTGGATCTGGTCGGTGTGCAGGTCGACGGTGAGGATGCGGTCCGCGCCCGCAGTCTTCATCAGGTCGGCGATCAGACGGGCCGAGATCGGCTCGCGACCGCGGTGCTTCTTGTCCTGCCGGGCGTAGCCGTAGAAGGGCACGATCACGGTGATGCTCCGGGCGGAGGCCCGCTTCAGAGCGTCGATCATGATCAGCTGTTCCATGACCCACTTGTTGATGGGAGCCGTGTGGCTCTGCATCAGGAAGCAGTCGGCACCGCGGGCGGACTCCTGGAAGCGTACGTAGATCTCGCCGTTGGCGAAGTCGAATGCCTTCGTCGGCACCAGGTCGACACCCAGTTGATGTGCGACTTCCTCGGCCAGCTCGGGGTGTGCGCGGCCGGAGAAGAGCATCAGTTTCTTCTCGCCGGTCGTCTTGAACCCGGTCACAGGACTGTCTCCTCAGAGGGTGTTCTCTGGCCGCGGATGTGGGGTCGCGAGCCAGCCGAATTTGTGTGCACGTATCACGGTACGCCGAGATCGGCGCACCTGTTTCCGGTCAGTTCTCGTCGGTGGCCTGTTCCGCCGCTGTCGCGGCGGCCTGTGCGGCGGCGCTGCCGGGCCTCTTACGGGCTACCCAACCCTCGATATTCCGCTGCTGGCCGCGGGCCACGGCCAGCGATCCGGCGGGTACGTCCTTGGTGATGACCGATCCGGCGGCCGTGTAGGCGCCGTCCCCGACCGTGACCGGTGCCACAAACATGTTGTCCGAGCCGGTCCGGCAGTGGGAGCCGATCGTGGTGTGGTGCTTGGCCTCGCCGTCGTAGTTCACGAAGACGCTGGCTGCACCGATATTGGTGTAGTCGCCGATGGTGGCGTCCCCCACGTACGACAGATGAGGGACTTTGCTGCCCTCGCCGACCGTCGCGTTCTTCATCTCGACATATGTCCCGGCCTTGGCCTTCGTGCCCAGTCTGGTGCCGGGACGGAGGTAGGCGTACGGGCCCACCCGGGCGCCCGCGCCGACCTCGGCGGTGTCGGCGACGCTGTTGTCGATCCGGGCGTCCGGGCCGACGGTGGTGTCCTTGAGCCGGGTGTTGGGGCCGACCTCGGCGCCTTCGGCGAGGTGGGTGGCGCCCAGCAGTTGGGTGCCGGGGTGGATGACCGCGTCTGGCTCGAAAGTGACGTTGACATCGACGAGTACGGAGGACGGGTCCATGACCGTGACTCCGGCGAGCATGGCCCGCTCCAGCAGCCGCTCATTGAGCAGCCGCCGGGCCTCGGCGAGCTGGACCCGGTTGTTGATGCCCAGAATCTCGCGGTGATCGGCGGCGACGGACGCGCCGACCCGGTGACCGGCCTCGCGCAGTATGCCGAGGACGTCGGTGAGGTACTCCTCGCCCTGGCTGTTGTCGGTGCGCACCTTGCCGAGCGCGTCGGCGAGGAGCTGTCCGTCGAAGGCGAAGACTCCGGAGTTGATCTCCCGGATGGCGCGCTGTGCGTCGGTGGCGTCCTTGTGCTCGACGATCGCGGTGACGGCGCCGGTGGCGGCGTCGCGCACGATCCGGCCGTAGCCGGTCGAGTCGGGGACCTCGGCGGTGAGCACGGTGACCGCGTTGCCGTCGGCGGTGTGCGCGGCGGTGAGCGCGGCGAGGGTGTCGCCGGCGAGCAGCGGGGTGTCGCCGCAGACCACGACGACGGTTCCCTCCACGGTCTGCCCGAGCTCCTCCAGGCCCATCCGGACGGCGTGTCCGGTGCCGTTCTGCTCGGCCTGGAAGGCGGTGCGGATACCGGGGTAACCCTCGGTGAGGTGTCCCCGCACCTGATCGCCTGCGTGGCCGACGACCACCACGAGGTGGTGCGGGTCCAGCTCGCGTGCTGCGGAGACGACATGTCCGACGAGCGAGCGCCCGCAGATCTCGTGCAGGACCTTGGGTGTCCGCGACTTCATACGGGTGCCTTCACCCGCTGCGAGGACGACGACGGCTGCCGGGCGGTTGGCGCTCACGGGAATGCCCTTCGGCTTCGGGTGGTGGACATCCGAAGGATACCGGTGGGTTTCACCAGCGAAATAAGGGCGGGTCCCGGCCTCACGGCCGGGACCCGCCCTCTCGGCTCCCAGGGAAGGAATCGAACCCTCATTCAATGGACCAAAACCATTTGTCCTGCCATTAGACGACCTGGGATGGATCGAACCCCGCGCCCGGTTTGCGGCCGGGGCGCCGAAGTCAGCCACCACTATGCCGTACCGGGAGCCTCCGACGCGACGGTGGAGATCCGTGCTGCGGTCAAGGAGATCCGGGGGAGCGCGGTCGCGGGGCGGCCGGGGGCCCGGCCCGGACGGCGGCCGGAAGGCGACCGCGGACGGTGGCCGGATCGCACTCTCCCGGTGCGGCGCGGCCCGTCCCGTACCGGAGACGTACCGCAGACGTACGGGAGACGTATGGGAGACGTGCCGGAGACGGCCAGGAGCCCCGGAGCAGCCGCGCGGGCCCGTGCGGCACCGCCCCGGGAGGCCTTTTCCCGTCCGCCCCGGGTACTCCCCGGTACCGCCGGAAATCACGCGGGGGCGCCCCGAGCCGCCGGGAAAATCACTCGACCGCGCCCGTAGTCTGGGAGTCATGACCACAACGGGGGCACACCAGGAGGGCACGGGCGCGCCCGCCCGTACCTGGCTGTGGTGGGGACGGCGGCGCAGTGTCGCACTGGACGCGGGGCTGGGGCTGCTCTCCGCCTTCGAGTGCGCCTGGGAGGGCGCGAGATTCGCCGAGAAGACCGGGCTGCCGGTCCCGCTGGGCGTGCTTTTCGGCCTGCTGGTCGGGTCCGTGCTGGTGCTGCGGCGGCGCTGGCCCATCGCCGTGGTCCTCGTCGGTCTGGCGACGACCCCGGCCGAGATGGGCTATCTCATGGGCATCGTCGGCCTCTACACCCTGGCCGCCTCCGAGGTGCCGCGCCGGATCACCGTCACGCTCAGTGGCATGTCGCTGGCCGCGACCATGATCGTCAGCTTTGTGCGGGTCCGCCAGGACGTCCGGGCGTCCGGCCTGGCCGATCCCGGCGTCTGGTACGTCCCGGTCATGGCGGCCATGGTCTCCGTCGGGGTGACGCTGCCGCCGGTGCTCTTCGGCCTCTACATAGGCGCCCGCAGACGGCTGATGGAGAGCCTGCGCGAGCGCGCCGACAGCCTGGAGCAGGAGCTCTCCCTCCTCGCCGACCGCGCCGAACAGCGGGCCCAGTGGGCGCGCACGGAGGAGCGGACCCGGATCGCCCGCGAGATGCACGATGTGGTGGCCCACCGGGTCAGTCTGATGGTGGTCCACGCGGCGGCCCTCCAGGCGGTCGCGCTGAAGGACCCGCAGAAGGCGGTCAAGAACGCCGCCCTGGTCGGTGACATGGGCCGGCAGGCGCTCACCGAGCTCCGCGAGATGCTCGGCGTCCTGCGGTCGGCCGACGGCGACCGGCCGGCGTCCGCGCCCGCGCCGCTGGCCTCGGTCGCGGCTGCGGCCTCGGCGGCGGCGGCCGCGGCGGCGGCCGAGGACGGGCCCTGCATCGCCGATGTGGAGGATCTGGTCGGCCAGTCGCGCCAGGCCGGGACGGTGGTGGAGCTCGCCGTCCACGGGGAGCCCCGCGAGTACGCCCCCGAGGTCGAGCAGACCGCCTTCCGGGTCGTGCAGGAGGCCCTGACCAATGTCCACAAGCATGCGGCGGGCGCGAAGGTGACGGTCCGCCTCGGCCACCGCGAGGGCGAGGTCGCCATGCAGGTGGAGAACGGCGCCCCGGACACGGACGGCACCGCCGCCGACGCGGATCTGCCGAGTGGCGGAAACGGCCTGGTGGGGATGAGGGAGCGGGTGATGGCCCTGGGCGGCGTGTTCGTCTCCGGGCCCACCGACGCGGGCGGCTTCCGGGTCTCCGCCGTCCTCCCGGTGGACCGCCCGGTGCCCGCGGAGCCGGCCCCCGAGGAGCCGGCCGGCCGGTCCGCCGCCGCTCCGCCGCGTTAGGCCGGCGCCCCGCCCGCCCAGCGGAGTGGCCGAGTTGCGCACCGTCGGCCCGCACTCGCCCCCGCCGCGCGCGAGACGTCAGGCCAGGGTCAGCCGGACCGGCTGGAGGCCCGTCACCAGACCCGTGAGCGCGCGGTCGAAATCCGGGCCCAGATACCAGTCACCCGTGTGGTCGATGCTGTACACCCGGCCCTCGGCGTCGATCGCCAGGACCGCCTGGTCGTCCCCCTCCACGCCCAGCGGCGCCAGCTCGGTGTCCAGCGCCCGCCCCAGATCCGCCAGGGTGCGTGCCAGATGCAGCCCCGGCAGCGGATCCACCCGGACGACCGGCGGCGCGGTCTGCCGCCCGGGTCCCGGCCCCGCGACGCGGAGCCCGCCGAACTCGGCCCATGCCTCCACCGCGGCCGGGAAGACGGTGTGCCGGTGACCGGCCGGGGAGGCGTACGCGCGCAGGGCGTCGGCCCACTCCTCCGCCAGCTTGATGTCCCAGCGGCCGGGCCGCCAGCCCGCCTCGCGCAGCGCGGCGTCGACCGCCACCGGGAACCGGGTGGTGCTCAGTCTTTCGGGGTTCTCGGGCATCGGCACCGGTCAGCCATTCCTGGAATCGGTCGCGGCCGGGTCGACTGCCCGCACCCCGAAGTGGTCGAGCATCGCCGTACAGGAGCGGCAGGGCGGTGCGTAACTGCCGTGGAGCGGGTCGCCGTCCTCGCGTATCCGGCGCGCGGTCACCTTCGCGTGCTTCAAGGTGCGTTTCGCCTCGCTGTGGGAGAGCGGACGCCGCCGCGCCCGCTTGGAGCGGTTGCCCTCGGCGGTCGCCAGATGCCGGGAGAGCAGGATTGCCTCCGGGCAGCGGCCGGTGAAGCGCTCGCGCTGGCCGCTGGTGAGCGTGTCGAGGAAATCCTGGACGAGCGGGTGCAGAACGGGCGGCCGGTCGCCCTTCCCCGCCGTGGACTTGAGCGTCTCGCCGCGTACGGAGAGTGCCGCCGCGACGGCGGGCAGAATGCCGTCCCGCCGGTGGCTCAGCGCCGGTGTCCTGACCTCTTCGGCGACGCTCCAGCTGAGACGAGGATCACCCGTTGTCCCTGGCGTGCCTGGTTGCGCTGTGTGCATGGTGCTGTTGTCCTCTCCCTGCACTCCCCCGAGTTGAGGGAACAGCCTGCCAAACCGGCCTGTGAGTGCGGAAGCCGGGCCGCTCGAACGTGTCCGTCCGTCGCCGTTCGGAGATCCGATTGTGACACCTGGTGACGGTGTATCGGCGGTACGGAAGAGGGAGCCGCGCGCGGTGGCGTTCCCGCCTCCCGGGTGGATCCGGCCGGGCCCGGTGCCCCGGCTGATCCGAACGAGGGGCCCGGCGGCACCACCGCTTACGCTGTTCCGAACAGCCAGAGCCAGCAGGGGTGGATCGCCATGACGACAGGTCGGCAAGGGCTGGGGGCGCCTCCCGGCCCCCGGGCCGGGGAGAGCGGCGGCCACGCCACGCCGCCCGGTCCCGTACAGGCGCCGGGCGGGCCCGGCCGGATCGCGCCGCCGAACGCGGGCTACGCGGGTCAGCTCGTGCACTTCCCGGATCCGGTGCGCGCCGCCCGTCACCCCCGAGGGGTACGGGTGGACGCCGAGGGGCGGCCGGACTTCTCCGCGTACGCCCGCGCCGCCGCGGAGATCGCCGAGCCCCCGGCCGGGTTCGGCATCGACGAACTGCGCCTCACCGACTATGTCTCGGCCAACGCCGCGCTGCATGCGGCGCGCCACGAGCTGTGGGACACCGTCTCCCCGGTCGCCACGCCGCACGGCTGGACCTGGCACCACGTCCCCGGCACCCGCCGGCTGGAGCTGGTCCCGGTCGAGGTCAAGGCGCTGCTGCGGCACCACGCCGGACTGGCCGGCACCCCGGTCGACCACGACAAGCGCGGCACCCGTCCCCTCCAGGAGACCAGGCCCGCGCACTTCGGTCTGCCCAAGTCCGCGCTTCCGGTCAGCGAGCAGCAGCTGATCGGGGTGGAGGAGGAGCTGGGTTACCGGCTGCCCGGCGCGTACCGCTCCTTCCTGAAGGCGGCGGGTGGCTGCGCGCCGGTCGGGGTGGCCCTCGACGCCGAGCTGGGACTCCTGGTCGACCAGCCGTTCCTCACCGTGCGGGACTCCGCGGCCGTCAATGACCTCGTGTACGTCAACAAGTGTCTGCGCGACCATCTGACCAAGGACTATCTGGGCGTCGCCTTCGTCCAGGGCGGCATTCTGGCGGTCAAGGTCCGGGGCACGGCGCTGGGCTCGGTCTGGTTCTGCGCCTATGACGACGCGCGCGACCGGGACGGCTGGACCGTGCAGGAGCGGGTGGAGCGGCTCCTGCTGCCCTGCGGCGACGACTTCGACGCCTTCCTCCAGCGGCTCGCGGGCACCCCGCCGGAGCTGGAGACCGTGGCGAATCTGATGGTGGACGGCGGCTTCGCGCGTGCCGTCCCGGTGACCGGCAACGCGAACACAGCGGACGGGGGGTGACGTTCCGGTGGTGACCTTCGCACAGGCGCAGGAGCGCGCGGAAGAGTGGGTCAATGGGGACGTTCCCCCCTACCAGCAGCGTGAGGTGCGGGTACGGGAGTTCGAACTCGGCTTTGTCGTCTGGGCCGAGGACCGCGAGGGCGGGGTGCGCTCGGACGGCGGCCGGCTGCGGCTGGTGATCGCCCGGGACAGCGGGGAGGCGACGCTCTGGCCCGGACTGCCGGTGGGTGAGGTGATCCGGCGGTACGAGGAGGAGTACGGCGCCCTCGCGGCCGCGGCGCCCGCACCGGAGCCGCCGAGGCGCATCGATCTGAACCAGACGTCGTTTCTGCTGACTCCGCCGGAGTGGCTCCAGGACGAGGCGGACCGCCAGGGCGGCGGTGAGGCCGAGGAGACCGCTCCTGCTGCGGCTCCTGCTCCTGCTGCGGTTCCCGACCCGGTTCCGGCTCCGGTTCCCGCCCCGGCTCCGGTTCCGGTTGCGCCGGCCGGTGCGGACGCGGGTCCGACTCCGCTGCCCCGGGACGCGTCCTCGCCGTCCGGCGGCGACTGGTCCGTCGCGGGCCCGGCACCGGTCAACGCCTCCCAGGCGGGCGGCGGCTCGTCCCGTACGGAGGAGGCGGCCACGCCGTCCGCCGGAGTGGCCGCCGGCGCCGGTACGCCGTCGGCCGGCACGCCCGCGGTGGGAATCCCGGCCCCGGGCATACCGGGCGCCCCGGGGACTCCCGCGCTCGGCACCCCCGCCCCCGGCACCCCCGCGTCCTGGACGGACACGAGCGCGGCGGGCGCGGACGACGCCTCCGTACCGCTGCCCGACACGGTGTACACCTCGCCCTCCTCGCGCGGCGGGGACAGCGCGGGGGACGGCGCCGTCCCCGAGACGGACGCCGATGCCCCGACCGCGCTGATGACGAGCGGCAGTGGGCTGCCGCCGACGCTGAAGGCGCCCGCGCAGCGGCCCGCCCCGCCGGGGCCTCCCACTCCTCCCGCTGCGACCGGGCCGGGCGGTTATGCGCCGACCCGGCTGAGCCCGCAGCTCGCCTCCGAGCAGGCGCGGCGGACCCCGGCCGGCCCGCCCCCGCCGGCCGTGCCCGCCACTCCGGCCCGGCCGGGACCCGGCGTGCCCCCGCCGCCCGGACCGCCGGGCGCTCCCGGTGTTCCCGCGACCCCGGCGCCGCCCGGGCCGCCTTCCGCGGGCGGCCCCGGCGGGGTGCACCACGAGGCGACCGTGCTCGCCGACCCGGCCAGGCTCGGCCAGGGCGGACCGGCCGGACCGCGCACCCCGCAGCCCCCGGGCCCGCCGGGACCGCCGCCGGGCCCGTCCGGACAGGCCGGGCCGCCCGCCGCGTACGGCCATCCGGGACAGCCTCCGGGCGTGCCCATGGTCGGACCCGGTTACCAGGCGGTGTTCCGCTACCGCGCCCCCGATGGCTCCGAGGCCCAGCTGATCCGCCGCTCGGCCCCCGGCACCCCGCATCCGGAGTGGCAGATCCTGTACGAGCTGCGCGCGCTCAACGTGCCGCCGCAGCAGGTACTGGAGATCCACACCGAGCTGGAATCGTGTCTGCTGCCCGGCGGTTACTGCGCCCGGATGATCAGCGAGACCTTCCCGCAGGCGCGGATCGCCGGCATCGCGCCGTACGGCCGGGACCACGCCGGCCGCCAGGACGGCATGCGCCGGCTCATCACCCACCAGGGCGAGCTCCACCAGGTCGCCGACGGCCCGGCCCGGCCCGCCCCGGTGCGGGCCCCGCTGCCGCAGGTGCAGCAGGCGCCGCCGATCCCGCCGCAGGGGGTGGCGCAGGAACTGGTCGCGGCCTTCGGGCCGCACGGCATCTGCCGCTTCGACCAGCGGGCGGTCTCCCGGCAGGGTGTGCCCGAGGTCGTCGCGGCGACCCTGGTGTGGGCGGGGCTGCCGGCCGACTTCAACCCGTTCTTCTGGGCCCAGCCCGCTCAGCCGGTCGTGCCGACCCTGGCGGAGCTGGCGGCGCAGCGCCAGGTGCAGGCCGCGATGGACGCGGGCTCGTATCTGGTGATCGGCAATGACTTCGGCCGGGCGCTCTGTGTCCAGTACGGCACGGCCCATATCGTCGCGGTTCCGGTGGAGGCCGGTCCGGGCGGTCAGCCCGTCCAGCCGCAGTTCGTCAACAGCGGGCTGCCGGAGTTCGTCCGCTGCATGGCGCTGCTGGGCAGGATGTGGCGGTACCGCTACGGCCTCACCCCGGAGCAGGCCGGCCGCTGGACCGTCGACTTCCAGGCCCAGCTCGCCGCGCTCGACCCGGCCGCGCTCTCCTCCCCGGAGAACTGGTGGTCGGTGCTGCTGTAACAGATGTGGGACGGCCTGCTGTAGTCCATCCGCGTACCGGCACCCGGGGTGTTCAGTCCATGATCATGGACTGAACACCCCGTTTCAGGTTTTTGCGGTTATTGGCGCATCCTTGACCGGTATGCGCGACTGGAGTGTCGCGTTGTGGGTGCTTGACGTGCATCGCGGAGGATATGAGCACAATCGCGTAGTGCGCCGTCGTGAATCGGAAGGGGCTTGAAGGATGAGTGCTGCATCGATGTCGTCGTCGCACGGTTTCGACGTCGTACGCCGTGGCTACCGCATCGACCGGACCGATGCCCGGATCGCCGCCCTCTCCCGGGAGCGCGACGAGGCATGGGAGCGCGCGGCCCGGCTGACCGTCCTCGCCAAGGAGATGGAGGCGGAGGCCGCCCGGCTGCACGAGCTCGCCGCGGAGCTGCCCCCGCAGACCTACGAGGTCATGGGCCGGCGGCCCGCGCAGATGTTCGTCCTGACGGAGGAGGAGGCGGCGGAGATCCGCGCCGAGGCGGAACACGACGCCCGGGTGATCACGGAGGCGGCCGAGGCCGAGGCCCTGGCGCTGCGCGAGCGCACCCGCAAGGAGACCGACGCGCTCTGCGTCGCCGCCGCCGAGGCCGCGCAGACCGTGCTGGCCGCCGCCGGCACCGAGGCGGAGAAACTCCTCGTCGAGGCCCACGAGGAGGCGGCCGGGCACCGCGCCGAGGCCGGCACCCACTGGCAGACCATGCGCGAGCGGGCGGAGGCGCTCCTGCGCGAGCTGGAGTCGGACCAGTCCGAACGCTGGAACACCGAGACCCACACCCTGGACACCCGCCGGGTCGAGATGGACACCCGCCACACCGAGCAGTTCTCCTTCGCCGAGGTCTCCCTCGCCGACGCCCGCCGCGCCCTCGCGGAGGCCGAGGAGCACGCCCGCCACGGCCAGGAGGACGCGGAGGCCCGCGCGGCGGAACTCCTCACCCAGGCCCGTCTGGCGGAGGAGCGCACCGCCCGCGAGACCGAACGCGTCCTGCGGGAACACACCGAGGCGCGCGAGGAGATGGACTCCCACATGGCCAACATCCGCAACAGCCTCTCGGCCCTGACCGGCCGCACCCCGGCCGACGACGCCTCCGGCTGACACCGGCGACCGCGATCGTTCGGGGAGCCGTACTCCTTGATCACCCGGTCACGGACGCGGGCGGGGTGTCGGGGATGGCGGGCTTGTTGGTGCAGCCGAACTCCTCGGCGACGACTTTCGCGGAGTGGAGGAGATGGGTGAAGAGGACGCGGGGGCTGGTCTCGCCGGTGAGGGTGTCCGTCAGCTGTCCTTCGATCGGAATGTCGTTCGCCTGGCGCGCGGGTGAGCCGGGAATCTTGCACTTCACATACACGCGGTAGCGCGTTTTGCCGCTGCGGTCCTCGCCATGAACAAGCCTGACGTTCCGGCTGATCGAGGTGACCTGAGGTGCGACCCGGGTGACCGAGTTCTCGGTGAAATCGGTATCGAAGGGGAAAATGGAAGGGTTGAACTGAATGTCGAGCTGTTTCGCAGGGTCCTTGACGTCCAGTCTCACCCTGCACACTTCGTGTAAACCGAAGTTCGGAATCTCAGTGGATGTGAAGTCCCACTGTTTTACCGACCCGTAGAACAGTGATCGAGCACTCTTCAGATCGTTGTCACTTCCCATGTGAAGCCCGCCGTCGCCGCCCGTTCTTCCGTCGAGCCAGTCGACACCCGCCGGGCCGAGCAGCTTTTTGCATGTGGCCTGCGCCTTCGCAGTGGAGTCGCTCGCGTCGCCGGATGTGCAGGCAGTGATTCCCAGGAGCAGGAATATGGGAATGAGGCCGGTGAATCGTTTCATGAGCTACCGTCCGAGAATATTGTCACTGTCGGTGCGGCCTCCGCCGGCCAGGTATTGAGACTGTGCCTCTCTTGTCAGGTCTCGTACTTCGGACGCGGTCATCTCTCCTGCCGCCGCGTAGTTCAGCAGCGGCACCATGGCGTGATGACTGCTCCGGTGGCTTTGCATCTGAATCTCCTTGTATGCTTCCCGACTGTTGTCGAATTCCTTCTCCTTGAGCCATTCGAGGGTGCTGGTGGCGAATTGGGTGTTCACCGCACTGCCCGTCGCCTCCATGGCCACGGGCACCATCATGGCGGCAGCGGCGCCGGTCGGGATGATGACGGCAGCGCCGGTTCCGACGACGACTCCGACCGTGGCGCTCATTGCGAATTTCCGCCATTCGGCCTGCTTCTCCAGCTCCTGGTTCCGCTTTTCCTTCTCCTCCGCGAACTCCGCGCCAATGGCCTCGGACCGGCTTTCATCCAGGAGTCCGTGCATGGACATGCTGTGCAATCCGGCGTCCAGCGCGTTCTGCCGGTTGTCCCCCTGGGCGGCCATCACGCTTGTTCCGTAGACCTGCTGGGCCGCCGATACGGTGTTGTAGGAATCCTCGTCGGAGGCGAGAGCCCGCAGGAAAAGGGTGCTCTCCACCGCTCCGAGGCTTGTCAGCTGATGCCTGCTCGACCCGAACATTCCGTCCCGGTCGGCGAGATCTCCGCTGCCGCCCCAGTCGGCCATGGTGTAGTTGAGGCTGTCGATGTGCCCGGCGGCCATCCTCGCCAAGCTCTCGCGGACACCGCCCTGCTGGTCGATTCGGTCCGAGCTGTCGTACTCGCCGACGACCCTCTGCATCAGATCCAGCCGGTCGGTACGCGCCGCGATCTCCTCCGCCGTGCGGATCGGCGGGATCGACGGGTCCGCCGCGTCGTACGGGTAGCCGAGGGTGGCCGCCTCCAGCGCGTGGCCCAGATTCTCGTGGCCCGGCGTTCCGCCCGCGCCGTCCGTGGGCCAGTCGCGGCCGTTTCGGTGGCCGTCGTCCACCAGGTAGTCCCAGTTGGAGAGTTCGGGCGGTCCGCCCTTTCCGCTGCCGGACGAGCCGTCGAAGAAGCGCAGGGCGGCCTCGGGGTTGTGGCCGAGGGCTTCGAGCAGGCCCGCGACCGGGTCGTCGCCGAAGCGCCCGCCGTCCGGCGGGTAGCTGAGCCGGGCGGGGTGGTTGATGTTGTTCCAGAGCTGTTCCGGGCCGCCGATGCGGCCGTTGCCGCTCGGGCCGCGCTCGAATTCGAGCAGGCGCTCGCCGTAGGCGCTGAGGAAGGACGAATCCCACTTCCCCCGGGTCAGCAGCGGCGACAGTACCTGGAAGCCGTACGGCGCGCTCATCACCCCGGGATGCCGGACGCGGTCGTCTCCGAGGGCGATCATCTCCTGCTTCCACTCCCGCATCGCGGGAGTGTCCACCCGGGACGCGTCCGCGAGGGTCGTCCCGAGCCGGTCCTGCACCGTCGCGAGGAGCTTCGCGCGGTCGCCGTCCGGGGTCCGGCCGCCGCCGGGGTCGGCCAGGCTGCGCCAGAACTCCAGGGTGCCCCGGGCGCCCAGGCCGGTCGCGAAACGTTCGGCGAAGGCCGGGTTGTCGCTGTGGCGCCCGGCGATCTCATGGAAGCGCCGCAGCTCCGCGTCGGTCAGCGCGTCCCGCTTGGCGGCGAGCAGAACCATCGCGTCCGCGTCGGCGATTCCCTGCTGACGGTCGGCGTCCTTCAGGCCGGTCCAGCCCTTCTCGTCGAAGTCGTACGCGCTCGCCGCGTGGCCGCGCAGCGCCCGCGCGGCGATCCGGTCGGTCTCGTTCGCCTCCGCGAGGATCCTGGCCGCCTCGGCCGCCGCCGTGTCGACATCGGCCTGTGTCGGCTGGGGCTCGCGGTCCCGCTCGTACGGGCCGAGGGCCGATGTCGCGGTGCCCGTACCGTCGATACGGACATTCCTCGCCGCCCATTTGTCGATGACCGCGCGCAACTCGCCCTGGTGCCGCCGCAGCTCCGTGTGCGCGTCCCGGAGGATGCGCTGAATGCTGCGGGCCTCGGTCACCATGTCGTCGAACTGCCGGGCGGTCCTCGTGGTGAACGCCCGGTTCACGGTGGCGTTGACGCCCTTCCAGTCGGCCGCGAGGGCCTTGCGTTCCAGCGCCGCCGCGCTGATGCCCCACCGCCGTCCGCCAGGGTCGTCAGCTTGCCGGTCATCTCCCGCCACTGGTCGGCCGCGGTGCCCAGCTCGGCGAGGTTGAGGTCGAGTAATTCCTGGCAGGTCATCATCGCTGTCGGTCCGGTCCCCGTGGTGGTCGGGCGTGTTCACTTCGCCGCGCGCCCGCGCGGCGAGGCGTGATGCCCTCGGTCAGTTGAACTGATCGCGGATGCGCGAGGCGGTCATGGGCTTTCCGTCCGCCGACCGCAGGCCCAGCTCGATCTTCCGCTCATCCTCGCGGTGAACGGAGCGGGAGAAGTCCAGATGGTTGGAGATATGGCCGCATGCTTCCCGCAGTGTGGCCAGTTTCGTACTCCAGGCGTCATGGACCTCCAGGAGTCCGCCGCCCATGTCCAGCCCGTCGTTGGAGAGGGAGACGGCGGCGTCGAAGGTGGCCACCCGCGCGTGGTCGCCGTCCTTGCCGAGGCGGTCGCGCAGGGACCGGGCCAGTTCGCCCAGCCGTCCCAGCGTGTCGTCATGGACGACCAGATCACCGGCCCCGCCCGCGGCTCCGGAGCCCTCGGCCGGTAGCTGGTTCAGGCTCATCCGGGCGGCGTTCGCCTTCGACCGCTCCCACTCGTCCCAAGTCATCGATACCCCCGTGGCGCGGATGAGTTGACCGCCCGTGACTCCGTCCGGGCACTGTGCGTCAGCCTAGTCGCACGCACTGTCGACACGGCGGATACCGGTCAGGGGGCGGCGGGCGGAAGGGATTCCTCCGGCGCGGGCTCGTCCACGACCGGGAACCGGCGCGGGGCGAGCAGCAGCGCCAGCAGGGCCACCGCGGCGGCGACCGCGGCGACGGTGTGGACCTGGTCGACCGCCGCGTCCACCGCCCGGCGCAGGGTGCCGGCCGCCTCGGCGCCGAGGGCGTGCGGATTCTCCAGCGACGCCGACACCGAGTCCAGATCCCCGGCCCCGCCCAGCCGGGAGGCGAGTACGCCGTTGGCCACCGCGCCGAAGAGCGCGGCGCCCAGACTCTGGCCGATCTGGCGGCAGAAGAGGATGGACGCCGTCGCCGTGCCCCGCTCCGACCAGCCGACGGTGGACTGGACGCCCACGATCAGCGGGAGCTGGAAGAGCCCGAGCGCCGCGCCCAGCAGCAGCATGAGCAGGGCCGGCTGCCAGGCCGACCCCGGGTGGGGGAGCAGCGGGAAGGCGGCGAGGACCAGTGCCGCGAGCGCCATGCCGAGCAGCGCCGTCTGCCGGAAGCCGACGCGGTTGTAGAGATGGCTGGAGAGCGCGGCGCTGACCGGCCAGCTGACGACCATGACGGAGAGCACGAATCCGGCGGCCACCGGGCCCAGGCCCAGGACCGACTGGGCATGGATGGGGATGAAGACCGAGGGGGCGACGATCAGCAGCCCCAGCGCGGCGAAGGAGAGATTGACCGCGGCGATGGGGCGCCGCCGCCACACCCAGCCGGGGAGGATCGGGTCGGCGGCCCGCCGCTCGATGAACACGGTGAGCGCGATGAGGAGCACGGCGGCGCCGAGCAGGGAGAGCGACGGGACGGAGAGCCAGGGCCAGGCGATACCGCCCTGGACCAGCGCGGTGAGCAGAGCGGTGCCGGCCGCGAAGACGGCGAGCGCGCCCGGCCAGTCGACCGGGGGGCGGGTCCCCTCCTTCGGCACGGCGGCGATCGTGGCGTCGGCGTCGGCGGCCGCGTCGGCGGTGGCGGTCGGTCCCTTCGCTCCCGCCGGCTCCGCGGCGGCCGCTGTTCCGGAAGCGGCCGGCGCCGGACCGCCCGTACCCCGCACCGGCTCGTGGAGGTGCCGCGCGATCAGCCGGAGGGCCACCGCTCCGGCCGGCAGGTTGATCAGGAAGACCCACCGCCAGTCCGCCCAGGTCGCCAGCAGCCCGCCGATCGCCGGGCCCGCGAGGGCCGACACCGCCCAGACCGTGGAGAGCCGGGACTGGATGCGCGGACGCTCCTTCAGCGGGTACAGATCGGCGGCGATCGTCTGCACCGTGCCCTGGATTCCCCCGGCGCCCAGCCCCTGGACGATCCGGAAGGCGATCAGCGACGGCATGTTCCAGGCCGTGGCGCAGAGCAGCGAGCCGAGCAGGAACAGCGCGACGCCCGTGATGAGGACCGGCCGGCGGCCGAAGGTGTCGGAGAGCTTCCCGTACACCGGGAGGGTCACCGTGACGGCCAGCAGATAGCCGGCGAAGATCCAGGTGAAGGCGGAGAATCCGCCCAGATCGCCCACGATCTGCGGTACGGCGGTCGACACGACGGTGCCGTCGAGCGCGGCCAGGCTCATCGCCGTCATCAGGGCCGCGACAACCGGCCGGCGGCCGGCGGGCCCGGCCCGGCGTACCGGAGTCCGATGGTCCGCGGTGGACAGCTCCGGTGTATCCGCCACCGCTGATCCTCTCCCCTGGGGGACGCGACTCGGCCGGGGACACCCTCCCACCCGGGGCTTGAGCGGCGGCAGAGGGCGGACCCCGAGTGGAGGGGGTCGTTCCGGAGTCGGATCCCCTAGGGGCTCCTCCCTACCTTTGGCCGGGGCGGGTTCGTCCCGGGGGACGACGCAGCGGCGCCGGCGGATTCCTTACCTTGATTCCACGGCACCGGCAACGGCCGCGCACGGTACGGGGGGTGGGGAGAGCCCCCGTATCGAATGGGGTCCTGTCCCCAGCGCGCCACCGCCCCGCCGACCGCCACACTCGACCGCATCGGGCGGCTTCGTACGGCCTCCGACGGCTCGCGGGCACCCTGCGGGCGGCTCGCGGACCGCCTCCGGACGGCCGGCGGGCCGGCCTTCGGCGGCACCAGGAACCACCAGCACTGCCAGTACCTCGGGCCACACCGGACACACCGGCGCGACACCGGCGAGACCAGCGATCTAGGAGAGACACAGTGACAACGGCTGCGACCATCCCCCACCACGGGGACACCGGAGGGCGTACGGCCGTCGCCGCGCGCGGACGTCAGGTCGTCAAGGCGTACGGGTCCGGGGAGACCCGTGTCGTCGCGCTCGACCATGTCGATGTCGACATCGCCCGCGGGCAGTTCACCGCGATCATGGGTCCGTCGGGCTCCGGCAAGTCGACGCTGATGCACTGCCTCGCCGGGCTCGACACGGTGACCTCCGGGCAGATCTACCTCGACGAGACCGAGATAACCGGCCTCAAGGACAAGAAGCTCACCCAGCTCCGCCGGGACCGGATCGGCTTCATCTTCCAGGCGTTCAACCTGCTGCCGACGCTCAACGCCCTGGAGAACATCACTCTCCCCATGGACATCGCCGGGCGCAAGCCCGACGCCGGCTGGCTCAATCAGGTGGTCGAGACCGTCGGGCTGAGCGAGCGGCTGAAGCACCGGCCGACCCAGCTCTCCGGCGGTCAGCAGCAGCGGGTGGCCGTCGCGCGGGCGCTCGCCGCCCAGCCCGAGATCATCTTCGGGGACGAGCCCACCGGAAACCTGGACTCCCGCGCGGGCGCCGAGGTGCTGGGCTTCCTCCGCCGCTCCGTGGACGACCTGGGGCAGACCATCGTGATGGTCACCCATGACCCGGTCGCCGCCTCCTACGCGGACCGGGTGCTCTATCTCGCCGACGGCCGGATCGTCGACGAGATGTACCGGCCCACCGCCGACGCCGTACTCGACCGCATGAAGGACTTCGACGCCCGGGGGCGTACCTCGTGACCGTTTTCAAGACCGCCCGGCGCAGCTTCCTCGCGCACAAGGGGCGCATGGCGCTCTCGGCGGTGGCGGTGCTGCTCTCCGTGGCCTTCGTGTCGGGGACGCTCGTCTTCACCGACACCATGAACACCACCTTCGACAAGCTCTTCGCCGTCACCGCCACCGATGTCACCGTCAAGCCGGCGGAGAAGGAGGACGGGGGAGACGACGAGAACCCGGCGAGCGGCAAGCCCGCCACTCTGCCCGCATCCGACCTGGCGAAGGTCACCGGGGCCGAGGGGGTGGAGTTCGCCGAGGGCGCGATCAGCAGTATGAGCGTCACCGTCGTCAATTCCGACAACAAGGACGTCGGAGCCTCCGGCGGCGCGCCCACCATCGCGGGCAACTGGACGAAGAACGACCTCCGCGCGATGGAGATCACCTCCGGCAACGCCCCGCGCGGTCCCACCGAGGTGATGGTCGACGCGGACACCGCGAAGAAGCACAAGCTGAAGCTCGGGGACGAACTCCGGGTCATCGCCGTCACCGGCGACTTCACCGCCACCATCGGCGGAATCGTCTCCTTCAAGATCACCAACCCCGGTGCGGCGCTTGTCTATTTCGACACCGCCACCGCACAGCGGCAACTGCTCGGCGGCGAGGGGCTCTACACCTACATCTCGGTCACCGCGAAGGACGGGGTGAGTGACGAGCGGCTGAAGAAGAACGTCGCCGCGGCGCTCGGCGGCGACCACAAGATCCAGACGGCGAAGGAAAGCACCGACGAGGGCCGCGAGGACATCGGTGAATTCCTCAACATCATGAAGTACGCGATGCTCGGCTTCGCCGGAATCGCCTTCCTCGTCGGCATTTTCCTGATCGTCAACACCTTCTCCATGCTGGTCGCCCAGCGCACCCGCGAGATCGGTCTGATGCGGGCCATCGGCTCCAGCCGCAAGCAGGTCAACCGCTCGGTCCTGGTCGAGGCGGTGCTGCTCGGCATCGTCGGCTCCATCGCCGGTGTCGCGGCCGGTGTCGGACTCGCCGTCGGACTGATGGAGCTGATGGGCTCCGTCGGCATGAATCTCTCCACCGACGATCTGACCGTCAGGTGGACCACCCCGGCGGTCGGCCTCGCCCTGGGTGTGATCGTCACCGTCTTCGCCGCCTACATACCCGCCCGGCGGGCCGGCAAGGTCTCCCCGATGGCCGCCCTGCGCGACGCGGGGACCCCCGCCGACCGCAAGTCCGGCTGGATCAGGGCCGCCATCGGCACCGTCGTCACCGGCGCCGGCGCCGCGGCGCTGCTCGCCACCACCGGGGCCGAGAAGGCGTCCGAGGGCTCGATGTTCCTCGCCGCCGGTGTCGTTCTCACCCTCATCGGCTTCATCATCGTCGGACCGCTCCTCGTCGCCGTCGTGGTGCGCGCCATCAGCGCCGTCGTGCTGCGGATGTTCGGCCCGGTCGGCCGCCTCGCCGAGCGCAACGCCCTGCGCAACCCGCGCCGCACCGGAGCGACCGCCGCCGCCCTGATGATCGGCCTCGCCCTGGTCGCCTGCCTCTCGGTGGTCGGCTCCTCGATGGTCGCCTCCGCCACCGAGGAACTGGACAAGTCGGTCGGCGCGGATTACATCATCAGCTCCGGCACCGGCCAGCCGATCGTGCCGCAGGTCGTCCAGGCGATGAAGAAGGCCGACGGCGTCGACTACATCACCGAGTACAAGGCCGTCACCGCCAAGGTCACCAGCCCCGACGGCACGGTCGCCACCGAGTCCCTCTCGGCGGCCGACCCGACGTACAGCACCGATCTGCGCCGCGATGTCCAGGACGGCGACCTCACGGCCGCCTACGCCGAGGGCGCCATGTCCGTCGGTGAGGACTACGCGAAGAAGCACAAGGTCAAGGTGGGCGACACCCTCAAGGTCGCCTTCGACGGCGGACGCAGCGCCGAGCTGAAGGTCGCCGCGATCACCATCGACTCCACCCTGGAGTCGGGCTCCAAGCACATCGGCACCGCCACCGCCGAGAAGTACATCCCCGCCGACCGGATGCCGCAGAACATCATGCTCTTCGCCTCGGCGAAGGAGGGGCAGGAGAAGGCGGCGTACGACAACCTCAAGACGGCGCTGGAGCCCTACCCGCAGTACAAGGTCCGCGACCAGACCGACTACAAGGAGGCCCTTCAGGACCAGGTCGGCCAGCTCCTCAACATCGTCTACGGTCTGCTGGCACTCGCGATCATCGTCGCCGTCCTCGGTGTGGTGAACACCCTCGCCCTCTCCGTGGTCGAGCGCACCCGGGAGATCGGCCTGATGCGGGCGATCGGTCTCTCCCGCCGCCAGCTGCGCCGCATGATCCGCCTGGAATCCGTGGTGATCGCCGTCTTCGGCGCTCTGCTCGGTCTCGGTCTCGGCATGGGCTGGGGCGCCGCGGCCCACGAGCTCCTGGCGCTGGAGGGCATGAAGGTCCTGGAGATCCCGTGGCCGACGATCACCGGCGTCTTCATCGGATCCGCCTTCGTGGGTCTGTTCGCCGCCCTCGTCCCGGCCTTCCGGGCGGGCCGGATGAACGTCCTCAACGCCATCGCCACCGAGTAGGTCCCGGACCAACGGGGGTACGGGGGTACGGGGGTACGGGGGTACGGGGGGCGGCCCCGGCGGTGTCCGTGACGGACACCGCCGGGGCCGCCGGTCATTCCGCCCGCCGAGCTCTCCCGCCCCGCGTTGTCGGCCCACCCCTTGCCGCCGGCCGCGCCCCGCCCGGTCAGCCCCGCCGCTTGAAGAGGAGGAAGCCGCCGCCCTCCCCGAACGGATAGAAGGACTCGCCGGGATGGAGCTGCTTCACATAGGCGGCCGAATCCCGCAGCCAGCCGTCCCTGACATCCAGCGCTATCCAGTCCGGGACCACATCCCCGGTCGCGTGCACCCACAGGACCCGGCAGCGCCCGGCGAGCCTGCTGATCGGGCCGACGTTCGCGGAGACCGTGGCCCCGTCGGGTATTCGGTCCAGCAGCTGCTCGGCCGCCGCCACCGCCGGACTCCTGCGGTACGAGTCCGGCTCGGTGAGCGAGCCGATCGGCAGTGTGGTGGTCAGCGCGAGCGCCGCCGCGGCGGTGCAGGCCGGAAGCTTGTCGGCGTACCGCCGCAGCCACACCCGCGGACTGCTGCGCGAACGGTCCACCGCGTCCGCCAGCCCCAGCGCCATCACCGGCATCAGGATCGCGCTGTAGTGCCAGTCCGTGGACCAGTAGTGCGGCTCGGACGAGAGGAACCGCCAGCCGAGCGTCGGCAGCGCGACGATCAGGAGCGGAGAGCGCAGGGCCAGCAGACCCGTGGTCGGGACCAGGATCCACGCCAGAGTGCGGAGCTTCACATCGATGCCGGTGGTGAGGGGGTTGCCGCCGCCCTCGACCTTGTCCCAGTAGTCGTATCCGCCGCCCGTGTTGAAGGCCGGAATCAGCACCGTCAGAGTGATCACGGTCGCGGCCAGCCCCAGCACGGCGACCCAGATCCCGGCGACGGCCGCCCGCCGCGAGGACCGCCGGGCGCAGATCGCGACCACCACCCCGATCGCGGCGACCGTCACCCCCAGATCCTCCTTGACCAGCACCAGCGGTATCGCGAAGAGCAGCGCCCGCCGCCACCGCCGCCGCAGCACCGCCTCCAGTGAGAAGGCGATCAGCGGCACGGCGAAGGCGATCTCGTGGAAGTCGAAGTCCACCGCCCGCTGAATGCCCCACGACAGTCCGTACGCCAGCCCGATCGCCTGGCCCGCGACCCGGGCGACCGGGATCACCGACAGGGCGATCAGCGCCGCCTGGATCACCAGCAGGGTGACGGGGGAGGGAAAGAGCCGGTAGGGCGCGGCCAGCAGCATCGTCACCGGGCTGAAGTGATCCCCGAGGACATGGGTGCCCGGCCCCTTGATGTCGACGATCGGGGCGCCGAGACGCGCGTACCCCCGGATGGCCTGCTCGAAGATCCCGAGATCGTACGACCGGGTCCGCAACTGCTGGTACCGGAGCACGGAGACCGTGGCGTACGCGGCGAAGAGCGTCCCGGCCAGGACGAACGGTGCCCACATCCGGGCCCGCGAGGGTGCCGGCCGCAGGGCGGGCTCGGGCGGCACCGCCCCCGCCCGGGTGCCGGACGGCGGGAGAAGAACTCGTGGCATGGAGGGGCCTCTTCATTCACGGACACGGCCGCGTCGTGCGCCGGGGCGGCGCGCGGATGTCTGGGCGGGAGCGGTGGGCGGCAGCGGTGGCGGTGGCGGCCGGCTCAGGTGGGCGAGGGAGTACCGGTCGACGGTGATCTCCCCGGGGAACCGGCCGAGGGCGATCCCTCCGGGGAGCCGGGCGACCGTGATCCCTCCGGGGAGCCGAGTGGAGTGAGGGACGGGGCGAGCGGTGGCGGGGCGGAGGTCCGGGGGCCGGCCGAGGGCGATCCCGGCGGGTCCGGGAGCTCCGATGGGCTGACCGACGGCGACCGTCCGCCGGGCGGGGCCGACCGGCTCTCCGGCGCGGGCGGCACGGGGGAGTGCGGCCCCGCCGGGAGCGCCGGGCCCGGCGAACCGGTTCCGGCCACCACCAGCGCCCCGGTCCCCGCGAGCACGCACACCGCGCATGCCGCGAACGCCGCCAGAGTGCGTCGTCTGCGCCGCGCCCCGAGCTCCATCACCTGCCCGGCCGTCCGCGGCACGATGCCGGCGCCGGCGCCGGCCGCCGCGCGCTTCAGCGCGGCGGCGAGCAGGTCGTCGGATCCCGGCGAGGGGCCGGGGCCGTTGTCGGGGAGATCAGTCACCGTGCTCCTCCTCGGAGGCGAGGTGGGGCCGCAGCGCGGCCCGGGCGCGGAAGAGATGGGTCTTGACCGTGCCCGCCGAGACACCGGTCTCGGCGGCC
Source organism: Streptomyces sp. CAU 1734 (assembly GCF_039888735.1). Lineage (NCBI taxonomy): Bacteria > Bacillati > Actinomycetota > Actinomycetes > Kitasatosporales > Streptomycetaceae > Streptomyces > Streptomyces sp. CAU 1734. The sequence continues at coordinate 158,709 of NZ_JBDQQP010000010.1, forward strand.
ACCTGCTCGACGGTGAGGTCGCAGACGTAGTGCAGGACGGCCATCCGCCGCTGCCGTTCGGGCAGCCGCCGGAGCGCGTCGACCATGGTCACGGTCCCGGCGTCGGGCGCCGGCGACGAGTCCGGCGCGCCGCCGTCCCGCAGCCGCCAGGCCGCCGCGGCCCGCCCGCGCCGCCGCCGGCGGCTCACCGCGAGCCGCCACGCCACCGTCCGTATCCACGCCTGCGGCCCGGCCCCCCGTTCCAGCCTTGCCCGGCGGGCCCACCCCCGGACGAACGCCTCCTGGACGACGTCCTGTGCCTCGTGTAGATCCCCGGTCATCAGATACACCTGCCCGACCAGGTGTTTCACGGAGTGCGCATAGAACTCCTCGAACTCCTCGTCGGTCAAAGCTGCTCCTGGTGCTGGGATGGTTCTCGTTGCCCTATACGCCCCGCGTGACCGGTTTGGTTGACACGGTGAACGAGATATTTTTCCGCACCGGGCACGCGTCGGCCCCGGCGGATCCCCCATGGGCCCGCCGGGGCCGGAACTCTGCGCTGCTTTTCATCCGTGAGCGGGCGCGGGATCAGCCCTGCCGCGGGTCTGTGCCGGCGTCCTCGTCCGCGTCGGTGAAGTGATCGAATTCTCCGGCCTTGACGCCGAGGATGAAGGCCCGGAGTTTCTCGGGAGTGGTGGTGACGACCGTGTCGGGATCATCGCTCTCGTGGAGCTTGATCGAGCCGTCCTCGTCGGCGGCTATGTGGATGCAGTTGGCTGCCGTTCCGCTGTAGGAGGACTTCTGCCAGGAGTAATCGGACATGCTCAGTAACCAATCACAAGGTTTGGGCCGCGTGCTGGATCAGGTCGCGTGACGCCTTCGCCGCGAGGGCGATTCCCTCGAGCCGGTCGAACACGGCCCGGTACCTGAACAGCTGGGGCCGGGCGTCGATGAAGCCGGAGTGAATGTCCGTGTCGAGCTGCACGGTGTCGAGCTTGGGGATCTCCGCCTCGAAGTAGACGATTCCCGATCCGGAACTCGGATAGCTGCCCGCGCCGAAAGGGATGACCAGCAGGGTGATGTGTTCCTGCTCGCTCATCTCCACCAGATGTTCCAGCTGAACGCGTGCCACCTTTCTGCCGCCGAATCCCATGCGCAGCGCCGCCTCGTGGACGATCGCCGTCATCGGCGTGGGCCGCTCTCCGTAGACCACCGCCTGGCGCTTGATCCGGAAGGACACCTGGTGCTCGATCGTGGGCGGATCGATGGCCGGAACGACATCCCTGAACAGCGCCCGGGCGTGCTCCGTGGTCTGGAGCAGTCCCGGCATGTGAATCGCGGTGGCGATACGGATGCGCCGGGCGTGGTGTTCCAGTTCCGCGAGGTCCAGATTGGGCTCCGGCAGGATTCCCCGGTACTCGTCCCACCAGCCGCGCGTCCGCCCGCCGGTCATCTCGGTGAGGGCGTCGACGAGCGGCTGGTCCGAGCAGCCGTAGAGGCGCGCGAGCGTACGCACCCGGTCGGCGCTCACCGGATAGCCGCCGGACTCGATATTGCTGATCCGCGACTGGGTGGTGCCGTGCAACCGTCCTGCCTCGGTGGCGGAGATCTCGGCGAGCTCGCGCAAGCGGCGGAGCTCACTGCCCAGGCGTCGTTGCCGGATCGTCGGCGGGAGCTTGCTCGGAGGCATCGATGCCGTCCTCTCCTGATTCGAACGTGTGGAGCTCTGAAACCCATACGAGTGAAGCGAGGCGCTGCAACCCTCCGGCTTGGTGGACTGCATACTACTTGGATCGCTAACGTGTGAGGTGCGCCACTCTCTCGTGGCCGCGCAGCGAACCCGTACCCCCTTTGCCCTGTCCGCTCTCACGGACAGGCGCCCAACTCTGCCGACGACAGGGGACTCCCATGACGACCGTATCGCCGCAAACCCCCGCTCCGGAGCCGCACTTCGACCACGAGGCGCACGGACTCGCACCCGACGCCGCACCCCGCCTCTTCGCCGTGATCGAGGAGTACGGGGCCGGGACCCGGGAGGAGAACGCGTGGGTGCTGGGCTGGGGCATGGCCCACGAGGACGGACCCGCGGAAGTGATCAGGGCCGGCGGGTCGGAGCGGTGGCGGATGTCCTCGGTGGAGCAGGCGGTGGCCCGGTTCGGGCGGCGGGCGGAGGGGTGCTCACTCCGGCTGGTGTGGCTCGGGCGGAGCGGGGTTGACGGGCCGGTGCGGGAGGCGGACGCCGCCTGACGTGCGGCGCGGAGGCGGTGGCGCGGGCCGGGCGGCGGCCCGGCCGGCCGGGCCGCGGAGTGGATTCGCGCACCGAACCGGCCGGTTCCGTGCTCCGGGCGCGGGTGTCGTGGCGGCGTCGTACGCTGGAGACCCCCGGCCCGTGGTACGTGTCGGGCCCTTCGCGTTGCCCAGCTCAGCCCTTCTCTGCCTCTTCGGGACGGAATTCCTTTCATGAGCCTGCACGGTCTGCTCGATGCCGTCGTACGTGACCCCGCGCTCGCCGAAGCGGTGCGGTCCGCCCGGGGCAGCGGCAGAATGCATGTCGACCTGGTGGGGCCGCCCGCCGCCCGCCCCTTCGCCGTGGCGGCGCTGGCCCGGGACACCGGCCGCACCGTGCTCGCGGTCACCGCGACCGGGCGGGAGGCCGAGGATCTCGCCGCCGCGCTGCGCTCGCTGCTGCCGGAGGAGGGGATCGTCGAGTACCCCTCGTGGGAGACGCTGCCGCACGAACGGCTCTCGCCCCGCTCCGACACCGTGGGCCGGCGGATCGCCGTGCTGCGCAGGCTGGCCCACCCCTCGGCGGACGATCCGGCCGCCGGCCCGGTGTCGGTGGTCGTCGCGCCGATCAGGTCCGTACTGCAGCCCCAGGTCAAGGGCCTGGGCGACCTGGAGCCGGTGGCCCTGCGCACCGGGGAGCAGGTGGATCTGAACGACGTGGTGGAAGCGCTCGCCGCGGCCGCCTACTCCCGGGTCGAGCTGGTGGAGAAGCGCGGCGAATTCGCCGTCCGGGGCGGGATCCTGGATGTCTTCCCGCCCACCGAGGAACATCCGCTGCGGGTGGAGTTCTGGGGCGACGACATCGAGGAGATCCGCTACTTCAAGATCGCGGATCAGCGTTCGCTGGAGGTCGCGGAGCACGGGCTGTGGGCGCCGCCCTGCCGGGAACTGCTGCTCACCCCCGAGGTGCGGGAGCGGGCCGCCGTGCTCGCCGAGGCCCATCCGGAGCTCGGCGAACTGCTCGGCAAGATCGCCGAGGGCATCGCGGTCGAGGGCATGGAGTCGCTCGCGCCGGTCCTGGTGGACGAGATGGAGCTGCTGCTCGATGTGCTGCCCGCGGGCTCGATGGCCGTGGTCTGCGACCCCGAGCGGGTGCGGACCCGGGCCACCGATCTCGTCGCGACCAGCCAGGAATTCCTCCAGGCGTCCTGGGCGGCCACGGCCGGCGGCGGCGAGGCCCCCATCGATGTCGGCGCGGCCTCCCTCCGGGGCATCGCCGATGTCCGGGACCGGGCGCGCGAGCTGGAGATGATGTGGTGGTCGGTCTCCCCCTTCGCCGCCGACGAGGAGCTGTCCGCCGACACCCTGAAGCTCGGCATGCGCGCCCCCGAGTCCTATCGGGGCGACACCGCGCGGGCGCTCGCCGACACCAAGGGCTGGCTCGCCGACGGCTGGCGCACCGTCTTCGTCACCGAGGCGTACGGTCCCGCCACCCGCACCGTCGAGGTGCTGGGCGGCGAGGGCGTGCCGGCCAGGCTCGCCGCCGATCTGGACGCCATCGTGCCCCATGTGGTCCAGGTGGCCTGCGGATCGATCGACTACGGCTTCATCGACCCCGGCCTCCGGATCGCCGTGCTCACCGAGACCGACCTCTCCGGCCAGAAGGCGGCCGGCAAGGACGGCCGGCGGATGCCGACCCGGCGCCGCAAGACGATCGACCCGCTCACCCTGGAGACGGGCGACTACATCGTGCACGAACAGCACGGCGTGGGCCGCTACATCGAGATGGTGCAGCGCACGGTGCAGAACGCCACCCGTGAGTATCTGGTGGTCGAGTACGCCCCGGCCAAGCGCGGCCAGCCCGGGGACCGGCTCTACATCCCCACCGACCAGCTGGAGCAGATCACCAAATACGTCGGCGGCGAGGCCCCGACCATGCACCGGCTCGGCGGCGCGGACTGGACCAAGACCAAGGCGCGGGCGAAGAAGGCGGTCAAGGAGATCGCGGCGGACCTGATCCGTCTCTACTCGGCCCGGATGGCCGCGCCCGGCCATGCCTTCGGCCCGGACACCCCCTGGCAGCGGGAGCTGGAGGACGCCTTCCCGTACGCGGAGACCCCCGACCAGCTCTCCACCATCGCCGAGGTCAAGGAGGACATGGAGAAGACGGTCCCGATGGACCGGCTGATCTGCGGCGACGTCGGCTACGGCAAGACGGAGATCGCGGTGCGGGCCGCCTTCAAGGCGGTCCAGGACGGCAAGCAGGCGGCGGTGCTGGTGCCCACCACCCTGCTGGTGCAGCAGCACTTCGGCACCTTCTCCGAGCGGTACTCGCAATTCCCGGTCAAGGTGCGGGCGCTCTCCCGCTTCCAGTCGGACACCGAGGCCAAGGCCACCCTGGAGGGGCTGCGCGACGGCTCGGTCGACATCGTCATCGGCACCCACCGGCTCTTCTCGTCCGAGACCAAGTTCAAGGATCTGGGCCTGGTCATCGTGGACGAGGAGCAGCGCTTCGGCGTCGAGCACAAGGAGCAGCTGAAGAAGCTGCGCGCCAATGTCGACGTCCTGACGATGTCCGCCACCCCGATCCCCCGGACCCTGGAGATGGCGGTCACCGGCATCCGCGAGATGTCGACCATCACCACCCCGCCGGAGGAGCGCCACCCGGTGCTCACCTTCGTCGGCCCCTACGAGGAGAAGCAGATCGGCGCGGCCATCCGCCGCGAACTGCTCCGCGAGGGCCAGGTCTTCTACATCCACAACCGGGTCGAGTCCATCGACCGGGCGGCGGCCCGGCTGCGCACGATCGTGCCCGAGGCGCGGATCGCGACGGCGCACGGCCAGATGTCGGAGTCGGCGCTGGAACAGGTCGTGGTCGACTTCTGGGAGAAGAAGTTCGATGTGCTCGTCTCCACCACCATCGTGGAGTCGGGCATCGACATCTCCAACGCCAACACCCTGATCGTGGAGCGCGGCGACAACTTCGGCCTCTCCCAGCTGCACCAGCTGCGCGGCCGGGTCGGCCGGGGCCGCGACCGCGGCTACGCCTACTTCCTCTACCCGCCGGAGAAGCCCCTCACCGAGACCGCCCACGAGCGGCTGGCGACCATCGCCCAGCACACCGAGATGGGCGCGGGCATGTATGTGGCGATGAAGGACCTGGAGATCCGGGGCGCCGGCAATCTGCTCGGCGGCGAGCAGTCCGGCCATATCGCGGGCGTCGGCTTCGATCTCTACGTACGGATGGTCGGCGAGGCCGTGGCCGACTACCGGGCCTCGCTGGCGGGCGAGGACGCGGTGGAGGAGCAGCCGCTGGAGGTGAAGATCGAGCTTCCGGTGGACGCGCATGTGCCGCACGACTACGCGCCCGGCGAGCGGCTGCGCCTCCAGGCGTACCGCGCCATCGCCTCCGCGAACACCGAGGACGACATCAAGGCGGTGCGCGAGGAACTGACCGACCGCTACGGCAAGCTGCCGGAGCCGGTGGAGAATCTGCTGCTGGTGGCAGGGCTGCGGATGCTGGCGCGGGCCTGCGGGGTCGGCGAGATCGTGCTCCAGGGCAGCAATATCCGCTTCGCCCCGGTCGAACTGTGGGAGTCGCAGGAGCTGCGTCTCAAGCGGCTCCACCCCCGCACGGTGATCAAACCCAACATCAACCAGATCCTGGTGCCCCGCCCGACCTCCGGAAAGATCGGCGGCAAGCCGGTGGTGGGCCGTGAACTGCTCTCCTGGACCGGCGAATTCCTGGCCACGATCCTGGGGTCGTGAGCGGGAGCACGAGCGAGGCTGTGAGCGGGCCCGCGACCTGATGCGCGACCGGGCCCGCGACCGCGACCGCGACCGGGCGCGTGACAGGATCCGCGACCCGGCCCCGGCCCGTAACCCCGGCCCGCCCGGCCGTGCCTCAGGGCGCGGCGGCACTCAGCACCTCCCGCAGGTGTTCGACGCCGCCGCGCCACTGCGCGGCGTCCTCGGTCTCGTCCCACAACTCGGCCAGCTCGGAGTCCTTCCCCAGCACCCGGTCCAGCGCCCGGACCGCTGTCGTCCGCAGCGCGGGGGAGAACTCCGGCTGCGGAGTCTTCGGCCCGTACGCCGTGGTGACCGGCTCGCCGCCGGGGCACTGCGCCGCGATCAGCGCGGCGGCGGCCACCGCCTGCGCCCCCGTGCTGCCGTCGAGGAAATCCCCGGCGCCGACCTCCCCGGTCAGAAACCCGCGCAGAAACTCCTCCCGCTCCTCCGCCGCGATCTGGTCCAGCCGCCACCCGAAGTCGGCCGCTGCGTCGCTGTCGAAGTGTCCGGTGTCCCAGGTGCCCATGGAGATCCCCTTCGTCGGCCGCGCGCTCGTACGGCGGCTGTTCACGAATGGTGACAGCGACCACTGACAATCGCTCCGGCCGGCGAGAGCGCGCATGTCGAGAGTGCGCATACCGAGGGCACGCTGCGACGGGTGGCATCGGGGGCATCGGGGGCGGCGAAGCGGCGGTGGCCGAAGCCGGCCGCGGCCGTCGCGGCTGTCAGCCTCCCCCGGGACCGATCCGGCGTCTCCACCAGGGACGGAAGGAGAGCGCGAAGGGATCCGGAAGCGTCCGCGCCAGAAACCGGTCGTCCAGCCGCGCGACCTTCGCGAGAAGAACGCGGCGCTCCTTGCGCCGCATCGTCCCGGCCACATCGCCCAGAAGCGTCCGGGCGTGCCCATCCCGCCACACCGTGGTTCCGCTGCCAAGGTCGGGACCACTGCCGGGCCATGAGTGAAGCGCCCTTTCCCATGCCCTGAAGGCGTGCGCGACGGACCCCGGCCACAGCCGGTTCCGCACCTCGAATCGCGCGATCCGCCGATGGGCGGCGGCGGACAGACCGGTGATGACCTGTCTGCTGCCGGTGATCCCGCGCATGGGCTGTTCGGCCCTGATCTCGCCCGGTGAACGACGGGGCACGGAGACTTCCGGATATTCGGCGGAGAGAAGTTCCGCGACCGCAAGCCGCCGCGCCCCCGGATTTCAAGGGCCGCCGGGCTTCGGAGCGCGGGTGACGCCGGCCGGCGCTCCCGCGCGGTCGATCCGCCGCCGGGAAGCGGCTCCGCGGCGCGGGGCGCGGCGATCCCCCGCCGCGCGATGCTCAGGCGCCGCACACATCCAGCATCGTCCGCCGGTCCGGAGCCGTCACCGGGAGCTGGTACTTGAGCGCCACCTGGGCGAAGCGGACCGCGTAGGCACAGCGGATGTCCTTCCGGGGCGGCAGCCAGGAAGCCGGGCCGGAGTCCCTTTTGGCGGAGTTGGCGCGGCCCTCGACCGGCAGCAGATTGAGCGTGTCGTTCGCGAATCGCTCGCGTCTGCTCTCCGGCCAGCGCGCGGATCCCATCCGCCAGCTGTACGACAGCGGCACCACATGGTCGATCTGGACCTCGGAAGCCTGCTGTTTCCGCCACTCGATCGACTTGCCGGTGTACGGGTCGTGCAGGGTCATCGCGACGACCACACAGTCGGATCCGGACCGCAGACGGATGTCCCGGCCATCACGCCGGATGAGGTCGTTCCGCGTGTCGCAGCCGTTCCGCGCCAGTGGTACGCCATCGGCCGTGTCCATCCACGCATAGCCGAACTCGCCGCGGTCGTAACCGGTGCGCGGGCCACGGCCCTTCGTGGTCAGCCGCTCGATGAGCTCGCGGGCAGCGGCTCTGTCCGCCTCCTTGTCCACGGGGGCGAGCCCGGTCTCCGTGCCGTCCGGATTCCTGAGCGGGCTGACCGCCCGTCCGTCCCGCGCGGCCCGTTCCGGCGCCGCCGGGGAGTTGTCCTCGCCGAGCGCCTCGCACCCCGAGGAGAGAAGAACGGCCACCGCCGCCGGCACCGCGGCACGGCGGAAGCGGGACATGCGCGGCATCGGGGGCCGGGCGGGGCTCGGGGCGCGGTGAAGTGTCACAGGGGTCAGGGTAGGGATCCGTCCCGCTCCGCCGTCGGCCGGAGGGGAGGAGCCGAGGCCGCGGACCCGGGTGGATTCCCCGCACCCCCGCCGGTGGTTTCCCGGTGCCCGGCGGCCCGGCGGAAACCGTGGTTATCACCGGGGGAAACAGCCGTGAAGACCGCGGGGATCTTGCCCGCGCCGGCGCGCGTCTGTATAGATAAGGGCTGTACTGGACCTGTGTGAGCGTGACAACCGTGCGTCCCTCTGCCCCGGGGCACGCCGGCGAGTGAATTTCCGCGACAAGGGACCGGCGGTCCCTCCGAAGGCTTCAGCTCCGCACAAGAGGCGGGATTCTCCCGTCATCTTGATTTCCGTCCCCGAAACACGGGTGCACGCCACCGGATCCCCGGTTCACCGGGGGCTGACCAGGTCGGGCCGTTCAGCCATTCAACCAGGAGGAGACAGATGCCGTCGCTTGGTGTACATGGTCGCAAACTGGCGCTGTTCGGAGGAGCGGCGCTGCTCGCTCTCGGTTCGGGTCTCGGCGGCGGTGTCGCCCAGGCGGGACCACTTCCGACGGGAACATGCCCCGCCGGGAAAGTGTGCTTCTTCCCGCAGGCCAATTATCAAGGCACCCCGCACATCATTGACTTCACCGCCGTCCCGGGATGCCAGAACGCCTTTCAGGCCCGGTCGGTGATCAACAACCAAATCCACCCCGTGACACTTTACGTGGATGCTGAATGCACTCAGTATCTCGACCAGGTGGACCCCGGACAGACCCGCTCCAGTCTGATCGCGGGAGTGGTGACGGCGGAGTAGCGGGCGCGGGGCCCGGGCCGCCGGGAGCCCGGGCCCGGCTCAGTCGTTCATGAAATCCGAGCACTTGACGGGATCCAGCCGGATTCCTTCGTACGACCGGATGGTGACCTCGACATTCTCGGCCCGCACCTTCGGGTCGAGTACCGACTGGGTGCTCGCCAGTGTGCACACCAGCTGTCCCGTGGCCTGGTCGCGCTGCGACTGCGGATACGCGTCGGCCAGCAGCACGGTGACCTTGTTGCCCTTGCCGCTCACGTTGTAGCCGGGGAGGTCGACGAGCGTATAGACGTCGTCGGGCCGTTCGGGCGGCTCCCCGTGGAGCAGTTTCACCACCGTCTCGAGGTTCTTGACCTCCACATTGAGCAGGGGCACCGCGCGCAGCCCGCTGGCCGAGGCGTAGTACATGCGCACCCCCCGCGTCAGCCCGGTCGCCGGCTCGCCCGCGCCGATCACCCCGGTCGGCTGGACCCCGCAGCCCGTCAGGGCCAGTCCCAGTGCGGCGACCGCCACTCCCCGCCGGATCCTCACTCCGTCTCCCCTTCCGTCCCGCCCTCTTCCGTACGGCGCAGGGGCAGCCGCAGGGTGAACACCGCGCCCCCGCCCGGTCCGTCCGCCACCTCGATCGTGCCGCCGTGCAGCCGCGCGTTCTCCAGTGCGATGGCCGTGCCCAGGCCGCTGCCCTGGCCCCGGCCGTCGGACATGCCGCGGGTACGGGCCTCGTCCGCCTTGTAGAACCGGTCGAAGACCCGTTCCCGGGCCGCCGCCGGCAGCCCCGGACCGTGGTCGGCGACCTCCACCGTCACCCACGCACCGTCCGCCGCGACCGCCGTCCCGAGGGTCACGGTGACCGGCGGCGCCCCGTGCCGCAGCGCGTTGCCCACCAGATTCGCGACGATCACATCGACACGGCGCCGGTCGACCACCGCGCGCAGATCCTCCTCAAGACGCGTCCGCACCCGGTCCGTCCAGCCCCGCAGCGCCAGCGACGACCGCACGGTGTCGGCGAGGTCGGTCTCGGAGGCGTTCAGCCGTGCCGCCTTGGCGTCGAAGCGGGAGATCTCCATCAGGTCCTCGACCAGCCCGGCCAGCCTGGCCGTCTCCGCGCCGACGGTACGGGCCGCCCGCGCCGCGTCCGGCGGGAACTGGTCGGCGTCCTCCTCCAGGACGGTCACCATCATCGTCATCGCGGCGAGGGGGGTGCGCAGTTCATGGGAGACATCGGCGACGAAGCGGCGCGCCTTCGCCTCCTGGTCGCGCAGTTCCGCGTCGGACGCCTGGAGCGCGTCGGCGGTCTCGTTGAAGGTCCGGGCCAGATCGGAGAGTTCGTCGTGCCCGGTGACGGCGACCCGGCTGCCGAGGTCCCCGGCCGCCAGCTCCCGGGTGGCCCGGCCCAGCTTCCGCACCGGACGCAGGACCGTGCCGGCGGCCAGCAGCGCCAGCGCGGCGGCGAGCAGCACCACCGGCACGACGCCGTCGCGTACGGAGTCCAGCAGGGCGGCGGTGTCGTCGCGCTCGGCGTGGAGCGCGTTGATCGAGTACACCTCCAGGTCGGAGGTGGGATTGAAACGCTCGATGAAGGTCACGGGCATACCGACGACAAGATAGGGCTCGCCCTGCCACATCACCCGCTGGAAGCGGGCCCCGGTCCGGGTCTGGACGGCGGTGCGCAGCTCGGGGGTTATCCGGCTCTCCGTGTAGGCGTACACATCGGAGACCGCCCTGAGGTTCTGGTAGTGGACGACCACGATGCGGTCGCCGGTGCCGATGCCCTTCGAGACCTTGGCGGCGAACTGGGCGAGGGAGAGCTGGTTGGGCGGTATGTCCAGGCCGGCGGCGACGGTGTTCACCTGTTCCCGGAGATCGTGCACGGCGGCGTTCTGGGTGCGCTGGAGGATGGCGGTACGGGCGTCGCGGTAGGCGAGCGCGGTGGCGGTCGTCGCGCTGATGAGGGCGACGACCACGAAGGCGACGACCATCCGGATGCGCAGTCCGCTGATGAGGCGGCGGGAAGGGCGCTTCGGGGCCGGCGGCCCCGACGGGGGCTTCGGGGCGGCAGCGCGCCCGAGCCGGCCCGTCCCGATCACAGCGGTCCGAAGCGGTAGCCGAAGCCGCGCACCGTCTGCACATACCGGGGCTTCGCCGGCACGTCCTCCAGTTTGGCCCGCAGCCGGGCGACCGCCGCGTCCACCAGCCGGGAGTCCCCCAGGAAGGTGTGGTCCCAGATGGATTCGAGAAGCTGCTCCCGGGTGAAGACCCGGCCGGGGGAGGCCGACAGCTCCAGCAGCAGCCGGAGCTCGGTGGGCGGCAGCGGGACCGGGACACCGTGTTTGGCGACGGTCAGCCCCGCCCGGTCGATGCTCAGGCCCCCGAGATCGGGCGGGCCGTTCGGCTGTACGGGGCCGGGCCCGGACGGGTCCGCCCGGCGCAGCGCGGCCCTGATCCGCGCCTCCAGTACGGGTGCGGTGACCGGTTTGACCACATAGTCGTCGGCGCCCGCCTCCAGGCCGGTCACGATGTCCGAGTCGTCGCCCCGCGCGGTCAGCATGATGACCGGCAGCGTCGCCGAGCGGGCCCGGATGCGGCGGCACACCTCGAAGCCGTCCATGCCCGGCAGCATCAGATCCAGTACGGCCAGCTCGATCCGCGCGCCGCGCTCCCCGGCCAGCAGGGCGAGGGCCTGCTCACCGGTGGCGGCGGTGTCCACGCCGTACCCGTGCCGGCGCAGCACGAGCTCCATTCCATCCCGTACGGAATCGTCGTCCTCGATGAGCAGCACATGCGGCATGGGCCGATTATGACCACGCCGGGGCCGTTCGCGGCTACTCCGAACGAGGGCGGAAGCGCAGGTCGGGCCATTGTTACCGTCCCATCACACGGCCATGGACGGGCCATCATCCGCAGTGGCGAATGTGCCGTTCATGAACTTCCCCAGCACCCGTCCCCTCCCTCGTACCGGCACCCGGCTGCGCCTGGTCTGCCTCGTCGCCGTGCCCGTACTCGCCCTCTCCGCCGCCTGCGGCGCGGGAGACGGAGGCGGTACGGAGAAGGTCGACGCGATCGCCGACGCACCGGCCGCGGCGGAGCCGAACACCGAGAACACCCAGAACACCCAGAACACCGAGAACACGGCGGAGAGCGAGAAGAAGCCGGGCGCCGGCTCCTCGGGCAAGAGCGCCTTCTACGACGCGCAGATGACCTATGTCCAGTGCATGCGCGCCAAGGGCGGCTACCCGGACTTCCCCGACCCCAAGCTCAGCGGGCACCCCGACTGGTCGAAGATCAATGAGATCGGCTCCCGGCCGGGCCGCAACGAGGGCATCAAGGGCGGCAAGAACCGCGCCTGTGTCGACGAGCTGACGGCGGTGTCGGCGGCCACGCCCACGATCGACCAGCAGAAGGCGTACGAGTCGATGCTCGCGCACGCCAAGTGCATGCGGGACAACGGCGTCTCCCGGTTCATCAACCCGACCATGAGCGGCGGCAACGCGATTCCCGGCGGCGACCCGAGCCCGGCGTCGCCGGTCCTCGACCCGCAGTCGCCGGCGTACAAGAAGGCCGAGAAGGCGTGCGCGCCGAAGCTGCTCGACGGACTGGACGGCATGCAGTGAACCGCCGTACCCCTCTTCTGGCGCTCTCCGCGCTGGCCGTCGCCGCCGCTGTCACCGGAGGGGCCCTGCTCCTCGACGGCAGCGGCGGAGCGGGTGCCTCCGACGGGAGCGGCGAACTGCCGCCCGCCACCACCGCCGTCGTCCGCACCGACCTGGTGCTCTCCAAGACGGTCGACGGGAAGATCGACTTCGCGCAGCGCCGTGCGGTCAAGGCCGCGGTCGAGGGCACCGTCACGGTGGCCGCGCCGGAGGGGCGGACGGTGCGGAGGGGGCAGGCGCTCTACGAGCTGAACGACAAGCCCGTCACCCTCCTGTACGGGCCCGTTCCGATGTTCCGCGAGATGAAGACGGGTGACCGGGGCAGCGATGTGCTCCAGCTGGAGCGCAATCTGCGCGAGCTCGGCTTCGGGGCGGGGCTGTTCGCCGATCCCTGGTACGACAGGGAGACCGAGGCCGCCGTCAAGCGGTGGCAGAAGTCCCTGAACCGCGACACCACCGGCAGGGTGGGCCGGGGCGATGTCGTCTTCCAGCCCGATCAGGTCAAGGTGGCCGTCGCCGATACGGCCCTCGCCGACCAGGTCGGCCCGGGGGACACGGTGCTGACGGCCGCCTCCACCAGGCCCGTCGTCCGGGCCGAGCTGGAACAGAACGACGGCGCCCTCACCGCGAGCGGCACCACGGTGGAGGTCACCCTGCCCAGCGGGAAGACCGTCGCCGGCAAGGTCGCCGGGACGGTGCGCCCCGAGGAGACCGGCGCCGAGGGGGGTGCCGCCCAGGAGGGCATCACCGTGGAGGTCGTCCTCAACGGCGGGGCGGGCGCCGTGGCCGGGGAGGACGCGAAGGCGACGGCGAGCGTGAGATTCGTCAGCGAGGCGCGCCGGGGGGTACTCGCGGTTCCCGTCGAGGCGATCCTCGCCCTGCGCGGCACGAACGGCGGTTACGGCCTCCAGATCGTGCAGGGGGGCACATCGACGACGGTGCGGGTGGAGACGGGTATGACCGCCGACGGACAGATCGAGGTCTCGGGCCCGGATGTGCGCGAGGGCATGAAGGTCGGAGTGGCGAAGTCATGACACCGGGAGCAACCGTGCCCGAGAAGCGGGCGCCGTTCCGGGAGCCCCGGGTGGCTCCGGTGGTCGAGCTGCGCGATGCCGCCAAGTCCTATCCCGGCGGCGTCCACGCCCTGCGCGGAGTGAACCTCACCGTCGAGGAGGGCGAACTCCTCGCCGTCGTCGGCCCGTCCGGATCCGGCAAATCCACCATGCTCCATGTGATGGGCACTCTCGACAAGCCCACCTCGGGCACGGTCCGGGTCGCCGGGTACGACGTGTCCGAGCTCTCCGACTCCCGGCTCTCCGCGCTGCGCGCCCGCCATATCGGTTTCGTCTTCCAGCACTTCCATCTGGCCGCCGGGCGCGACGCGGTCGGCAATGTCGCCGACGGGCTGCTGTACGCGGGCGTACCGCCGCGGGAACGGCGCGCACGGGCGCGGGAAGCGCTCGCCCGGGTACGGCTGGACCACCGGTACTCACACACCCCGCGGGAACTCTCCGGCGGCGAGAAACAGCGGGTCGCCATCGCCCGCGCCCTGGTGGGAGAGCCCACACTGCTCCTGGCGGACGAACCGACCGGGGCGCTGGACACCGCGTCCGGCGAGATCGTCATGGAGCTGCTGCACGAGCTGAACGCCTCCGGCACCACCATCTGCGTGATCACCCATGACAGCGGGATCGCGGACTCGCTGCCGCGCCGGGTCCGCTTCCGGGACGGCGAGATCGTCTCGGACTCAGGCCTCTCCGGGAAAGGGGCCGGCTCATGAGGGATCCGCTGAAGCCCGCCCGGCTCTCGCTCCGGGACACCCTGCGCGTCGGCGCGGTCGGGCTGCGCGCCCGGCGCGCCCGGGTGGTCCTGTCGGCGCTCGGTATCGCCATCGGTATCGCGACCATGGTCGCGGTCGTGGGTCTCTCCGAGTCGAGCCGGGCGGATCTGATGGCCAAGCTCGACCGGCTCGGCACCAATCTCCTCACCGCCGAGGCGGCCGAGGACGAGAGCGGGACCCCGGTCAAGCTGCCCGAGAGCGCGGTCGCGATGGTCGAGCGGATCGGCCCGGTGCGGCACGCCACCGCCACCGCCGACATCGACGCCCGTATCCGCCGCAGCGATGTGGTCCCCGATGAGCGCACCGCCGGTGTCATCGGCCAGGCGGCCGGGATCGATCTGCTCTCCACACTCGGCGGCGAGGTCGGCAGGGGAAGCTGGCTGAACCGGGCCGGCGAGCGCCTGCCGACGACGGTCCTCGGCTCGGTGGCGGCGGAACGCCTCGGCATCAGCCGGCCCGGCGAGACAATCATGATGAATGAGACGCGGGTGGTCGTGGTCGGCATTCTCCGGCCGATCGAGCTGGTTCCCAATCTGGACCGGGTGGCCCTGGTCGGATTCCCCGCCGCCGAACGCTACTTCGGCTTCGACGGTCACCCCACCACCGTCTTCGAACGCTCCGCGGACGCCTCGGTCGAGGAGGTACGGGCGGTCCTGGCCCGCACCATCAGCCCCGGCAACGAGTCGGCCGTCCGTGTCTCCCGCCCCTCGGACGCGCTGGCCGCGAGGGCCGCCACCGACGAGGGGCTGACGACCCTGATGCTCGGCCTGGGCGCGGTGGCTCTGCTGGTCGGCGGTGTGGGTGTCGCCAACACCATGGTCATCTCCGTCCTGGAGCGCCGTCAGGAGATCGGTCTGCGACGCTCGCTGGGGGCGACGCGCAACGCGATCCGGCTTCAGTTCCTGACCGAGTCCCTGCTGCTGTCGGGGCTGGGGGGAGTGGCGGGCGCGCTGCTGGGCGCGGCGGCGACCCATGTCTTCGCGCGGGTCCAGGGGTGGACGACGGTGGTCCCGCTCTGGTCCCTGGCGGGCGGACTGGCCGCCACCCTGCTGATCGGGGTGGTCGCGGGCCTCTATCCGGCGATCCGCGCCTCCCGTCTCCACCCCACGGTGGCTCTCAACACGGCCTGAGACGCCGGTGTACGGGGAGGGCCGGCTTGTGCCCGCACCGGCATCGTGCGGGACGGGGTGTACGGGGCGCTCCCCTCCCGGCGCCCCGTACACCCCTCCTTCCCGGAGCCCATGGGTTTCGTCCCGCCCCCCGTCGGGACGAAACCCACGGCCCCGGATTCTCCGGGCCTCGGGGCCTCGGGGCCTCCGGAACTCCGGGCTTCAAGGACCCTCCGGACCCCGGACCCCGGACCCCGGACCCCGGACCCCGGACCCCGGACCCTTCGGTCCTCCTTCTCCTGCTCTCACCGGCTCTCGCCGCACCGGGCGCCGGCCGACCGGCGGCCGGTCCGGTGGTGTGCGTGTGCGGTGAGGGATCCCCCCGCTGCGGCGCCCCAGCTGTGCCGCCGCCGGTGGCGGCAGGCGTCGGCCGGCCGTGAAGAGGGGATCCGCGGGCCCGGACAACCACGGTCCGGGCCCGCGCCACTCCCGCCGCCCGTACCGCCGGCTCCGGGGACACGGAGCCGCGGCGGGGGCGGGAGAGTCATCCCGTGGGGCTGTCCAGGTCGATGATGTCCTTGGCGGCCGGCTTCTCCGCCTGTACCGGCAGGTCGAAATCCGAGAAGGTCATTGTCCCGGGCTCCGTGCCGCCCACCTGCTCGATCTTCAGGATGTGAGGGGTGCCCTCGGCGGCGACGTAGATCCGGTAGGTCACGCCCGCGTCCACCTCGGTGAGCTTGATCGCCTTGCGGCCGTCCACCGTGGTCTCGCCCTCCTTGCGGGCTGTGCCGGTGTCCCCCTCCCACTCGCCGAGCAGGCCGTCGAGATCGCAGAACCGCAGCATGTCCTTCTCATCGGCCTTGGTGGTGTCGGTCTTCACCCACTTGCCCCGCAGCACCTTGAGCACGGCGTCGCGCTGCTCGTCGGAGGAGAACTCCCCCTGGGTGCGGAGCAGCGTCTCGTCGAAGCGCATATAGCCGATGGGCCCCTTCGGCTTCAGGAGTTCGGCGGTCCCCTCCTTGCCGACGGTGACCGTGCCCTTGCACTCACTGGCGCGGTTCAGGGCGATCTTCCCGGATATCGCGCCCTCCTCGGCCTTGATCTTCATGTCCACGGAGAGGGACTGCGCCGCCGTGGTGGCGCGCGTCGCCGCGTCGACGATCTCCTTCGCCGGCTTGGCGGCGAATGCCTTCGCGCCGTCCTCCGCGCCCTTGGAGCCGCTGGAGCCCTTGGGGTCCTTGGCGCTGTCGGCCCCGGTGGACGAGGAGGTGCCGCAGGCGGTCGCGGAGAGGGCGACCATCAGGGCGATCACCGCTGTCGCGGCGGGCCGGCGGCGGGGGGTGGCGAAAGGCATGACTGTCTCCGGTCGAGGATTGAGTGCTGAGGGTGTTGGGCGTGCCGAGGATGTTCAGTGTGCTGAGGGTGTGGAGCGTGCTGAGGGTGTTGCGGGTCGAGATGCCGGGCTGGGCGGTGGGGCCCGGGGGCTGGAACCCTGGGGTGGGGGAGTGGCGGCCCGCGCGGGGGCGGGAGCCGGGCCGGCCGGGCGGGGCCCCGCGCGGTGCGAGGGGCCGGGCGCGGCCGGGCAGCCTGTGCGGCTCCTCCGTCAGAGGGTGAGCTCCCACTGGGAACCATCGTGCATGAACCCGGGGCTGAGCTCGACCGTGAGGGTCTTGGCGTCGGCCGGGGCGTCGAAGGCGTAGACCACGGTGGCCTTCTTGCCGGGCAGCACCGTACCGGTGAAGCCGGGGCCGACATCGCCGTCGAATATCTGCTCGGCGGTGACGCCGTCCTCACCGGCCCGGGCGTCGACGGTCGTCAGAGTGGCGTCGAACTTCTTGTCACCGGTGTTCTCCAGGGTCACCGTCACCTGGTACGCCTTGTTCCCCTTGGTGTGACCGACGGTGTACTCGTCCACCTTGTAGGAGGTGGCGGCGGACATCGTCACCTTCACGCCGTCCTTGTACGCGGCGGTGTCACCGGCGGCCAGCAGCTCCGACGAGCCGCCGCCCCCGCCGGAACCGCCCTTCGACTTGCCCTTGCCCTTCTTCCCCTTGGTCTTGTCCGAGCCGGCGTCCGAACCCGAGCCGGGCTCCTTGGAGGCGGAAGCCGGGGTGGTGGCCTTGTTGATCTCGTCCACCGCGTCGTCCACCGCCATGATGGTGATCGCCGCGCCGATCGTGGCGCCGATCATGCCGAGCAGGCCGAGGACCGCTCCGGCCGTGGCCACGCCCTTGTTGCTCGCCTCGCCGCGCTTCGCCCGGCCCCGGCCCACCAGGCCGAAGATCAGCGCCAGCAGGGCGAGGGTGCCGCCCAGCCAGAAGATCAGCGGAATCGGTCCGGTGATCAGGCCGAGGACGCCCAGCACCAGCGCGGCGACACCCAGGCCGTTGCGCATCGGTCCCGCTGCCCGGTGGCCGTGCTGCGGCGGTCCGTACGACTGCCCCGGCGGCTGTGCGTGGGGCTGTCCGTATGGCTGCGGCTGCCCGTACTCCGGCGAAGTGCCGTCCTGCTGAGGCTGGTGCATGGAGTGAGACATGAGTGTCCTCCCGGACATCGCATGTGATCGGGACCGGCTGGGAGCCCCCCGTGGTGACAGGTCAATGAGACCAGAGCCTGTGAACCGAGTCAACATGGATTCACGTGATTCACGTCTGATCACACTGTGAAGTGGTTCCTCTTGCGCTTCCCGCTATGCTCTGGAACACAAGCAGGGGGTACTGACCAGCGGCTACGGACGACGGAGGCAGTCGGGTGCGGGAGAACGCGAGTGAGGTGACCGCCGCCGGAATCGCCCGGCTGGCCGGCGTCGGACGGGCCGCGGTCAGCAACTGGCGCAGGCGCCACGCGGATTTCCCCAAACCCGTCGGCGGCACCGAGACCAGCCCGTCCTTCGCCCTCCGGGACGTCGAACAGTGGCTGCGCGACCAGGGGAAACTCGCCGAGGTCCCGCTCCGCGAACGCCTCTGGCAGCAGCTAGCCGACCATCCCGCGACCACCGCCACCGCGCTGATCCGGACCGGCTGCGCCCTGCTCCTCCTCCACGAGCGCCCCGTCACCTGGCAGGAGCTGACCGCCGTCCCCGACGGGCAGATGGCCGAACTCCTGCCGACCGCCGCGGAGCCCGTGCTCGCCGCCCGGTTCGGCGACGACCGCCCCGACCTTCTCCGTACCGCGCTCACCGGCCCGGACCGCCCCGGACCCGCCGACATGGCCGTACTGCGCACCGCCGCCGAGCTCGCCGCCGACATCGGACCGCGCCCGGCCTACGAATTCCTGCTCGGCCGCTTTCTCGACGCCAACCTCCGCCAGTACACCCCCACCCCGGCCGGGCCCGCCGTTCTCATGGCCGAACTCGCCGGCGCCGGACCCGGCACCACCGTCCTCGACCCGGCCGCCGGGGCCGGCATGCTGCTCCGCGCGGCCGACCGGCCCGCCGCGCTGTACGCGCAGGACGCCGACCCCGACCTCACCGCGCTCACCGCGCTCCGCCTCGCCCTCTTCTCGGACGCGGTCATCCGCGCCCGCGCCGGCGACACCCTGCGCGCCGACGCCTTCCCGGGCACCGCGGCCGACGCCGTCCTCTGCCACCCGCCGTTCAACGAGCGCAACTGGGGGCACGACGAACTCGCCTACGACCCCCGCTGGGAGTACGGCTTCCCGGCCCGCACCGAATCCGAGCTGGCCTGGGTCCAGCACGCGCTGGCCCGGCTGCGTCCCGGCGGCACCGCCGTCGTCCTGATGCCGCCCGCCGCCGCGTCCCGCCGCTCCGGCCGCCGCATCCGCGCCGGACTGCTCCGCCGCGGAGCCCTGCGCGCGGTCATCGCCCTGCCCGCCGGAGCCGCGCCGCCGTACGGCATCCCGCTCCATCTCTGGGTGCTGCGCAAGCCCGAGGCCGGTGCCGCGCCCGCGCCCGAGCTGCTCTTCGTGGACACCGCGGAGGTCGCCGGGGCGGCCGGCGGCCGGGACAAGCTCGACTGGCTCGCCGTGCACAAGGCCGTACTCGCCGCCTGGCACTCCTTCACGGCCGGCACCGGCGAGACGGCCGGTACCGGTGGCACGGTTGGCACCGGCGAGACGGCCGCGCCCGCCGGTCTCCCCGACCCCGCCGGGGCCGGAATCAGCCGCTCCGTACCGGTCATCGAACTCCTCGACGACGATGTGGACCTCGCCCCCGCCCGCCATGTCCCGCCCCCCGCCGGGGGCGTCGGCGCGGCCGAGCTCCTGCGGGTGCGCGACCGGCTCACCGCCGCCCTCCGCCGCACCACCGGGCTCACCCCCGCCGCCCCCGTACCCGCCCCGGCCGCCCCCTGGCCGGTGACCACCATCGGCGAACTGGCCCGCGCGGGCGCGCTCCGGCTCCGCTCCGGCGCCACCGCGTCCGCCACCGCGGCCCCGAGCGGAACGGGCACCGAAAGCGGAATCCTGGGTGCGGTCCTCACCGAGCAGGACGTACTCGCCGGTACGCCTCCCACCGGCACCCTTCCCGACGGTGCCGAGGACGAGCCGGTCCGGATCGCCGCCGGGGATGTGGTCGTTCCCGTCCTCGGCGGCGGCTCCGTCGTCCGGGTCGTCGACGCTGCGACCGCCGGTGCCGCCCTCGGCCGCAATCTCCAGCTCCTGCGCCCCGACCCCGGCACCCTCGACCCCTGGTTCCTCGCCGGATTCCTGCGCGGCACCGCCACCACCCGGCAGGCCAGCAGTTACGCCTCCACCGCCACCCGGCTCGATGTCCGCAGGGTTCAGCTGCCCCGCCTCCCACTCGCCGACCAGCGCCGCTTCGGCGAGCGCTTCCAGGCTCTCGCCGCCTTCGAGGAGGCGCTGCGACTGGCCGGCCGGCTGGGCGAGCAACTGGTGCAGGGCCTGTACGACGGGCTGACCGACGGCACCGTCCGCCCCGAAACGGAATCTCTTCCGCAGCCCTTCGCCGGGACCGACCCCGCCGCGTCACCGGAGTCCGGGAGGCAGGGCGGCGGGCCTCGTGCATGAAGTTGTCCACAGGCCGGTGCAACCCTGAGGCCCTTGTCGCTGTCGGTGTATACGCTCATCTCTCGAACGCGGTCTCCCGCGCTGCCTTGTCCTCAGGCCACCAGGAGCAGGAATGCACGGCCCCGGCTATGCCCCGCCGCCACCCGGTCCGACACCGCCGTCGGCCGGGCTGGTCATCGCCCTGCGGGTGGTCTTCGTGGTGCTCGCCGTCTTCAGCTGCGGGTTCCTGGCCTGGGGCACGATGGTGCGGACGGCGCTGCTCACCCGCCGCACCCGCGACTGGGTGCTCACCGCCGTCACCTTCGCGCTCGCGGTCGGCGTCTTCGTGGGGATCGGCGTCTGGAGCTCGGATCCGGACGCGCCGATGGACGCCCTGGACGCGGTGTTGTTCTCGGTGCTCGCGGCCATGGTCATCGGCGTACCCGTGCACTTTCTGGTCATCGACATCCGTCACCACCAGCAGCTCGCCGACCGCGTCCACGGGCGGCCGCCGGCCGGGCCGCCCTCGCCGTACACCACGACCGCGCCCGTCTTCGGACCGCCGCACGGGGCGACCCCGCCCCCGGGGTACGGCTACCCGCCCGCACAGCCCCACGCACAGCCCGGCCATGCCACCCCGCCGCCCGGATTCGGGCCGCCGCCGGTCCCGCACCACAGCGGCCCGCCGCCGGTCCCGCGCCACTCCGGCCCCGTGCCGGCACCGCGCCACTCCACCCCCGGGCCGGTCCCGCCGCCCCCGCCCGCGCCGCCGCACCGGCAGCAGCCCGCCCCGCCGCCCTCGCCCGACAAGCCCAGGATCGACCAGGTCCGCGCCGAGCTGGACGAGCTGAGCGACTACCTCCGCAAGGAGCAGGGGCGTTGAACGGACGCGTCATCGCGGACAGATACGAACTCTCCACCGTCCTCGGCCAGGGCGGCATGGGCCAGGTCTGGACGGGATACGACGGCCGGCTCGACCGCCGGGTCGCCGTCAAGCTGCTGCGGCCCGACCACATGGCGGCCGCCACCGCCGCCGGGGAGATCCGCCGCCGCTTCGTCCGCGAATGCCGGGTGACCGCCCAGGTCACCCACCCCGGCCTGGTCACCGTCCATGACGCGGGCAGCGACGGCGACGATCTCTATCTCGTCATGGAGCATGTCGAGGGCGCCGACCTCGCCGACCATCTCGCCGAGCACGAGCCCTACCCCTGGCAGTGGGCCGTCTCCGTCGCCGCCCAGCTCTGCGCCGTGCTCGCCGCCGTGCATGCCGTCCCGATCGTCCACCGCGACCTCAAGCCCCGCAATGTGATGGTCCGGCCCGATGGTTCCGTCACCGTCCTCGACCTCGGGGTCGCCTCCGTCATCGACACCGACACCACCCGCCTCACCCACACCGGCTCACCCATCGGCAGCCCCGCCTACATGGCCCCCGAGCAGGCGATGGGCGGCGCGGTGGGCCCGTACACCGATCTGTACGCCCTCGGCATCCTGATCCATGAACTCCTCAGCGGGAATGTGCCCTTCGCGGGCTCCACCGCCCTCGGCGTCCTGCACCGGCATCTCTACGAACCGCCGCTGCCGGTCCGCCGGCTCCGCCCCGAGGTTCCCGAACCGCTGGAGGCGCTGGTGCTGCGGCTGCTCGCCAAGGACCCCCAGCACCGGCCCGGCGGGGCCCGGGAGGTGTACGAGGCGCTCGCGCCGCTGCTGCCCGCGCGCGGCGCCGTGAACACCGCCCCGGGCGGCCCCCTCGATCCGACCCGGCCGTTTCTGCGACCCTTCGCCCCCTGGCCCGACCGGGCCGCCGGCCCGCCCACGGCCGTCCCGCTCACCGCCGGCCCGCCGCCGTCCCCCGCGCCGCGGCTCGATGTCGCCACCGCGGTGGAGGAGGTGAAGCGGCTGCTCGGCGAGGGCAGCATCACCCAGGCCGTGGACATACTCGGCGGAATCCTCCCGTCCGCCGCCGCCGAGCACGGTGAGCACTCCCCGGTCGTCCGGATCCTGCGCAAGCAGTACGCCACCACGCTGATGGACGACGGCCAGTACCGCCGGGCCCTGCCCGAGCTGCGCAGGCTCGCGGCCGACCGGACCGCCGAGGCCGGACCGGCCGACCCGCAGACCCTTCAGTTCCGCTATGACACCGCCCTCTGTCTGGAACAGCTCGGCGACCCGGCCGACGCGCTCGCCGAGTACCGCGCCGTCCTTCCCCACTACGAGAGCGGCACGGACCGGGCCCGCGCCTTCGACGTCCGCCACCGGATCGGGAATCTCCTGCTCGCGGTCGGCGACCACGCCGCCGCCCAGCGGCAGTTCCAGGGCCTGCTGTACGACACCGAGCGGGCGTACGGGCCCTACCACGAGCTGCCGGTCGAGCTCCGCCGCGCGCTCACCCGCCAGCAGCAGTTCCGCGGCCCGTGACAGCGAGCGGGACGGTGCACGTCGGGGCGGTGCACGTCGGGGCGGTGAGCGGGACGGTGCGTGCGGCCGGGGCCGTGACCGCAGGGGCCCCGCGATCGTCCTACCGGTGGGCGGAGCCGCTACGGTGCCGTGACGGGCGCGGCGGCGCCGTGACCGGGGCCGCACCGGCGGCCGGGCGGTCCGCGGGCCGTCCTCCCGCACCGGCGCCGGCCGGAGCGGGGAGCAGACCAGTCGTATGCGCGGGAACAGCGCGGGGGAGCAGACCATGACAGTCCGGGGCCAGTTGCTGAGATTCGCCCTGGTGGGAGCGGTGAACACCGGTACCTACTACGGCCTCTACCTGATCATGCTGATGTGGCTGCCCTATGTGGCCGCGCATGTCGCCGCGTTTCTGCTCAGCATGGTCGGGTCCTTCTTCATGACCTCGTACTTCACCTATCGCACCCGGCCCACCTGGCGGAAGTTCCTGCTCTTCCCGCTCACCAACGCGGCGAATTTCGTCATCACGACGGCCGGTGTCTATCTGCTGGTCGACGTCCTGCACTTCGGCAGCCGGTACGCCCCGCTGATCGCCGCCGCCGCCGCGATCCCGGTCACCTTCGTCCTCTCCCGGACGATCATGCTCCGCCCGGAGCCCGCCCGGAGAGCCGGCACCGGTACCGGTCCGCTCCCCGGGGAGGAGCCCGGCGGACGCCCGGGCGCCGCTCTGGAGCATGCCGCGAGCGGGCCCTCGTACGGTGCCGGCACCACCCCGTCACCGGATGCCGGGCCCCCGGCGGAATCAGTGACCGCGAAGTAGTGGCCGGGACCGCCCGTACTGCCTAACATCATCACGCAGGGCTTTGTGAACCGTCGCACAATCACCCGCCGGGAGGCTCCCTTGCACCGCCGCCGTCGCACCGCGATCACCGTCACCGCCGCACTGCTCGCCGCCGCGCCCTTCCTCGCCGGCTGCGCCAACGACGCGCGTCCGGGTGCCGCCGCCGTGGTCGACGGAGAGCGCATCGAGGTCTCCACCGTCCAGGCGGAGGTCAGGGACACCAGGGCCGCGCAGCAGAAGTCCCCGCAGGCCGCCCAGCTCATCAAGGACAGCGGGCAGCTCAGCCGGGCCAAGCTGTACGACCTCATCGTTGACCGGGTGGTCGAGCGCGCCGCCGCCGACGCCGGCGTCACGGTCAGCCGCAAGGAGGTCCAGGACGGCCGGGCCGCCATCGTCCAGCAGTCGGGCGGCGAGGAGCAGCTCGCCGCCATGTATCTCCAGCAGCGCGGGGTGTCCCCCGACGAGCTGGACGACGCGGTGGGCCGCGACATCCTCATCGGCAAGCTCGCGGAGTCCATCGGCGCCGGGAACACCGATCAGGGCCGGCAGAAGCTGAACGCCGCCTTCACCTCCGCCGCCAGGGCACTCGACATCGACGTGAACCCCCGCTTCGGGAGCTGGAGCGATCAGAAGCTGGAGCTCGGCGAGTACAAGGCCCCCTGGATCAGCCAGGTATCCAAGCAGCCCGAGCCGGAGCCGGAGGCCGTGCCGGACGGCGCGTGACCCGAGGTAGGTTCGGGGGGTGACCACTGACACCCCCGCCACCGGCCGCATCGTCCTGCTCACCGCGAGCCACCGGGTCGCCCCCGGACTGCTGTCCTGGCCCGCCTGGCAGACCCTGCGCACGGCCGGCCGGGTGCTCTGCGCCGACCCCGCCCACCCC
The DNA here is from genome assembly GCF_039888735.1 of Streptomyces sp. CAU 1734. Classification (NCBI taxonomy): domain Bacteria; kingdom Bacillati; phylum Actinomycetota; class Actinomycetes; order Kitasatosporales; family Streptomycetaceae; genus Streptomyces; species Streptomyces sp. CAU 1734. The sequence goes on from NZ_JBDQQP010000010.1 coordinate 183,313, forward strand.
CAGCTGCCCTACCTCCGCGAGGCGGGCGTCACCGTGGAGATCGCCGCACCGGCCGCCCGCGAACTGGTGGACGCCTGCGCCGATGGGGCCACCGCCGTGGTGGTGACCTCGGGCACCGGCGAGTCGGCGCTCACCGACGGCCTCGCCCGGCTGGCCGGTTCGGGCCGGGAGCGGATGCCCGATCTGGAGCTGCTCCCGGGCTCCTACGACCTCCCCGGCGCCCGGCTGCTCGATCTGGTGCAGGTCATGGACCGGATCAGGGCCGAGTGCCCCTGGTCCTCCACCCGGACCCACGAGGGGCTCGCCAAGTACGGCATCGAGGAGGCGTACGAGCTCGTCGAGGCGATCGAGGCCGGCGACCGCGAGGAGCTCCGGGAGGAGCTGGGCGATGTACTGCTCCAGGTCGTCTTCCACGCCCGGATCGCCCAGGAGGGCGACGAGAACGGCGAGGAGCCGTTCTCCATCGACGATGTCGCCGCGACGATCGTGGAGAAGCTGATCCACCGCCACCCCCATGTCTTCGGCGACGAGACCGCCGAGACCCCGGAGGAGGTCAAGGAGCACTGGCTCCGCACCAAGGCGACCGAGAAGCAGCGCGACTCGGTGACGGACGGCGTCCCGCTCGGCCAGCCCGGCCTCGCCCTGGCGGCGAAGCTGGCGTCCCGGGTCCGGTCCGCCGGTCTCGACGTCCCGCTGCCGTCCGGTGACGGTCTCGGGTATGAACTGCTCGCCCTCGCCGTCCGCGCCGAGGAATCCGGCACGGACCCGGAGGCGGCTCTGCGCGCCGCCGCCCGTGCCTATCGCGACGCGATCCGTACGGCTGAGGGGCACCCGGCCGCGCGTTAGGCCGCGGCTTCGGCCGGATAACGTCAGGGGGTGAGTGACAGCACCGCCCCCGTGCCCGGAACCCCCGAGGCCCCCGGGCCGACGAACCCGACGGGCCCGGCGGCCCCCGGGTGCCCGATGAGCCGGCCCGCGCCCGATCCCGCGCCCGATCCCGCGCCCGGCCAAGGACCCGATCCCGCGCCCGCGCCCGGATCCCGCCCCGGACAAGGATCCGGCCCCGACCCGGTCCACGACCCCGACCCGGTCCACGGCCCCGACCCCGGACACAACCCCGCCCCCGGACATAACCCCGCCCCCGCCCCCGAGCTCTTCACCTGGGAGTTCGCGACCGACCCGTACCCCGCGTACGCCCGGCTGCGCGAGCACGCCCCGGTCCACCGCACCCGGCTGCCCAGCGGCGTGGAGGCATGGCTGATCACCCGTTACGACGACGCCCGACAGGCCCTCGCCGACCAGCGGCTCAGCAAGAACCCGGCCAACCACGCCGAACCCGCCCATGCCAGGGGCAAGACCGGCATCCCCGGCGAGCGCAAGGCCGAGCTGATGACGCATCTGCTCAATATCGACCCGCCCGACCACACCCGGCTGCGGCGGCTGGTCTCCAAGGCGTTCACCCCGCGCCGGGTGGCCGAGTTCGCCCCCCGCGTACAGGAACTGACCGACCGCCTCATCGCGGGGTTCGCCGCGAAGGGGGAGGCGGATCTGATCCACGACTTCGCCTTCCCGCTGCCCATCTACGCCATCTGCGATCTGCTCGGTGTACCGCCCGAGGACCAGGACGACTTCCGCGACTGGGCCGGGATGATGATCCGGCACGGCGGCGGTCCGCGCGGCGGGGTCGCCCGCTCGGTGAAGAAGATGCGCGGCTATCTGCTGGAGCTGATCCACCGCAAGCGCGGCGACCTCGGCGACGATCTGATCTCCGGTCTCATCCGGGCGAGCGACCACGGTGAGCACCTCACCGAGAACGAGGCCGCCGCCATGGCCTTCATCCTGCTTTTCGCCGGTTTCGAGACGACCGTCAATCTCGTGGGAAACGGGACGTACTCCCTGCTCCGCAACCCCGCTCAGCGCACCCTTTTCCAGAGCGCGGTGGACGCCGGCGACAGTGCGGCGGTGGACACCGCGGTGGAGGAACTGCTCCGCCACGACGGTCCGGTGGAGATGGCCACCTGGCGGTTCGCCACCACCGGACTGACCATCGGCGGGCAGCGGATCGCGGCCGGCGATCCGGTTCTCGTCGTGCTCGCCGCCGCCGATCGCGACCCGGAACGCTTCCCCGAGCCGGATGTTCTCAATCTTTCCCGCCGCGACAATCAACACCTCGGATACGGGCACGGCATCCACTACTGCCTCGGTGCGCCGCTCGCCCGGCTGGAGGGCGGGACCGCCCTCGCCACTCTCTTCCGCGACTTGCCTGACCTGCGACTGGCCGCCGATCCGGCCGATTTGCGCTGGCGCGGTGGCCTGATTATGCGTGGACTGCGCACCCTTCCGGTGGAGTTCACTCCGGTGAAAACTGATGCGCCGTCACATCTGTGATCTGCGTGTGATCTCCGCTGCACCGACTTGTGACTCACGTTCGAGTGCGGCTACGTTCACCCGGACTCAAGCAGTCTGGTGAAAGGCAATCACATGCTCTCCGGGAATGGCCGTCATCGGCGACCGCGTCAGGCCCCCGCTCTCGTCGTCGCTGCGGGCGTGACGGGATCGGCCATCGCGATCCCCTTGCTGGGCGCGGGTTCCGCCTCCGCCGTCGAGTCCTCCACCTGGGACCGGATCGCCGAGTGCGAGAGCGGTGGCAGCTGGAGCGCCGACACCGGCAACGGCTACTACGGAGGGCTTCAGCTCTCCCAGGCCGCCTGGGAGGCGCACGGCGGTACGGAGTACGCCTCGCGCGCCGACCTCGCCAGCCGCTCGCAGCAGATCATCGTGGCGGAGAAGGTGCTCGCCGCCCAGGGCGTCAAGGCATGGGCCTCCTGTGCCGGCATAGCGGGTCTGACCGACGGCGCCCCGGCCGGAAACGGCACCGGTTCCACCGGCACGGATGCGGCGAAGCCGGACAAGGCCCCCGCGGCCGGCAAGCCGAAGTCCGCGCCGAAGCCGGCCGCCGAGCCGAAGTCCGCCGAAACCCCCGCCGGTAGATCCACCGCGGCCGAGCCGTCCGCCGGCACGCCGAAGGGCGCCGGCCCGGGGGCCGGGACCAGCGCGGGCAAGCACCGGGGCGAGCCCGCGACGGAGTCGCCGGCCTCCGGCCCGGAGAAGTCCGCGGCGCCCACCGGGACCGGTGAGCCGAAGAGCGACGGCACGGCGGGCCCGGGCCCGGCCCGGGGCTCCGAGCCCGGCCATGTCTCGCGCGGCGACTCGGGCGGCCGGTCCCCCGTGGCGGACACCGCCGCCGGGGAGAAGAAGGTGGAGGTCGTCAAGGGCGTCGACGGCGCCGACGCCGAGCCGGGCACCTACACCGTCCGCCCGGGGGACAGCCTCTGGGCCATCGCGCAGGAGCAGAAGCTCGACGAGGGGTGGACCGGCCTCTATGAGGCCAACCGCGAGGAGGTCGGCGCCGACCCCGACCTCATCCACCCTGGTCAGAGCCTGGCCCTCGACCCGAAGTAGGGCCCGGGGCAGGGCCGGAAACCGGTGTGGTTCGCGGGATTTTGTCCATATTTGCCGAAGTGAGACAAGGGTCTCTTTGCGGTAAGTGGCACGGCCCGCCCACCGGAATCGGAGATTCCGCCCCCGACCTGGGGAAACATGGATCGGGTCAGGGGCGGGATGGGCGTTTTCTCCCCGATGTTCCCTCTTTGAACATCGGGGAGCCCTGTGATTACGGTCTGACCGCTCGCCATCGCGGGCACCGCTGACCGTCACGCCGAATCCTGCCGTCGGTCGGGGGGAGTACTCGACGCGAGAGCGCCGAAGGCAGGAGCGGGGGACCCAAGGTAAGTGCCGGCCCCGCCGTTCAGGACGAATGGCGGATCACCGGCTTGGGGTGGAGCCGTGCGCAAGGACGCACGGCCGGGCACTCATTGGCCCGAACCCGACAGCTCACCTCGCAGGCGTCGGTGAGGAGATCCACCATGCTGTTTTCCAGCAAGGGCAAGCACCGCCGTCCGTCCAGGGCCGTCCGCCTCGTCGCCTTCGCCGGTGTCACCGGCGCTGCCGTCGCCGCCCCGCTGATCGGCGCCACCTCGGCCTCGGCCGCCACCGCCGCCGAGTGGGACAAGGTCGCGCAGTGCGAGTCCGGCGGCAACTGGTCCATCAACACCGGCAACGGCTACTACGGCGGCCTCCAGTTCTCGTCCTCCACCTGGGCCGCCTTCGGCGGCACCAAGTACGCGGCGCAGGCCAACCAGGCCAGCAAGTCCCAGCAGATCGAGATCGCCGAGAAGGTCCTCGCGGGCCAGGGCAAGGGCGCCTGGCCGTCCTGTGGCGTGGGCCTCTCGAACACCCCGTACGGCGGCGGCGCCGCCGAGCAGCCCAAGCAGGAGCAGCCGAAGCAGCAGCCGGCCCAGCCGAAGCAGGAGCAGCCGCAGGCCGCCCAGCCGAAGCAGGAGCGCCAGGCCCAGCCGCAGCAGCGCGCCGAGGCCCCGACCACCCGCTCCGAGCGTCCCGCGGCCAAGGGCTTCGAGAAGGGCGACGGCGAGTACGAGGTCAAGTCCGGCGACACCCTCAGCAGCATCGCCGCGGCCGAGAAGGTCGACGGCGGCTGGGCGAAGCTCTTCGAGCTCAACAAGGACATCGTGGACAACGCGGACGTCATCTACCCGGGCCAGCAGCTCGACCTGAGCTGACCCTCCCGGGGCGGCCCGCACCACCGCCCGGCTCCGGCCCGCACCGCGCCCCCACGGCTCCGGTGCCGGCCGAACCGGGCCCGCGGGCCGCACCGCGTCCGCGCACCGGCCGTCCCCCCACCGGCCCCGCGCACCGGCCGCCCCCACCGGCCACACCCGTACAACCGGCCCCGCCCGTCCCGTACCCGACGGGGACCGCACCCGGATCCGCTGTCCCGTACCCCCACCGGGACCGCGCCCCGGGACCGCACCCCGGGTCCGTACCCACCCCGGGCGTCCGTCCGGCCGTGCCGCGCCCCGAACGGCGCAGGGCGGCCCGGACGGACCCCGGCACCCGGCCCCCGCGCGCGGGGGCCGGACCCAGGGGCCACCCCGGCCCGGCGCACTCCCCCTGTCCGCGCCGGGCCCGGGGTTCTTTTCGTTACCCCCTGGTAGGTGCGGGGTTGTTTGTCCCGGACCGCGCGGATGGCACCGGCTTTTTCGTCCCAGGGGGCGGGCATCCGCGAGGAGACCCCCGGCCGCCGGATAGGCTCTTGCCGCAAGGCCAAGAGACCCTGCACCCCATGCGTCACATCCCAGAAGGAGATGCTCGTGCCGTCCATCGACGTCGTCGTAGCCCGGGAAATCCTGGACTCCCGAGGCAATCCCACGGTCGAGGTCGAGGTTGGCCTCGACGACGGAAGCACCGGCCGTGCCGCCGTTCCGTCCGGTGCCTCCACCGGAGCGTTCGAGGCCCTTGAGCTTCGTGACGGCGACCCCAACCGCTACCAGGGCAAGGGCGTCGAGAAGGCCGTTCTCGCCGTCATCGAGCAGATCGGCCCCGAGCTGGTCGGCTACGACGCCACCGAGCAGCGCCTGATCGACCAGGCGATGTTCGACCTGGACGCCACCCCGGACAAGTCCTCGCTCGGCGCCAACGCCATCCTCGGCGTCTCGCTCGCCGTGGCGCACGCCGCCTCCGAGGCGTCCGACCTGCCGCTCTTCCGCTACCTCGGCGGCCCGAACGCGCACCTGCTGCCCGTTCCGATGATGAACATCCTGAACGGCGGCTCGCACGCCGACTCCAATGTGGACATCCAGGAGTTCATGATCGCCCCGATCGGCGCGGAGTCCTTCTCCGAGGCCCTGCGCTGGGGCACCGAGGTCTACCACACCCTCAAGAAGGTGCTGAAGCAGAAGGGCCTCTCCACCGGCCTCGGCGACGAGGGCGGCTTCGCGCCGAACCTCGACTCCAACCGTGCCGCGCTGGACCTGATCCTCGAAGCGATCAAGGAAGCCGGTTACGCCCCCGGCAAGGACATCGCGCTCGCGCTCGACGTCGCCGCCTCCGAGTTCTACAAGGACGGCGTCTACGAGTTCGAGGGCAAGTCCCTCTCCGCCGCCGAGCTGACCGAGTACTACGAGGAGCTGGTCGCGGCCTACCCGCTGGTCTCCATCGAGGACCCGCTCTTCGAGGACGACTGGGCCGGCTGGAAGGTGCTCACCGACAAGCTGGGCACCAAGGTCCAGATCGTCGGCGACGACCTCTTCGTCACCAACCCGGAGCGGCTGGCCCGCGGCATCGACGAGGGCTCCGCCAACGCCCTGCTCGTCAAGGTCAACCAGATCGGTTCGCTGACCGAGACCCTGGACGCCGTCGAGCTGGCCCAGCGCAGCGGCTTCAAGTGCATGATGTCGCACCGCTCCGGTGAGACCGAGGACGTCACCATCGCCGACCTCGCCGTCGCCACCAACTGCGGCCAGATCAAGACCGGCGCCCCGGCCCGCTCCGAGCGCGTCGCCAAGTACAACCAGCTGCTGCGCATCGAGGAGATCCTCGACGACGCCGCGGTGTACGCCGGCCGGAGCGCGTTCCCCCGCTTCAAGGGCTGATCCACCGGCACTCCCCGGGCCGACCCACCGGGCCGGCCGCCTCTCGGGGCGGCCGGGTCCCGCCAGTCGTCCGTACGTCCCCGGCCGCGGTCCCGTACCGTGTCCGGGGACGTACGCACGTCGGGACCGGGCTCCTCAGACCCCCGGGACCGGGCACCGGCGCTGAACAGGGGAGGCGGGAGACATGGCCGGGAGGAACCGCGACCGGTTCTCCACCGCGACCAGGCTGCGGCTGATCGGTGAGCAGACCGCCGCCCGGGTCTACCGTTCCCAGACCAGGCGCCAGGCCCGGCGCTCCCGGCTCACCGGCCGGGCGGCCTTTCTCGCCCTGGTGGTCTGTTCGCTGATCGTCGCCCTCGCGTACCCCATGCGGCAGTACGTCTCCCAGGGCGGCGAGATGGCCGAACAGCGGGAGCGGATGGCCGAGGCGGAGCGCCAGGTCGAACGGCTCCGGGACGAGAAGGCCCGGCTCCAGGACGACATGTACATCCAGCGGCTGGCCCGGGAGCATCTGCACTATGTGCTGCCGGGCGAGACCGGGTACACGATGATCGACCCCGACGCCGCCGAGGAACGCCGCAGCGAGGACGGCTCGGCGGAACGCCCCTGGTACTCGGGCGTCTGGGACGGCGTCGACAAGGCGGACCGCGGCTGACCGCCGCCCCCGCACCAGCCGGGACCGGGCGGCAGCGCCCGGCACCGGCGTCCAGCAAACGCAGAAGCACGGAACCGTAGAGCCAAGGCAGGCATGGAAACCCCTCCTCCCCACACCGCACCCACCGAGCCGACCGACGCGGACATCGCGGCCTTCCAGGAGCAGCTCGGCCGCCCGCCGCGCGGTCTGCGCGCCATCGCGCACCGCTGCCCCTGCGGCCTCCCGGATGTCGTCGAGACGGCGCCCCGGCTCCCGGACGGCACCCCGTTCCCGACGCTGTACTACCTGACCTGCCCCCGGGCGGCCTCGGCGATCGGCACGCTGGAGGCGAACGGCGTGATGAAGGAGATGTCGGAGCGGCTGGCGGCCGATCCGGAGCTCGCCGCGGCCTATCGCGCGGCCCACGAGGACTACATCGAGCGCCGGGACGCCATCGACGTGCTCCAGGGGTTCCCCAGCGCCGGCGGCATGCCGGACCGGGTGAAGTGCCTCCATGTCCTGGTCGGGCACTCGCTCGCGGCCGGGCCCGGGGTCAATCCGCTCGGTGACGAGGCGATCGCGATGCTGCCCGAGTGGTGGCGGAAGGGCCCGTGCGTCTCCCCGTGCGAGCCGGCCGCCGCCGGATCCGCTCCGGCCGCCGGAGGGGAGTCCGCATGACCCGCGTCGCCGCGATCGACTGCGGTACCAACTCCATCCGGCTTCTCGTCGCCGACGCCGACCCGGCCACCGGTGTCCTGACCGAGCTCGACCGCCGGATGACGATCGTCCGCCTCGGCCAGGGTGTGGACCGCACCGGCCGGCTGGCCCCCGAGGCGCTGGAGCGCACCTTCGCCGCCTGCCGGGAGTACGCCGCCGTCATCGGGGAGCTCGGGGCGGAGCGGGTCCGCTTCGTGGCCACCTCCGCCTCGCGCGACGCGGAGAACCGGGACGACTTCACCGCCGGGGTGCTCGCGATCCTCGGTGTTGAACCCGAGGTGATCAGCGGCGACCAGGAGGCCGCGTTCTCCTTCACCGGCGCCACCGGGGATCTCCCCGGCCATGAGGAACGCCTGGTCGTGGACATCGGCGGCGGCTCCACCGAATTCGTCACCGGCCGGGACCGGGTCGAGGCGGCCCGCTCGGTGGACATCGGCTGCGTACGCCTGACCGAACGCCATATCCGCAGCGACCCGCCCGCCGCCGCCGAGCTGGCGGCCGTCCGCGCGGACATCGAGGCGGCGCTCGACCTGGCCGCGGAGACCGTCCCGCTCACCGGCGCCCGGACCCTGGTGGGCCTGGCCGGCACGGTCACCACGATCGCCGGGATCGAGCTGGGCCTCCCCGCGTACGACTCCGAGGCCATCCACCACTCCCGGGTCTCCCGCGAGCGGGTCGCCGAGATCACCCGCGAGCTGACGGCCGCCCGCCACGAGGAGCGCGCCGCGATTCCGGTGATGCACCCGGGCCGGGTCGATGTGATCATCGCCGGCGCGCTGGTACTTCTCGCGATCATGGAGCGGACCGGCGCCCGTGAGGTGGTCGTGAGCGAGCACGACATCCTCGACGGAATCGCCTGGAGCCTGGTGCCCGCCGCCGGGTAATGGAGGAGGCCGGAAGCCCGGAGTCTCTCCGGGCTCCGGCGCCCGTCCCGGGCGCCTGTGCGGGCCGGCGGAGGCCGCGGCCGTCAGAGGCTGCGGTACCCGTCGCGCCGGTCGCCCACCTTGACGACGGGAATGACGAGCTCGCCGTCCTCGACCCGGTAGGCGACCCGGTAACCACCGACTCGAAGCCGGTGGAGCCCTGACGGTCCGGTGAGCTTCCTGATGTCGGCATCCTCGCGGTACGGATCGTCACCGAGCGCCGTCAGCGCGGCCAGGATCCGCATGGCGGCGGGCCGGTCGATACCGCGAAGCTGCCGTTGCGCCGCAGCCGTGAACCGGAACGCGTACTTCATACCGCGCTCTCACGATCTTCCGTGAACAGGTCGGCCAGCAGTTCCGCCATGGTCACGGTGGGGCCGCCCCCGGCCAGGACCGCTTCCGCCTCCCGGGCCAGCAGCACGTCGGCCGCCTCCTCCAGCGCGTTGAAATCCGCGATGGGCACCACGGCCGCGACGGGCTCGCCATTGCGGGTGATCACCGTGGGCGATCCCTCGGCGGCGCGATTGATGTGGTCCGCCAGGTGTGCGCGGGCTTCCCGTACGGTCACAGTGCTCTCGGTCATGGGGGGAAGTGTACGCGCAGATGTGTACACGCGCTGGAGTGGCGCCGGGTGCCCGGCCGAGTGGCGCGCGCGACCTTGCCCGGAGCGGTGTCCGCGGCCCCGGAGGAGCGTGATCCATTGCCGCGGGCGGGCCCGCCGGCGGGCCGGGAACCCGGTCCGGAACCCGGCCCGAAACCAACTTCGTGAAGTTCTTCACAAGGAAAAAGGCCCTGATGGGCGCTCCAGGGGGCCGAAAGGCCCTCCCTGGGGGGCCGTTGGGCCACTCGAAGGGGTTATCGGGCGGTTCACGGCATGTTTCTTCCGTGTGAAGCCGGGGCGTGGTCCACTCTCGCGGAGGGTCGAAGGGCCTGATCACAGGGGGTTCCCAACGTCCCGGTGCCCCCGGTGGTTCCCTCTGGAAGGCATGACCTCGATCACGCGGCGGCGCAGTGTAGCAGAGGTGAGTGCACTCCTTGTGAAGGGGCTCACGAGCACCCCCTGTCGGCGGGGTGGATACTCGATGGCATGAGCACCACGGAGCGTCCCAGGATCCTCGTAGTAGGCGGTGGATACGTTGGCCTGTACGCGGCGCGCCGCATTCTGAAGAAGATGCGGTACGGCGAAGCGACCGTCACGGTCGTGGACCCGCGCTCGTACATGACGTATCAGCCCTTCCTCCCCGAAGCCGCGGCCGGCAGCATCTCGCCCCGGCACGTCGTCGTCCCGCTGCGACGCGTGCTGCCGAAGGCCGAGGTCCTCACCGGCCGAGTCACCTCCATCGACCAGGACCGCAAGGTCGCCACGGTGTCCCCGCTCGTCGGTGACGCGTATGAGCTGCCCTTCGACTACCTCGTGGTCGCGCTCGGAGCCATCTCCCGCACCTTCCCGATCCCCGGCCTCGCCGAGCAGGGCATCGGCATGAAGGGCATCGAGGAGGCCATCGGTCTCCGCAACCACGTGCTGGAGCAGCTCGACAAGGCCGACTCCACCACCGATGAGGCGATCCGCCGCAAGGCGCTCACCTTCGTCTTCGTCGGCGGCGGCTTCGCCGGCGCCGAGACCATCGGCGAGGTGGAGGACCTGGCCCGCGACGCGGCCAAGTACTACAACAACGTGAAGCGCGAGGACATGCGCTTCATCCTGGTCGACGCGGCCGACAAGATCCTTCCCGAGGTCGGCCCGAAGCTGGGCGCCTACGGCAAGGAGCACCTGGAGGGCCGGGGTGTCGAGATCTACCTCCAGACCTCCATGGACTCCTGCGTCGACGGCCACGTGGTGCTGAAGAACGGCCTGGAGGTCGACTCCGACACCATCGTGTGGACCGCCGGTGTGAAGCCGAACCCGGCGCTGGCCCGCTACGGCCTGCCGCTCGGCCCCCGGGGTCATGTGGACACCGCCGCCACGCTCCAGGTGCAGGGCACCGACTACATCTGGGCCGCGGGCGACAACGCCCAGGTCCCGGACATGGCGGCCCGCAAGGCCGGAGTCGAGAACGCCTGGTGCCCGCCGAACGCACAGCACGCGCTCCGGCAGTCGAAGGTCCTCGGCGACAATGTGATCTCCGGTATGCGGGGCTTCCCGCAGAAGGAGTACAGCCACGCCAACAAGGGTGCGGTCGCCGGTCTGGGCCTGCACAAGGGCGTCGCGATGATCGTCGTCGGCAAGTGGAAGATCAAGCTTCGCGGCCGGCTGGCGTGGTACATGCACCGTGGCTACCACGGCATGGCCATGCCGACCTTCAACCGCAAGATCCGGGTCTTCGCCGACTGGACGCTCGCGATGTTCCTCAAGCGCGAGGTCGTCTCGCTCGGTGCGATCGAGTCGCCGCGCGAGGAGTTCTACGAGGCCGCGAAGCCGGCCCCGGCTCCGGCCGTCGCTCCCGCCGCCCCGGAGAAGGCCAGGGCCTCCTGACCCGGCCGACGCCGGCCGTCTGATCCGGCACCTTTGAGACGAAGGGCCGCCCGCCATCCGTGGTGCGGGCGGCCCTTCGCCATGCCCGGACCCGGGTTGACCGTGTGACCGGGTGCCGGGCCTCTCGCGTACCCCGCCGCCGCCTCCGCGTACTCCGCGTACTCCGCGTACTCCGCGTACTCCGCGTGCCCCGCCCCTCCGCGCACCCCGCGCGCCACCCCCGGCACCGGCCGTCCCTGCCTCCGTGCGGGGGGCTCGCGTCCGGATGCGTGCGGGAAGGGCTCCGTGCGGGAAACACCACCACGGCTCTAGGTGTTGCCGTAACAATGACGCCGGAACGCCAGGAAGTGTGACGCAGGACACAGGAAACAGCAGGCGAATACCGCCACGGAGGTGTGCGCACCATGGCCGACGCCGCATCGCGGTTGACCACCATCGTTGAGGAGCTGCTCGGGACCCCCTTTCCCCTCCGGCTGAGAGCCTGGGACGGCTCGGAAGCCGGCCCCACCAGTGGACCGGTACTGGTCGTGCGGGACCGGAGGGCCCTGCGGCGGCTGATGTGGCGGCCGGGCGAGCTCGGCCTGGCCCGGGCCTGGGTCGCCGGGGAGATCGAGGTGGAGGGCGATCTCTACGCCGCCCTCGATCTGCTCTCGGGTGTGCTCTGGGAGCGCGACGACGAGCGCTCCCTCTCGGTGCGCGACCCCCGGGTCCGCTCCGCCGCCAGGGCCTTCGTCCGGCTGGCCGGAGCGCTTCCCGCGCCGAGGCCGCCCGCCGAGGAGGTGCCGCGCCGCACCGGCGCGCTGCACACCAAGACCCGCGACCGGCAGGCCATCAGCCACCACTACGACGTGGGCAACCCGTTCTACGAGCTGGTGCTCGGGCCCTCCATGGTCTACTCCTGCGCCTACTGGGACGAGAGCTGCGGTCTGGAGGAGGCCCAGCGCGCCAAGCTCGATCTCGTCTGCCGCAAGCTGGGCCTGACCGAGGGCGAGCGGCTGCTCGACGTCGGCTGCGGCTGGGGCTCCATGGCGATGCACGCGGCCCGCGAGTACGGCGTCCAGGTCACCGGCATCACCATCTCCCGGGAGCAGGCCGCCTACGCCCGCAAGCGCATCGCCGAGGCGGGGCTGACCGACCGGATCGAGATCCGCGTCCAGGACTACCGCGATGTCCGGGACGGGCCGTTCGACGCCATCTCCTCCATCGGCATGGCCGAGCACGTCGGCTCCGTCCGCTACTTGCAGTACGCCGGCCAGTTGCACAGTCTGCTCGCCCCCGGCGGACGGCTGCTGAACCACCAGATCGCCCGCCGCCCCGAGCGCGATGAGACGGCGTACGAGATCGACGAGTTCATCGACCGCTATGTCTTCCCGGACGGGGAACTCTCGCCGCTCGGGACCACCGTCTCCATGCTGGAGCAGGCCGGCTTCGAGGTGCGCGACGTGGAGTCGATCCGCGAGCACTACGCCCGTACGCTGCGCCGCTGGGTCGCCAATCTGGAGGACGGCTGGGACCGGGCGGTGGGTCTCACCTCCCCGGGCCGCGCCCGGGTCTGGCGGCTCTACATGGCCGCGTCGGCGGTCTCCTTCGAGCGCAACCGGATCGGGGTCAATCAGATCCTCGCGGTCAAGACCCCGGAGAGCGGCGCCGCCGGGCTCCCGCTGCGCGCCCGCACCTGGAACTGACCGGCCCGGCCGTCTCCGTACCGCCGTCACCGGCCACACGGCACCGGCCCCGCGACCGATTCTGCTGGTCGCGGGGCCGGTGCCGTGTCCGGGCGTGGTGGCCCCCGGCTATTCGGTCTTGATCGCCGTGAGCATGTTCAGCCGCGCGGCGCTGCGGGCCGGCCACATCGCGGCCAGGACACCCACCGTGCCGGCGAGCAGCAGGAAGATTCCGATCCGGCCCCACGGGAGGACCAGGGCGTAATCCGGGATGCTCGACTTGAAGGTCTCGCCGATCGCCCAGGCGAGGAAGGTGCCGAGGACGATGCCGATCACCGCGCCGAAGAGCGAGATCACCACCGACTCCAGCCGGATCATCCGCTTGACCTTGCCCCGTTCCAGACCGATCGCCCGCAGCATGCCGATCTCCTGCTGGCGCTCGAAGACGGACATCGCCAGGGTGTTGACGACACCGAGGATCGCGATGATCAGGGCCATGCCCAGCAGGCCGTACATGATGTACAGCATCTGGTTGATGATGCCGCCGAAGAAGTTGCGGATGTCCTGCTTGTCCATGACGGACATGCTCGGGTTGTCGCCCAGCGCGTCCACCACGGCCTGCTCATTGGCCGCGGACTCGCCGCCGGCCATCTTGACCCAGACTTCCTGGATGTACGGCTGCTCGAAGTAGGGAGCCGTCAGGTCGGCCGACACCACATACGGCGCCTTCATGACCTGGTTCTCCTCGAAGACCGCCCCGACCGTCAGGGACTTCTTCACCGGTGCGGCACCCTCGCGGTCGCCCTCGATCGTCACCGGGACGGTGTCGCCGGTCTTCCAGCCCTTGTCCTCGGCCGTCTTCTCGTCGACCGCGAGCTTGCCCTCGGCGAGGCTGTCCAGCGAGCCGGAGACCATCCGCAGGGTGAAGACCTTGCTGATGTCCGAGCCGCTGATCGCGGCGGTCGGCTCCTCCTGGCCGTCGATCTCCATCATCAGCGTCTGCTGTGCGGAGACCGCCTCGGCGCCCTTGGTCTTCTCCAGCGCGGTGACCGTCGAGGGGCTCAGCGGGCCCATGCTGGCCATCTGCACCATGTAGTCGGCGCGCACATTGCTGGTGCTGGCCTTGTCGATGGCCTGGCCCAGCGTCACACCGATCACGGTGAGGCCGGTCACCAGGGTCAGGCCGATCGCCAGCGCGGAGGCGGTGGCGCCGGTGCGGCGCGGGTTGCGGACCGCGTTCTGCCCGGCGAGCTTGCCGGCGACCCCGAAGACCCGCTGGAGCAGCGGCCGGAAGAGCGCGATCACGGGGCGGGAGAGCAGCGGGATCAGCACGATGACGCCGATCAGGGTGAAGAACGCGCCGCCGCCCACGAGCATCCGGCCCTCGTCGCCCGCCTTGGCGGCTCCGGCGAGGATGCCCGCCGCGCCCGCCAGGGTGATGACGGCACCGATGGTGTTCCGCACCACCAGGGACTTGGTGGTCGCGGTGGCGTGCACACTGCTCATCGCGGCGACCGGGGCGATCTTCGCGGCGCGGCGGGCGGGCAGCCAGGCGGCCAGCACGGTGATCAGCACACCGACACCGAACGCGGCGAACACGGCGGTGGGGGAGACGATCAGCGGGCCGTCGGGCATCTTCGCGCCGAAGGAGCCCATCGCGCCGCGCAGCCCCACGGCGAGTCCGAGACCGCCGAGGAAGCCGACGACCGCGGCTATCGTGCCGACCAGGACGGCTTCGAGGATCACCGAGCGCTTCACCTGACGGCGGGAGGCGCCCACGGCGCGCATCAGCGCGAGCTCCCTGGTGCGCTGGGCGACCAGCATGGTGAAGGTGTTGGCGATCAGGAAGACACCGACGAAGAGCGCGATTCCGGCGAACACCAGCAGCATGGTGTTCATCTGGGTCATGCCGCTCTCGATCGCCTTGGCCTCCTCCTTGGCCAGCGCGGCGCCGGTGTCGGCCTCGGAGCCCTCGGGCAGCAGCGGCTTGATCTCGGCGAGCAGCTTGGCGTCGGAGGCGCCGCCGGCGGCGGTCACGGTGACGGTGCTGAACTTGCCGGGCTCCAGATAGAGCTTCTGGGCGACCGGGGTGGTGAAGAGGACCAGGCTGCCGCCCGCGTTCACCGCGCCGTCCTCGGTGGTGAAGACGCCGGTGAGCTCGAATTCCTGGACGGGGCCGTTGGTGGAGACGCGCACGGTGTCGCCGGTCTTGTAGCCGCCCTTGTCGGCGGTGGTCCGGTCCAGGGCGATCTGGTTGTCCTTCACCGGGCCGGTGCCCTGGGCGAAGTCGTGGGAGGCGTCCTTGCCGTCCTTGCCGGGCTCGAAGTTCTCACCCCGGTTCGCCCAGCCGGAGCCGATGAGCTTGCCCTTCTCGTCGGCGACCCCCGCGAATCCGGTGACCCGGCCGGTGGCCTCGCCGACCCCGTCCAGTCCGTTGATCTTCTCCACAACGGCGGTCGAGATGCCCTTGCTGGACTTGGCGCTGCCGAGGGAGTCGGCGCCGGGGGCCTCGATGGCGACGGCGACCTTGTCGTAACCCTTGGCCGTCTGGCTGCGGAAGGCATTGCCGAGGGTGTCGGTGAAGACCAGGGTGCCGGAGACGAAGGCGACGCCGAGTGTGACGGCGAGGACGGTCATCAGCAGCCTGGCTTTGTGCGCGAGCACATTGCGCAGGGCGGTACGGAACATGTCTGTCAGTCCTGGGGTGAGAAGCCGGGGCGGGCCGGAAGTCAGGGGCCGGGCGGTCGGCCGGGCAGGGGCGGGAGGCCCGAGCCCGGCGCGGAGCGCGGGCGGGGCCGGAGAGCCGGGGGTCCGGCCGGGGTCAGCTGGTGCGGCCCTTGGCGTCGAACGCCTTCATCCGGTCGAGGACGCCGTCCGCGGTGGGGTGCGGCATCTCGTCGACGATCCGGCCGTCGGCCAGGAAGATCACCCGGTCCGAGTAGGAGGCGGCGACCGGGTCGTGGGTGACCATGACGACGGTCTGGCCGAGCTCGCGCACGGAGTTGCGGAGGAAGCCCAGCACCTCGGCGCCGGAGCGGGAGTCGAGGTTTCCGGTGGGCTCGTCCCCGAAGATGATGTCGGGCTGGGAGGCCAGGGCACGGGCGACGGCCACCCGCTGCTGCTGTCCGCCGGAGAGCTCGGTGGGCCGGTGGCTGAGCCGCCCGGAGAGACCGACCATCTCGATGACCGTGTTGAGCCACTGCTTGTCGGGCTTCCGCCCGGCGATGTCCATCGGCAGGGTGATGTTCTCCAGCGCGGTGAGCGTGGGGAGCAGATTGAACGCCTGGAAGATGAAGCCGATCTTGTCCCGGCGGAGCTGGGTCAGATGCTTGTCCTTGAGCGTGCCGAGCTCGGTCTCGCCGATGCGGACGGAACCCGAGCTGAAGGTGTCGAGTCCGGCGACGCAGTGCATCAGGGTCGACTTGCCGGAGCCGGAGGGCCCCATGATCGCGGTGAACTCGGCCTGCCGGAAGTCCACGGTGACCCGGTCGAGGGCGACCACCTGGGTCTCGCCCTGTCCGTACACCTTGGACAGATCCGTGGCGCGGGCGGCCACGGCGGTGGCGCGGTGTGCGATGGGCGTGGTGGTCACGAGGGGGTACTCCTCTTCGGCACTTCTGGACTACGGGGCTTTGGAACATCGGACGGTGCTCCGGCGATGTGTTCCATCGTCCTCCGTCCCCGCCCGCCGGACGTCAGCCCGGGTGCCCGTTCCGGGGGCCCCCTTTGGTCGGACCGGGCGGGCGGGGCATCCTCCTTTGGTATGACGGTCCTCTCGGGGGCGGTCTCCGGGACCCGCCCCGGCGGCCCGGGGGCGGGCCACTGTCCGTGACGGCAGCGGTCACTCAGGGTCCGCGTGAACGCCGGCGCCCTGGCTCATTCGGGGCTGCTCCGGCCAGTCCGCGCCGCCTTCACACTTCGCCCACGAATCGTCCATCGTTCATCCGGCTTCGGCTGGGGACGGCCGCGGTTCGTCTGCCTTGTGGCTTTGGTTCGTTACGTCTGCGTCGCCATGCGGCGACTTTCCGTCAATCCCGCACCGGCACGCCACCGCCCACCTGTTGGGACGGTGGCCCGCGCAGCTCCCGCCACCTGGGCTGACGCACCCTCAAGCGGCAATAAAATAAGACAACATCGGGCCATGGGCCGCCGACGGGGTGGATCTCCCCGGATAGGCTCCTGTGCTTACGCGGAGCCACGCACCTGGCCCGGATGGTGGAATGCAGACACGGCGAGCTTAAACCTCGCTGGCCTTCATGGCCGTGCCGGTTCGAGTCCGGCTCCGGGCACGAGTGCCTAACCCCACAGTGACCTGGGTTTATGGCTGCAAACCGGCCTGGTGGACTTCCTGCGTGGGAACACCGTGGGAACACTCGGGGGGTAGCCTGCCCCTCATGGCGAGCATTCACCCGCGGAAGAACCGCGTAGGAGAGATCACCAGCTACCAGGTGAAATGGAGAGAGGGTGGGTCCCGCAGTGGTCGGGGCCAGTCGGAGACCTTTGACGACCCGGACGCGGCAGAGATCTTCCGAGACGCTGTCAACGACGCAGGGCAGGACTGGCCCCCCGGATGGATGAAGGGCCGCGGCTACATTGCGGCCCAGTCCGCGCAGAGCGCGGACGATGATGCGGCCTACCGCTTCCGCGCCTACGCGACGCGCAGAATCGAGACCCGGACGGGCATCGAGGAGGCGTACCGCCAAGCGTGCTTCAAAGAACTTGAGCGGTGGATCTTCCCGACGTTCGGAGAGTGCGACGTACGGAGTGCGGAGCACTTCTCCGGCGACACGGTCAAGGCGTGGGTGCGGCAGTTGGAGCAGACGCGCGTACGCCGAGGCGCGCAGCTGGCGAACTCGCCGAACCTCAAGAAGATGAGCCCCAAGACCATACGCAACCTCCATGGACTGCTGAGCAGCATCCTCCAGGAGGCGGTAACGGCCGAGCCGCCGCTCCGGGCCCGTAACCCGTGCGAGCTCACGCGGCTCGGCCGGACCGACGACGACGGCGCCGATGGTGCCGATGAGGACATTTGTTTCCTCACTCCACAGGAGGTCGCGGGGATCAGACAGTGCCTCACGCGGCAGAGTGACAGGCTGCTGGTGGACGTCAAGTACGGCACCGGATTCCGATGGGGGGAGATCACCGCCCTCACGCCGAAGGCGGTAGAGGACCGGGCCACCGCGCGCCCCAAGCTGCGTGTCCGCCAGGCATGGAAGAAGGACGGTGAAGGCGGCTACTACCTCGGCACGCCGAAGTCCAGGCGGTCGCGGCGATCGGTCCGGATCAGCTTCACAGTGCTCCGCGCGCTGGAAGAACTTGGTATCGACAGGATCGGCGACGACGGCCTGTTCTGGACCGGCGCGACCGGGCAGCGCCTGCACACCAGCACCTTCAACGACCGGTGGCACCGGGCCGTCCGCGCGGCCAAGAAGGCCGGCCTCCTCCCGGACCACAAGGCGCCCACTCCGCACGACCTGCGGCACTCGCACGCGGCGGCGCTCATCTCCGCCGGCCATCCGCTGACGTACATCCAGCGCAGGCTCGGGCATGAATCGATCAAGACGACATCGGACCTGTACGGGCACCTGTTGCCTGAGGTGGACGACGACGCCATGGAGACCATCGAGACGGCGCTGAGCGGTCAGCGGCTGTCTCTTCGCTCAACGTGATCGGGAAGCCCCTGCCCTAGGGGATCAGCTTTAAGCGTCGCTCACCTCTCAGCCGAGTGGCCGCGGCGTCCGAACTCTTGAGCACCTGCTCGATGCGGGCCTTGGCTACCTCCACCCGCAGGGCATCGACCTCGGCACGCAGCCTGTCGACGGACCGTCCGAGCGTGCGGTAGCACACCGCCAGGGCGCCAATGGTTGCGAGCGCGATTCCCAGCCCAATGCCGAATATCAGTTCGATCATGTATGTAGGCATCTCCTAGGCATTTCGGTGCGGGGGGGTGCATGGCGGCACCGCGAGGTGCGCGTCGTATGCCCTTGAATGTGCCGGTTGTGTAGCGGAAACGTTCCTTCACGTTACCCATGGTCATGACCCCCGCAAAGGGGGTACCGGCAATCTCTTCCCTGCACCGCAGGTCAGGACAATATGTGTGGCGCGTGCGAGCAGCGTCAGATTGCCGTTCCCCTTCCAATCGGGGCACCTGGGGGTGCTGCGATCGGATCGATGGAGCGACACTCAAACATGAAAACCCTACTATTGAGTAGATGTGTTAGGGGAACACCCTTTTGCCCTTTCTTGGCGATTCCTTGGATGAGCGTTGGGGAGCCTTCGAGCACCCTGCGGATGCCAGCAGGCGTCCCCCGGATGGAGTGCCGGCGGTCGGTATGAGTGAGCCCCGGCCGCGCGGGATCGGTGACGGCCGGGGCTCCATCCCGCGTGCGGGGTGTGGATCACCACGGGATAGGTGACACCCGTATACGGGGGTTCAGGGGTGGCGGCCCCGCGCTCCGGGGTGAGGGTGGCGGCGTGGGGCATCTCTCCGGCCGGGGCTCGAAGCCGCCGGCCGGAGAGGACGATCAGGTGCATCGATCATGGGCTGGACCGGAGTGAGTCACTGATCGGGCGGGTTGCCGGTTGTGCAGTGAGCGGCTGGTAGGGCGGGCCGATGGCGCCGCAGTGCGGGCAGTGCCACCAGCCGCCCTCGACGCGCATACCGCCGCCGCAATTGCTACAGGTCATGGGTGTGTGTTCACCTCCTCCCCTCCTTCCTCGGTGTTTTGCAGGTCGGAGACGTATCCCTTGAGCCCCGTCGA
This sequence comes from Streptomyces sp. CAU 1734, assembly GCF_039888735.1. NCBI lineage: Bacteria > Bacillati > Actinomycetota > Actinomycetes > Kitasatosporales > Streptomycetaceae > Streptomyces > Streptomyces sp. CAU 1734. The sequence goes on from NZ_JBDQQP010000010.1 coordinate 202,997, forward strand.
CTCGGTGTTGAGCCGGCGGGTGTATGTGAGGGCCTGCTCTTTGGTGAGACGGACGGCTGCGTACATCCCGCCTTCACGCTCGATATGGGCGAGGTAGCCGTGCACGGCGTGCGCGATGGACCAGCCGTGGTCCGGGTCCGTGTGGCTGCGATGGGCGATGAACATGGGCATCACTCCTTCCCGTCGAATGTAATGGAGTGATCACCCTTAGTGGTGCGCCTTGTGGGGTGGCAGCTGTGCGCGCATTGCAGATCGAGCAAGGGCCGCTCGTCCGGGTGCTGGCCCTGAAGCCGGACCTGACATGGGCCGTCGCAGTGTCCGCATTCGCCAAGGCGGCACTCCGGCGACACCCGTCCGGGGCCGGTCTGCTGATCCGTCACCGCCGGGCGTCGTTAAGCCGGTCCCGGCCGCGCTCGATCAGGGCGACGACCCGCGCGGGATCACACAGCGCACCCGGATGGTCCATCGGGACACACCAGTGCACGCCTATGTGGTCGGTGATCGTGGCTCGGGGGGTGACGATCCACGCCCCGCGGCCGAGGCAGCGGGCGAGCCCGCACGGCCATTTGTCGGTGCTCTGCGGAGGCACCAGGGCGTAATACCAGCGGGTGTGGTCGGCGAGCACGGGGCCGGCCACGGCGAGACGCAGTGCGTCGGCGACGACGGTGTGGTCGACACCGTCGTCGGCGGTGTCGACGGCGGCGTGGACCAGATCGCTCGGGATCCGGACAGCATCGAAACGGACGCCCATCGGCAGCACGGTGTATGACCTCTGCGTCCAGTCATTCAGCGGCTCGGATGGGTTGTTGCGTGAGCCCGCGAGCCACTCCTCGATCGCATACGCCGTGGTCGTCGTCATGGCATCCCTCCCGTACCGGTGTTCCCGTCATCAGCCATCACACCGGCAACTGGGGCACGGACACAGGGCAGATGGGCGGGGGAAATCACTGTCAAGGGGGAAACAGAGGGGGAAAACGGGGCCATGATGGGACTGTCGTTCACGGACAGGGGGCACCATGGCACCACCGGCCTTTGGGCAGCGGCTCAGAAGTCTCCGGATCGAGGCGGGGCGGACTCAGGGGCAACAGGCCGAGGCGGTGAACGCCGCCTCGGGCCGGACCACGATGACCCGCCGGGAGATCAGCCGGTACGAGACCGGCAGGAACATCCCGACGCCCCGCACCGTCGCGGCCATCGCGGTGGCCTGCGGCCTGCATCCGGAGCATCTGGAGAACGAGGCGGCGGCCGCGCGGGCCCGGCGATCGGCAGGAGAGGACGACGACGTGAGACGACGGACCCTTATAGAGGGGGGAGTCGCAGCCCTGGGCGCTGCTGCGGCGGCCGAGCCCTGGGGGCGCTTAGCGCACGCTCTGGGGCGGGGAACACGGATCGACACGGAGACAGCTGACGGTCTGACCGGCAGAACGGCCGCGCTCCACATCAGCGAGCTGCGCCTCAGCGCACAGCAGCTGCGCGGTCAGGTGGTGGCGCACCTGGATGCGATCACCGCGGCAATCGCGCACGCGGGCCCTCACCGGCGTGAGCTGGTCATCGCGGCCGGCGAGACAGCGGCGCTCGCCGGATGGCTGGCCTGGGACATGGGCGACCACCAGGCCGCGCGCGCGTACTACCGCGCCGCAGCCGACTGTGCGGACGATGCCGGACACCCGCCCCTGCGGGCACTGGCACTCGCCTACGCAAGCTACGGCGCCGCCGGCCCGGCGGCGCTCGCTCTGCTGACGCAGGCCGCGCAGGACGTCCGCGGCCCCGGTTCGGCCACTGCGGCGGCATGGGTGAACGCCCGGACGGCGGAGGAAACGGCGGCGTCAGGGGATGAGACCGGCGCGCTCCGGGCACTGGACCGGGCCCGCACCGCCTACGACTATGCCGACCCGTCCAGCGAACAGGCGTGGGTGGCGTTCATGAGCCCGGCCCGGATGGATGCCATGGCCCTGTCCGTGTACGGACGCCTGGCGCACCCGGATCTCGCGGACGCTGCGAGCGAGGCGACTGACCGCCTGGGGCGCCGGTCGGAGGCGGGGGTGGTGATCCTCGGCGACGTCGCAGCAGCGCTCCTCCAGAGCGGGGACCAGGACCGCGGGGTGGGCCTGGCGACAGAGTTCGCCGAGGCGGCCAGTACGCGGCCCAACACCATGGGGCAGGACCGCCTGCGGAAGATCGCGGCGCGGCTCCCGGACGGGGAGCGGGACTTGTCGGAGCACTTGCGGAAGCTTGCCGGGTAGCCGGCGCCCTCCCGTGCGGGGGCGCCGGCCGGAGCTCTACTGTGCCGTTTCGGTCTCCACCCAGCTGAGATACGCCTCGGAGCCGCCGTCGATCGGGAGCACGATCCACTCCGGGGTGTCGTAGCCGTGGTGCTCGGCTACCCACTGTGCCAACTCGGGGAGCCGTGTCCGGGGCGTCTTGTAGGACACCCTCCATTCCCGGTCGGCGGCCACGTTGCCCTCCCACCGGTAGACGGCCGTGATCGGGGGGTCGACATGGGCGCACGCGGCGAGGCGCCCCTCTACCGCGCCCCGGGCGAGCGCCATCGCCGCTTCCTCGGAGTCGGTGGTGGTCTGTGCCAGCACGATGGCGGTCAACTGTGTCTCCTCCGTCGGTGGGTGTCTCGCCACCCTACGGCTCCCCTGAATCGGCTGAGCCGAACGCTTTCCGGTCAGACCTCTACCCGCTGGCTGAAAAGGGTGCCATGGTGAACGGGCGGGCACCCTCCCACCCCCGGGGAGGGGCCTCCCGGGGCCCCGCCTGCGCACTGCGACGCAGGCGGGACCCGCCCGCCCACCGCGTCGGCCCGAACGGGAAACCCGCCGCTCACCAGGGGGCAGCGGTGGCCGTCACGCCACCGGCGGCCCGACCGGAGTTCCGGAAAGCACTGTCACCGCGTCGGCGACGACTTGGGCGTCGTCCACGACGGTCCGGATCAGATCCGGCAGACCCGCGAGCAGCACCACGTGCACAGCACGGACCGCCGCCCGCTCGTCGCGGCTGTACGGCTCCCATGGACTGTCTCCGGAGCAGTATCGGGCCACCCCGCTCAGGAACGTGCTGATCCGGGCGCCGGTCATCTCCCGGTCGGCCATGGACAGAACCGCCGTGTACAGGCCGTCCGGCAGTTCGTCCGGGGTGATGCCGGCCGCGTCTATCCGGGCGGTGAGGTCATCGCGGGGCGGCATGGTGACAGAAGGGGGCATGGGGTCTCCTGTGCGGCGTTGTTGGTGTGGTTCCCGGCCGGGGAGACGTTCAGCGTGGTGCAGTACGGTCCTGCGGGCAAACACGGAGCGTTAGTCGAACGTTAATTGCCTGGTCAACACGTGGAAATTGGTGACTCGCTCGCTGCCGGAGTCACGTCTGCGCGAGGTAGCGGCCGGCCGCGGTCACGAATTCATCGTGGGCGGTGACCGCTTCCGCGCGTGCCTTGTCCGCCGCGGCGGCGGTGTGTTCCGTGTCCCGGATCGCATAGGTGACTGTCACCATGTGGTCGGCCGCCGCGCGGACGTCTGGATCCGGGATCAGGACGCGGAGCGCGGTGAGAGGGCGGGTGACCGCGGCGCGGGTGGCGTAGCACTGTGCGGTGAGCCGCGTGTACCCCTCCGGGTCGTAGTCGCTTCGGGCCCGGGCGTGCTGCCGTTCCCACAGGGCGCGGCGGTGTACGGAGATGGCGTCGGCGAGCTCGGTCACGGAGTCGAGCTGCGCGCGGCGGGTGTCATGGGTGGCGGTGGCGGCGACGGCGGCCAGGCCGGCCCGCTGCTGCGCGCGGCCGGAGACCAGAGAACCCAGAAGGGTGCCGGCGACGGCGACCAGGGCGACCGCTAAGGCAATGTCCATGCGGCGATTGTTCCTGGAGAGAGCGCCCGATTGGGGGGTTGCATGTTTCCTCTTTCGGACCCTGCCAGGGGGTGTGCGTGGCGCTGCCCGTCATGGGGACATGAGGCCCGGGGTGCTATCCCCGGGGTGTGACAGTGGCTCCGTAGCCGTGGAACAGATCGGCTGCGGTGGTCGCGCGCGGTCCCTGCCCCTCCACCCGAAACTCCGTGCGCAAGGCACTCAGCAGATGCAGGATGTACCGGTCGGCGTCGGCGTCGTCCCGCTCCGCGAACTTTTGGTACAAGGAAGGGTAGGTTTCGGCTTCCTCCTCTTCCTTGCGGGTCATGCCGCGGCGTCCGTCCACGCCGATGGTGCACCCGTCCGCAGTAGGTGTGATGGTGACGTGGTACGGGCTTTCGCCGGTGCCCAGGGCGGCGACGATGGCGCGCACCCGGCCGGCGACAGTCTTGGGCTTGCTGATGGAGGGCATCGCGGAGCTCCCGAACGCGTAGGCGGCGGTGGTTCCCTCCAGGGATGATGAATGGCCATCGTATCCATCACGCCTCCGCCGCTTTGGCCGTTCGGCATTCCGGGCACCGGCACTTGTGGATCCGATACGTGGCGGTCCGGCCGTGGTCAAGCTCGGGATCCCGGCCGGCGGTCAGGGCGGTGTCGAGCTGGTCCTGCCACGCGGGGTCATAGGCCGCCCATCCGTGGACACGCTGCTGCGGAATGCCCAGATCCGCCAGTGCCTCGCCCAGGGGCTGGCCGCCGGCCAGCCGCTCCAGAAGATCCAGCCGCACCGGGGCGGGGAACCGGTCCTCGGCCCGCCGCATTTTGAGTGCGCGGTCGCCCGGGCGCCGGGCGATCAGGCAGCGCGGGCACCGCGGGTGCGTCCCTTCCTGGCCCGGCGGAGCCACCGCGCCGCAGTCCCTGCACCGTTGTGCGGGGAGCGGGCGGCCCCGGCGGGCGGAGCATTTCCGGCAGGGGTGGCGCGGTGACTTCCATCCGGCGCAGGCCGGGCACCTCTCGCGGGTCTTCATGGCCGGGTACGGTACACCCCCGCCCGCGCGGGGAGCGGCCGAGTGATTGCCCGGTGCGGGCCGGGACGGCGCCATGTCAGTAGTCCTCGGTCAGGGACGTGATGTACTTGCTGGCTTCCCTGCGGGTCATGCGGGCGATGCCGTCCCGGTCGGTGGGGCCGGTCATGAATCCGCCGGCGTCGCCGGTCCTCTGCCGGCGGGCGAGGTTTCTGAGGATGTGCTCGATCTGGGCGGGGGTGGCCATGGGCGTGCCGGGCGGGACGCCCACGGCCGCAGCTTCCTTGCGGGCGGAGTGTTCCTTGATCCTGACGGTCAGGCGGTGCGCCTGGAGCGATTTGATGGCGCCGGTGCCAGAAGTAATGGCGAACCGGTAGCCGCCTTCCTCCTCGGTCCAGTCGGCCAGGGTGTCGTCATCAATCCCGGCGTCCTGGGCGAGCCTGTGAATGCGTGCTGCTTCCGAGGGTGCGATGGCCATGCCAAACTCCTGTCAAACGGGGCGGGTCGCAGAGATGCCCCCGCCGGCCCGGTCAGGGGACGGCGGGGGCTTTCCCGCATGGGCGGGAACCAGGACGCGAACGCCTGCGAAGTTGCACGTCAGCCGCGGACAACCCCCGCGTGGGCGGGGACAATGCCGTTCCGTGCGAACGGTCTCACCTGGGTCGCGGACCACCCCCGCACAGGCGGGGAGAACGCAGGGAGACAAAGACCCCAGGGGTCAACCCCACACAGGTGGGGACCAGTCTGCGTTATGACCAGTCCGGGTGAGCGGACTCGGGCCACCCCCGCGTGGGCGGGGACAACGTGCACGAACAGACCGGAACACCCCCGCACAGGCGGGGAGAGCGCAAGGCGACAAAGGCCCCAAGGGGCACCCCCACACAGGTGGGGACCAGTACGCGTGCTGCCCTGTTCAGCCAGGCGGCCTAGGGCCACTCCCGCAGCGGCGGGAACAGGGGGGACTCTAGCGGCCCCGGGCCGCCGGGTCCATCACCCGAACGGCTGAACCGCCGGCCGCCGTGGCGGCGAGGTGGGGGTGGACCCCCCAACCCTCTTGTACTTCCTAAATTAGGAAGCTAGCGTTGTCGTCATGAGGTCAGGGGAGCAGCCCCAGACCCACCGGAAGGAACCGGTCATGAACGTCACCACTGGCTACGGCACTTGGAACAACTACGGCGACAGCGGGAACGTGTCCGTGGAGGCCACCATCGTGGACGCCATCACCGGCGGCGACAGTGAGTGGCAGGATCGTATGGAAACCAGTGGCGCCCTGGACCGCATCGCCGCCGACTACCGTGACGCCATCACCGGCACCCTCCCCGACGGCATCTCCATGGCCGGCAACGAATTCATCGGCCTGCACCACACCGACCCCGACTACACCGACGAGATTGGCGATTTCGACATCAGTGAGGCGGTCCGCAGGGTCGACCTCCAGGCGATCATCCAGAAGCACGACGTGGACAACTGACGGCCGCCCCGGGCCCCGGCGCACTCGCCGGGGCCTCACGGCCTGGAGGCATCAGCATGACCGAGTACACCGGCCCGCCCCCCATGCCCGAGGATGAGCGGATGACGGACGCCGAATTCCGTGTCGTCCGGGACTGGCTCGGTCTCACCGGCGACTGGCTCGCCGCCCACCTCGGGGTCTCTCCCCGCGCCGTCCGCCACTGGGAGCAGGGCAAGTACCCCGTGCCCGACAGGGTCCGCCTGGAGATGGAGAACCTGGAGGCCCACGCCAGTGCGGCCGTCGGCACCGCGGTCGCCGCTCTGCTGGACACACCGGAGCCCGGGATTCTGACGTACCGGACGGACGCGGAGTACCACGCAGCCCATCCGGAGGTGTCCCTCCCGGCTTCCTGGCATCGTGCTGTCGTCGCACGCATCGCACAGGCGGTGCCGGGGCTGGCCATCGCCTACCCGCCCTCAGAGTAGAACCCGGCCAAGGGACGGTGATCCCGGGCCCTCTGAGGCACCTGGTGTGGAAACAGGAAACCGCCCCCGCCACCCCCTGCATGAAGGGGTGACGGGGGCGGTGGTCTGTGGCCTACTCGTCGGCCGGTGGTGGTGCGGTCTGGCGGTCGATGCGGTCCACGGCATCCCGGAGCGATGACCCCGAGTTGGGGCGCAGCTCGCGCTGCAGTCCGCGTTCCATCGCGTCCACGCGCTGCCCCAGTTTGACCATGCCCGCATCGGTGGATGCGGTCCTGGTCTCGATCGTCTCGAGGCGTTCCATCACTCCGGGCCGGGCCGGGACTCCGGGCCGGGCGGGCTGCCCGGCCCAGTCATCGCTCACGTGGTCCACCCTCACCAGGACCTGGTAGATCCAGCGCAGGACGGGGGCGATGGCGAGGAGCGCGGCGGCGCCGCCGCCGAGCCAGAGGAGTTGCTGCATCTCACCTCCCGGTCTGCTGCTGTCCGGCCGGTGCGGTGCGCAGCCAGGGAGGGAGGAGCGCCTGGACGGAGTCGAGCGCCATGACCCGGGCGGTGCCGCCGGCGACGGCCAGGGCGCCGGCGACCCAGGGCAGTGAGGCCGGGATCCCGGAGGCATGGACGATTCCGGGGAGCGCGACCGCGAGCCCCACGGTGCTCTGAAGCACGGTCCGCGCGGTGCGGCGGCTCGCGTCGGTAGTCATCATGGTGTCCCCTTTCCGGGGGTCGGCCGCCGGGCGCACGCCCGGCGGTGGTGGTGGTGTTCAGGGCTTGGGGACCTTGAGCCGGGCCCAGCTGTCCGGGCCGGGGATGCCGTCGGCGGCCGCGCCTCGGTAGCCGAGGCTGCGCTGCCACTTCGCGTAGGAGCGGCGGTCGGCCTCGCCCCATCGGGGCCCCGGGCCGACCGTGTACATGCCGCATCTCTCGGCAACGAGGCGCCGGCCCATGGCGGTGATCACCGGGGAGCTGGTCCCGGCGGTGAAAAAGCCGCGGCCGGGGTACGGCTGGTACACCGGCCGTACGGGCAGGGGCGGGCGCGGCTGCGGCCCGGGGGTGCGGCCGAGGAGATCGGTAACCCGCGCGCGCAGGGAGTCCATGGAGAAGCCGCGCGGGTCGATCTTGCCGGGCTGCCACTCCAGATGGCCGATGACGGCGCGGGCCGTCCAGCCGTGGTGGCGGCAGATCGCGGCCGCCGCTTCCGCGATGGCGTCCAGCTGCGCCTCCGGCCACGGGTCCTGGCCGTCGCCGAGGTTGACGCACTCGAAGCCATAGAAGTGCCGGTTGCCGTCGGTGTTGGCCTCGTTGTCGGCGGGCAGTGCCTTGCCCGCGATGACGGCGCGCAGGACGTCGTCGTCACCGGCGCCCGCGTGGTTGGTGCGCCCGTACCCGACGAGATGGACGGAGCCGTCTTTCGCGATGACTCCGTGGCAGAGCGGGCCGGGCAGGGTGGCGTGTCCATCCCGGCAGAGCGCGACCGTGTTCGCGGTCCCGCGGGTCACGGTGTGGTGGATCATCACGCCGTGGACCGGGCCCCAGGGGCCTTTGGAGTTGCGGTTGTGCGTGCGCCAGTCACCGACCTGGTGCACGTCCAGGCCCGCGTCCCGGAGCACGGCGAGGAAGCGGTCTGCGGTCATGGGCGTGGCCATGGGTCAGCCCCCCTGTCCGTGGCGGAGGATTGCCGCGGCGCCGGCCTGCCAGGCGGCCCGCGTCTCCGGGCTGAGCCCGCCCCATGGGGGCATGGGCCGGCCGTCCCACGTCAGCCACCCGCGCTCCTCCCCGTACGCCTCGTAGCCGAGGCGGGCGGTGTCCGCCAGATCGGGCACGCAGGGCGGCGGCGACCACGTTCCGGGGCCCTGGCCCTGGCGGCGGGAGGTGACCCAGTGCGTGAGCTGCCCGTCCAGCAGGACATGGAGGTTGATCCGGTCGCCCTCGGGATGGACATAGGTGACGGCGGCGGCGCAGGTGGTGCCCTCGGCCAGGTCGCCGAGCTCCGGCGTGGCGCCCGCCGCGTCGCGGGCGCGTGAGCTGATGTAGTCGGCATCCGTCGCGCTGAGCCGGTAGAGCACGGTCCGGCCGATGGTGGGAGTGGGGTTCATGGCTCCTCCGGGCAGCGGAAAGCCCCGGGCCGGAGGCGGCGCGGGGCGGGCGGTGGTGTGCGGGGATGTGGGGGTGTCAGGGGGATGTGGTGGTGAGGGCGCGCAGTGCGCGCGCGGCGTCTTCGAGAATGGTGGCGGCCTGGCTGAGCGCGTCGGTGGTGCCGGTGGCGAGGAGGGCATCCGCCGCGCGGGCCGCGGCGAGGAGCGGGGTCGGCGGGGTCGGGGTGGTCCACCGGGTGACGTTCAGGTGCGCGTATCCGGCGTCCACCAGCATTTTGTCCCCGCTGCGGGCGGCGGTGGAGTGGGCGTCCATGCGGAGGATGACCGCCAGGCGGTGGCCGGCGGGCCAGTCCGCGGGCGTCTTCCACATGCCGTCGACATAGAGGGGCATGTGGTGCCGGACCCGTTCGCAGTTGTCGCCGTTGAGGCTGGTGATCATGAAGACGGGGCGGGCGGGGTCGGGGTCGTCCAGGTCGTATCCCCACACGTGCTCGCCCACGCCCACGGTGTATCCGGTCAGGCCGTCCCCGCCGGTGCGGTTCGAGACACGGGCCCGGGCCCGGATGTCGAACACGTCCCCGGCCGCGCAGGGCACCACCAGGCTGCTGATGGTCCGATACGTCTGGTCCGACAGGTCTATCGGCAGGGTCACCCCGGGAGTGATCCGGTTGGTCCCCCACTGGTCATCAAGGACCAGGCCCTCTGTGGAGATCACGCCTTCCGGGGGAAGGGGCCAGACGGTTTTCACGGTCATGCGGATTCCTCTCGTACGGTGAACACGGCGGGGAGGGTGGCGGATGCGGTGGTTTCGACGGCGCCGGTGCCGGAGCCGCGGGCGATGAAAACGGTCCACGTGGTGGTTCCGGCGCCGGGGGTGTCCAGGCCGCGCGCGGGCAGGGTGTCGCCGGACCCGGCGAGGTAGGCGTGGATCGTGCCGCCGCCAACCTGGGGAGAACCGGTGGTGGTGCCGCGGCGGATCCGGAGCTCGATGCGGTCGCCGGCCACGTTGGAGCGGACCAGGGCGGTGGCGTGCAGGTCGTAGGCGACGCCGGTGCGGGTGGGGAGGGTGATCTGCATCCCCGTGGTGACTTCGGTGGTGGTGGCCGCGCTGCCGGACGTGACGAGGATGCGGCCGGACTGTCCGCGGACGGGAACCCACGTGGTGCCGTCGTACACGTCCAGGCGGGCCACATCTGTCAGCCAGGTGACCATGCCCGCGGCGGGTGCGGTGAGGGTGGCGGTGCGGGCGAGGGCGGAGGCGAACCGCATCACGGACCGGGGCGCGATGCCGTTCGCGATGGCCCGGGCGAGGGTTTCCGCGTCCGGGGCGTCGGTGAGTTCGGAGATCGCGATGCCCTGCCCGTAGTCGTCGGTGGTGGCCACACGGTCCCCCTTTCAGGCGGTCTGGTAGGTAAGGGAGAGGCGGAGGCTGTGCCCGGAGGCGAACGTCGCCGGGGCTGTGGGCGCCATGTTGGCGGCGGTCGCCGGGGTCGCCGTCGCGGGGAAGGTGGCGTTGAGGACCGTCGCGCCGGGCTGCAGGACGGTCTGCCCGATGTAGGTGCTGCCCGCGGTGAGCCGGGCGGTGCCGAGATATTCGACGGTGTCGGCCGCGGCCGGGAACGGCACCCCGAACAGATACGTGCCGGCGCCGAAGGTGGTCGTGTTGCCGGGGATGATCAGGATGCTGATGTGGCACGTCCGCTCCTCGAGGCGGTAGCGGCCGGTGCGGGCGGCGTTGCCGATCGCCGGGTTGGTGGTGGCGGCGGTCCATGAGGGTGTGTAGGGGGTCCAGGCGCCGTCCGTGGCGGGTTGTGCCAGGGGTCCGGGGGTGGTCCAGCCTCCGGCCGGGGACCCGTCGATGCGGATCAGATCGCCGATCGCCGGGTTGGTGTAGCCGCGCAGGCGGCGCGCGATGATGCCGTCGGTGGTGGTGATGTTCCCGTCGCCGGTGACGGCGGCGACGGTGGCCAGGCGGGACGTCGCGCCGGCGACACCGGGCGTCTGCTGGCCCACGGCGACGGTCTGCCGGCGCATCGCGGCGACGAGGTCACGGGCCGCCGCGTGCGGGGAGGGACCGTTGTTCATGCGTCCTCTTTCGCTCCGATGGTGGTGATGGGGAACTCGCCGTCCAGGCCGAGGGGCACGGAGAAGGACTGCACCTGGTGGAGTTCGCGCAGGCCGTCCGGGTGGATCACCCGCAGTACGTCGCCGGGTTCGAGCGCCGGGTTCGGGACGGCGGAGAAGTCACCGCGCGCGTTCGGGGCCCGGGCCGCCCGCAGGCGGAGTTCGGCGGCCTGGCGGCACGCGCTCACGGTGGTGAGGGTGGAGGAGGAGTAGAAATCGGGGCGCCGCCCGTACGGGCCGCCCCAGTAGGTGGGGCTGCCCGGGTCGTCGTCGGTCGCGAGCCACTGCACGGGCGCCACCCCGTCCGCGGCGTTCTCCCCGCGGGCGAGCACCGCGTTCTTCACTCCGGCGGCGGACATGCTGCGGGTGCCCCGTACGTAGACGCCGCCCTCGGCCGCGGCGACCTCCCACACCGGGTCGGTCGCCAGCAGATCGGGGAGGACCGCGATCACGAACGCCCCGTCGCCGTTGGTGTAGCACTCGGCCCCGGCCACCGCGGCGATCTCCTGCGCCGCCGCCCACGGGTCCGCGCCGGTGTCCCAGGTGCGGGAGCCGATGGGTGCGTCGGAGATCTGGGCAATGACGTCCGCGCCGGGGAGGCTGCGCTGGATCAGGGCGGTGATCGCGGTGATGACGGTGCCGGTGGCCCGGTACGGGGCGGTGAACGCGTCGTCCTGGATGACGCATTCGAGTGCCTTGCCGGTGAGGGTCGCCGGGCCGAGGGACGGATCCCCGGAGACTTCGTCCAGGCGGAACACCCCGAGGGCCGCGAGCTCGCGTGTCCCGTCGCCGTAGTCGACTCCGGCGGAGATCCGCAGCCGGCCGCCGTAGGTGGAGAGCTCATCGGCGGGGGTGAGCGGGATGAGCCCGGGATCGCATCCGGTGACGGTGCACGTGCGGCGGAGCGCCTGTCCGCGGTCCACGGCCACCTGGCCGCCGCCGTGGTCCAGGGGGATCACCCGGCCGTCCGTCGTGAACAGCACCACCTCGGTCACCGGGATGTGGGATTCGGCGATGCGGGCGAGGAACCTGGCCGACACCGGATACACGACCGTCACCCCCTTCTTTCTGTGGCGTGGCCGTCTCCGGCCGGAACAGGGGCCCGCCGCCCGGGCGGCGGGCGGCGGTTCAGGGCCGGCGGCGGTTGAGGAGCACGTCCTCCCACGTCGCGTACGAGGCGAGCACATCGGCCCACGTCGCGTGTTCGGCCAGGACGTCCTGCCACGTGCGGCCCGCGGACCCGTTGACCCCCACCGTGACGGGCATGTCCTGCTCTGTCAGGGGCAGCGCCCAGATACGGAACGGATCCTGCGCGTCGTGCGCCTCGCCCGTCTCCGTCGTCGCGCCCACGGACACGTACAGGTTCCCGATGCCGACACCGGGGCCGGTCTGCCACAGCAGCGTGGCCCCCGTGTCCAGGAGCCAGTCCAGGCGCTCCCGCTCCTGATCGGACTCGGTCCACACCGTGAGCTCTCCCTCACGGCCGTTGCGCACCGCCGACCGGATGATCTTGTTGCGGCGGTTCTTCACCGTGGTCGCCGACTGTTCGACGGGGCGTGTCCACACCGGCCGGGCCGCGATGGTCACCATCGTGTTGCGCTGCGGATTGGCGGGATCCTTGATCCAGCCCGCGTTGACGTCGTCGTGCGGGATGGTGACCGTGTCCGTGGTCCGGGTCTCGGACGGGCCGCCGGCCGGGTCCGCGATCTCCGCCTCGTAGTGCACCGGCACGCCCAGGGGCGCCTCGTAGTCCTCACAGATCAGAGTGTCCGAGGTGATCGGCACGGTGCCGTCATACAGGCCGGACGGGCCGCGGACCAGGCTCCGGGCCCCGGCGGCGGTCACCCGGGACAGGCGCAGCCACCGGCCCGCGGGCAGTTCCCGCAGCGTCACGGTCACGGACGCGGTCTGCGGGTGGACGGCGACCTGGACCAGGGGCAGCGCGGGCCACAGACTGACCGCGTCCAGTTGCAGCACGCTCGCCGTGGTGGTGGCCGTGAGGGTAAGTTCCACCGCCGCTTGCGTGGCACCGGCCGGCGGAACACCGGTGTCCCACGACGGCGTCCACCACCCCGGCGTCTGCGCGGCCGCGGCCGGGGAGGACGACAGGCCGAGACTGGCGTTGGCCGCGTCGTACCACCGCACGCCAACCGCGAGTGTCCATCCGCCGGCGGTGACCTGCTGCCCGGTCCGCACCCGATAGCTGTCATCGGTGTCCGTGATCGGGAACCGCGCGGAGCGCAGCACGCTTGCGCTTGCGGTGGCCGAGGTGACGGTGAGGGAGTACGCGCCGTGCAGGGCGGCGGCTCCCCACGGGGCGGACCGGGCGAGCGTCGCGACGCCGGTCGGCACCGTCCATCCGGCAACACTCTGCTCGAACGTCGCGTCGGCGGTGGGGAGGATGCTGCCGGTCTGGACGGGGGGCGCCACGGTCACGGCCACCGTTTCGGCCCGCATGACCTGTCCGGCGCTGGCGCCGGTGATGCCCACCGCCACCTCGCACGTGACGGCGGCCGCGGGGGCCGTCGCGGAGGCGCGCTGCTGGTAGAAACCGGTCCCCGGCGCGGCCAGGGTGGAGCGGGTCGCGGACAGCTGCGCCCCGCCCGCGTCCATGTACCGGAGCTCGATCCATGTCGCGGATCCGGCGGTGGGCGGGGAGAGGTGACAGGACGCCAGATACTCCGTGCCCGGCGTGACCGCGAACCGGGACGCGGTGCGGGCGTTCGCGTTCCCGGCCGCGGTCACGGTGAGGGTGAGCACCTGGCCGCCCGCGAGGTAGGCATCCACCGGCCACGTGACCGCCGGAGCCGTCCGGCTCACGGCACAGTTGGCCTGCGCCGTCCAGCCGGAGACGTCCACCTCCACCGACTCCGTCTCGAACGGCAACAAGTTGCCGATGGTGCGGTGCGGCGGACCCAGGTACACGTTCTCGAACGCCTGCGTGACCCCGCCGGCGGCCGGGGTCATGGACGCCAGGATCACCTGGGCGCGCGCGGCCCCCGCCGGGGCCGGGCCGGCGACACCGATCCGGTGCCACGCGGCCGACGGCGCCGCGGTGGTGAGCGACCACGTGATGCCCAGCTCCGTCCCGGTGACGGCGGTCAGCCACCGGATCCCGATCCGCTCCGCCACCACACTGCCCGACGCGTCCGCGAACGCCTGATAGACGCTCCCCGGAGTGACCGGGTACGAGGACACGGTGCGGGCCCGGGTCTCCCCGGCCGCAACCGAGGTGAGACGTACGGTGCCGTCCCCGTTCCGCCCGAGCGTCCCCTTGGACAGGGTGCAGTTCAGGAGCGGCGTCCAGCCCGAAATGGTCGGATCGCACGCTTCCGTGACGGGAGAGAGAAGATTCCCCGGTATCGGCATCAGATGCCCCCTCCCGCGTCCATGATCGAAACCAGCTCACCCGTCGCCGCGTACACCTCGGCCCGGGCGATGTGGGACAGCTCCTCGGACCCGACGAACACCCGCACGCTCATCCCCTCCGCCACCCCGGCCGGACCGGACAGGGCGGCGGGTGCTGCGGGGGCGACCGGCGACCGGCCGGCCGACGCGGCCGTCTGTGCCGCCATCGAGCGCGGTGAGGGAACCGCGGCCCGGGCCGCGGCGGCCTGCATCTGGGCGCGCACCGCGTCCAGCGCCAGCGGGGCCTGCCGCCCCGCCGGGCTCTTGCCGCCCAGCTCCGCCCGGATGCCCGCGACCAGATGGCCGCCGAGCCGGCCCATTTCGGCCCGGAGTTCCTTCTCCTGTGATTTCAGACCGGTCAGGAACCCGCGGCCGCCGGCGTCCGCACCGGCGTCGAACAGGGCGTCCGCCATCGTGTTGCCGTACGACACGGCCAGTTTGGTGCCGCTCTTCGCGAGTGCGTTGAGCTGTTTGATCTGGCTTCCGGTGGCTCCGGCCACCAGCCCGGCCAGGGTGCTGTCCGGGCCCATGGCCCGCAGCTGGCCGATCAGATCCTGTGACAGACCCTTCTTCGACAGCTTCCCGATCTGCCCCTCGAAACCGGCCACGGTGCGCTGCCGGTCCTTCAGGGACAGGATCAGCCCGCCCACCGTCTGCTGTTCGCCGATGTTGCCCAGGCTGAGGAAATCAGCGGCGACCTTTCGCTGATCGGCGGCGTCCTGGCGGGCGGTGGCTATCCTCGCCGCCACCGCGTCCCGCCGGGCGGCGAGCGACTGAAGCGACCCGGAGACCCGCAACGCCGCGGCGGCCAATCCCTTGCCCGCCCCGCCCGCCGCCTTGAGGTCTTTCGCGAGGTCCGCGGCGGCTTTCCGGATCCCGGCCGCCGCCCCGGTCAGGCTCCGGGTGAACGCCGCCAGGTCACCGGGAATCTCCCGCC
The DNA here is from genome assembly GCF_039888735.1 of Streptomyces sp. CAU 1734. Taxonomy (NCBI): domain Bacteria; kingdom Bacillati; phylum Actinomycetota; class Actinomycetes; order Kitasatosporales; family Streptomycetaceae; genus Streptomyces; species Streptomyces sp. CAU 1734. The sequence goes on from NZ_JBDQQP010000010.1 coordinate 218,356, forward strand.
TCGCGCCGGCGCTGCCGCCCGCGAACCCCCGCACACCGCCCGCGCCGAGGCCCGGCGCCATGCGCATGGACGTGCGGTGATCCCACACGGTCGCCCCGCCCGCCCCGAACTTGACCAGTTCGGGGCCGCGCTCTCCGACCCATGCGATTTCACCCGCCCGGGGGCGGCCGCCGTCCGCGTAGCCGAGGAGCGGCTCGGGGTTGACGGTCCGGCCGCCGCGGCGGGCCTCGAAGTGCAGATGCGGTCCGGTGGTGTTGCCGGTCGCGCCGACCGCGCCGATCCGCGCACCCCGTGCGACCCGCTGCCCCGCCCGCACCCCCATGGAGGAGAGGTGCGCGTAGAGGGAGGACAGTCCGTCGGCGTGCTGGATCCGGATGTGCTGCCCGTACGGGCCGCCGGACAGCACCGACTGAACGATGCCGGCCGCCGCCGCGCGGACCGCGGTTCCCGTCGGCGCGGGGAAGTCGGTGCCCGTGTGGTAGCCGGACGACCACATGTTCCCGCGGACCCCGTACCGGGTCCCGAGGGCCCCGGCGACCGGACGCGCCCACGACCCGCCACCGCCACCGCCGCCGCCGCCGAACAGGCCCCCGGCGGCAGAGAGAATCTTGTCCTTCAGGCCGCCGAGCATCTTCCCCGGCACCCGGGACAGGGCCTGCGCCCACGGGTCCGCGCCAATGTCCTTGACCGTGTCCCGGATGAACGCGGTCGCCTTCTCCCACATGGCGCCCGGGTCGGTGAGGAAGTCGGCGCCGGACATGACGGCGCCGCCGATGGCCCGGGCCTTGTCGCCGATCCAGTCGGCCGCGTCGCCGATGATCCCGCCGCGCGCCATGAGCTGGGTACCCGCCGCGGCGTGCAGCGCGAGCGCCCGGCCGCGGTACCGGGGGTCCGTCGGGATGACGTATTCCGGGTACTGCGAGCGGCCCTCGCCGACGATCGCCGTGGGACGGTTCACCTTCATGGGTACGGCCGGGCCCCACCCGTTCCCAACGGTGCCGCCGGCCGCGAGGAGTTTCGGCGCGGCGGGCAGCTTGCCGAGGCCGACGAATCCGGCGACCTTGTCCCACACCGCCTTGATGCCCTTGGTGTAGACCATTTCGATGATGAAATTGACCGGCTTCTTCGCGACGTCGGAAACCTGATTCCAGGCTTTCTCGATCGCCTTCTTCGCGATGCCGAACGCCGCACCGAAAAGGGCGACACCCTCTTTGCCCTTGTCGAAAAGGGGTTTCAGGGCGTTGTCCCACAGCCACATCGCCCCGGCAGAGATGCCGTCCCACGCGGGCTTGATCGCGTTGCGCCACAGCCACAACCCGGCGTCGCCCAGGGCCCTCAGACCAGCGCCGAGGAGCCCGAACATGGGCTTCAGGACGGTGTCCCACATCCACACCGCGCCCGTCGCGATGCCGTCCCACGCGGGCTTGAGAGCGTTGTTCCACAGCCACAATCCGCCGTCGCCCAGGGCCCTCAGACCGGCCCCTGCCGCGCCGAGGAGCGGCTTCAGGACGGTGTCCCACATCCACACCGCACCGGTCGCGATGCCGGAGAACGCGGGCTTCAGGCCGTTGTCCCACAGCCACAGACCGGCCGCGCCGACCGCTTTCGCGCCGGTCCAGATCGCGGAGAACACCGGCGAGAGAACCGCCGTCCACAGCCACGACGCCAGAGCGCCCAGAGCGCGGAACATGATCAGCAGCGGGGCGATCACGATCACCGCGAGGATGGTGAACAGGATCTTCCCGGCGGTGCCGATGGCGGAGAACACCGGGGACAGGATCGTGTTCCACAGCCACAGACCGGCCGCCCCGATCGCCCTCAGGCCGGTCATCAGAAGCCCGAACCCGGGCTTCAGGAAACCGTTCCACAGCATGGACCATCCGGCTTGGATCCCGGCCCACGTCGCCTGGACGATGCCGCGGAACGTGTCGCTCTTGTTGTAGGCGACGACGAGGAGCGTCGCCAGGGCCGCGATGCCGGTGATGATGAGCCCGATCGGGTTGGCGGTCATCACCGCGTTGAGGATGCCCTGGGCGATGGCGTAGCCGCGGGTGACCGCCGCGGCCGCGAGGAGCACACCCCGGTAGAGGGCGAACACGGCCGTCACCGCGGCGGTCGCGATCGCGGAGGCGTTGAGGGTGATGGTGAGTCCGGCGACGGCGACACCGACCGGCAGGAGCCAGGCGCCGTACTCCCGCAGCCACCGCACCCCGCCCAGGAACGCGGCGGCGGCGAGACGGACGGCCGGGACCAGGACGGCCGCGACCCCGCGGCCGGCCGTCAGGACCGGCGGCAGCACATCGGACAGCAGGAACGAACCGAACCGGCCGACAGTCGGGAGCACTTCGCGCGTGATGAAATTGGTCAGGCTCTGCAAACCCTGACGCCGGAACACCGTGAACGGATTGGTGGAGGTGTTGTGCAGGGTCTTTCCCATCGCGTCGGCGGCACCCTCCACCTTTCCCAGGGTGTTCACCGCGCTGGACGGGTCCAGGCTGAACAAACTCTGCTGCAAATCCTCGGCCTGCGTGCCGAACAGCAGAATGGCGGCCTGAGACCTTTTCGCCGGGTCCGGGATGGCGCGCAGCCGGTCAAACACACTGTCCAGCGCGGCGGCGGCCTGCGGCCCGCCCTTGGAAAACGTCTGCGCCATCGCCGAGGCATTCAGACCGATGGTCTTGAATCCCTCGGCAGTGGTGTCCGATCCGTCTTTCGCGCGGATCGCGAATTCCTTCAGGGCGTCGGCGACGATATCCGCATCCCGCGCACCGCCCTGCAGGCCCTGTGAGAGCAGACCGACGGCCTGCTTTCCGTTCAGCCCCAGATCACGGAACTGAGTGCTGTACTCGTTCAGCGTGTCAAGGAAGTCACCGGACTTGTCGGCCCCGCGCTGGAAACCCCGCGTGATCAGGTCGAAAGCCTCGGTCGCGTTGGCGACCATGCCGGTCTTGATGAGCTGCCCGGCCGCTTTCGCCGAGAGTCCCACATCGGCCCGGAAGGTTTCCGAAAGATTGAGCGCCGATTTGGAGAGCGCCGCTATCTCTTTCTTCGGCGCGCTCAAAGCGACGACGCTGTTCTGTGTCAGGCTCTTCAGGGAGTCGTTTATCTGATCGATGGACTCCCCGTAGCCCTTCGCGAAAATGCTGCCCGCGATCTTCCCGAGCCGTGCGGATTCCTTGGGGGAGAGCGAAAGCGCCGCCCCGAGGCGGGCATTGGACTTCCCCTGCTCGACCGCCTGATTGAAACCGGCGACGAACAGCACACCGGCCCCGACCGCGACCGCGCCGATACCGGCCTTCAGGACGGACCCGAGGGAGCCGAGCATGTTGCGGCCGGTGGCCTGTCCGGCCTGCTCGCCGAGCTCCGCGCCCACCTGGACGGTCGGCCGGCCGATCTGGTCCTGAAGAGCCTGGGCGAAACCGCGCGCGGACGGCACGATCGAGACGTAGCCGACCCCTACCTCAACAGCGGATGTGGTCATGACGGATCCCGCCCTTCCAGTGGGGGTTGGGCGGCGACGTCACACGGTCAGGCCGCTGCCGCGTGCGCGCGGGTGCGCTCGCGGTGATCAAGGAGCGCCGCGGCGGTGATGGTCCGGCGCGGCTTGTCCACCCCGGGCCGCGGGAACGCGGTCGGGGGCTTGGACTGATCGTGTTTCTTCAGACCGGAGTTGGCCCGCTGCCAGTTCGCGCCGCGGAGCTCATCGATCTGGATGGCCTGGAGATGTTCGGCCAGGCCCCACAGACCGGTGTGGTCGCCCAGGGCGAGACGGGTGCGGGCCTCACCGGGCAGCTGCCGGATCAGGACCCCGAGCTCACGCCATGTCAGCGCCCCCGGGCGGAAAAGATCACTGAGGCGTACCTGGTAGTACTGCCGCAGGTCCGCCTCAACGGCCTCGCCGTGCTCGCTCAGGAGCCCGACGAGGCGTCCGATTCCCCCGGCACTATCCCGCAGTGCTTCTGATACCCATCGAAGAGCGCCTGTGCCTTGTAACCCTTCAGGCCCATCTTTTCGAAGGCGGGCCACTGGTCGCCCAGGGCGGCACGGATGGTCCCGATGACGGCCTCGGCATCGCCGCCCCGGGCCGCCTTCATCAGCGGCATGACATCGAGATCCTGCGCGTGAGCCAAGCTCCAGCGCTGGCCGCCGTGCTTGATGACCCAGGGGGTGAGAGCCACCTCGGCCTTCACCGCGTCCAGGTCGAAATCGAAAGGCTGGTCGTCGGGCCGCTTGTGAGCGGCGTTCTTCGGCTGTGCCATGGAAAGGGGCTCCGTTCAGAGATGCGGGGCAGGGAAAGGGGGTGTGCGGGGCCGTGCCGTGCACACGCCGTGCGGGCGTGCCGACACGGCCGGAGCGTCACGGGGTGACGGCCTGAGGGTCGTTGGTGATGTCGATGTACAGGGTCTTGTCCGCGGCCGGGTAGATCGTGATCGTCAGCTCATACGCGGTGAGTTCGGAGTCCGACAGGGTCACCTCGGCCACCTCATCCACCTCGCCCTTGGGGATCAGCCGGCGCTTTTTCACCCCGCCGTCGGTGAGCTCCAGGAGGAACGCGCGCGGGTCGGCGGTCGGGACCTTGACCGTGCGGGTGGTGGTGCCGGTCGTGGTCGCGGCCGTCGACCCGGGGTTGACCAGCCCGAAAACGATCAGGTTGTCTTCGAGGCAGGTGATCTTGATCTGGCGCTTGTGCTTGCTGCGGGTGGTCTTGACCAGGATCCCGCCCCACGCGTAGTGGTCGGTGGAGTCCTGATCCCGGGTCTCGGACGCGCCGTCCTCGGACAGAAGGCCGACGGCTTTCCACGCGGCGGCCAGGGCGGTGTCCACATCCGTCGGGGCGGTCGTGCCGACCGGCCCGACATACAGGTCGGCCCCCTCCCACAGACGGGGGTTGGCGGTGTTTCCTGCCATGATCAGTCGCCTTTCTCGGAGCGGCCGGCGGCCGTGGGCTTGGACGCGGTGCGGGCCGGAGCGGGGCCGGCCGCGCGGGCGAACCCGTCGACCAGCAGCTGCCGCGCCTCGTCGTCGGGCACGTCCGCGGTGTCATCGGGCATGTGTGTGGAGCCGTCCGCGAGAGTGCGCGGATAGGCGAAAGTGATTCTCAAAGGGGGGTTCCTCTCAGGGTGATGTCCCAGGTGAACGCGTAGCGCGCCTGGCCGCTGACGGGGTCGGGGAGCCACCCCGGGCCGCCGGTGCGGGGACGGGCCAGGACGGTGGCGCCGAAGGTGCCGCGGGCGGCGCCGAGGATGGCGCGGCACTCGGCCGCGAGCGCGGCGGCGTCCGCCTCGTCGGCGCCCCAGCAGTGCACGTCCAGCCGGGGCCGGTCGTGCACGACCGTCAGCTGAACTCCGGGAAGACGCTCGATCCGTACGAACCGGATGGGACGGGGGTCGGGGACCCGGGTGCCGACCGGTGCGGTGGTGCCGCGGGCGAGGAGCGCGGCCCGCAGGTAGCCGCAGCCGATGGCCACCGCGTCCGGCATGGCCACGGGCGGCGCGCTCATGTGCGGCGCGCGTCCAGGCCCCGCAGGAGCGCCCGCCGGGACTTCTCCGGATCCGCGGTCGCGTAGTCGCCGATCACCGCGCCGCGCACACGGTGCGCCTCGTCGGTCAGATCGGTCCGCATCTGCCCCGCGGCCGGTTCGGCGGCGGCGACGGCGGCGGCGGCTTCGACGTCCCGGGTCGTGGTGTCGATGACGCGCCGCGTCCCCGGAGCGCGCAGGAACGAGGCGATGTTGCGGCGGTTGGGGGTGAGCCGGAATCCGGCCATGGACTGTCTCCTGCCTATCCGTGTACTTCCCGGAGCTGGATTTCGTAGTGGTGCAGTCCGCCCGGCTCGTACTCGGGCCCGGGCGGCCCGGTCACTTCGAACCGGCGGGCGCCCCAGTGCACGCGGTCCCGGCCGTGGACGGTCAGCGGATCCCCGGTCGTGGTCCACGGGTTGCAGATCAGCAGCCATGTGCTGATCTGCGCGTTCCGCTGGTCGGTGTCCTCTGCCGCGGACTCCTGCTGCATCCATCCCCGGACCGGGGCCCGGGCCGATGCCGTCCAGTCCGGGAGCGTGTTGCCGTACGGGTCGGTGCGCGAGCCGGGGCTCTCCACCTCCACCAGATGCGGCAGGAGCCCGTCATCGATCACCGCCGCCACCCGCCGGAGCCGGCCGGGTCGGCCACCCATCCGGGCAGGCCCTGGTCGGCCAGGCCGACCGTGTAGGCGGCATCGGAGTCCGGGTCGGCCTCGGTCGGCTGCAGCTGCTCGATCTCCCCGGCGGTCAGATACAGCCCGCCGTCCTCCCCGAGGGTCTCGGAATACCGGCCGATGGTGCGCTGCCGGTACCCGCCGGGGTTGGCCATGACACGGCGGACCACCGCGATACAGATGGCGCGCAGCGTGTCCGGGTCCGGGCTGAAACCCGCCGGGATCTTGCCCCGCATCAGCGCGGACGCGTCCGTCAGATAGGCAATGGCCTGACCCCGGCGCGGCTCAGTGAGAGTGCCGGCGCGCGCCTCGTACTCCTCGATCGTGGCGAACGCGGCGAACGCGGCCACGGTCACTCCTCGATCAGGTTGCGCGCGGCCAGGACGGCTATCGCGTCGTCCCGGCCCGTCGCCGGATCCAGATCCACGCCCAGGGCCGCGGCGTACTGGCGCCACGCCGCGGCGCCGCTGCCCGGACCGGAGCGCGGCGGCGCCGCCGGTGCGTCCGTACCCGCCACCGCGTCCCCGGGTACGGGCCCGGGTACATCCGCACCCGGCTCCGCACCCGGCTCCGTACCCGGGCCGGAGTACCCGGGGTCCGCCGTACCCGGGCCCGTACCCGGGGCGGGGTCCGGCCCTGTATCCGGGCCGGTCAGGCCGGGTACGTCCGTACCCGGCTCCGTGTACCCGGGCGTACCCGGGCCCGTACCCGGCCCGGAGCCCGCCTTGCCGGGGGCGGAGTCCGCCGTACCCGGGTCCGTGGGCTCGGGTACATCCGTACCCGGCTCCGTACCCGGGTCCGGGTCGGTGGTCCAGGCGTGGGCGCCGATCTGGCGGGCGACCTCGGCCGGGACCGGGTCATCCGGCCCGTACACCCGGCCGCCGATGTGGACGTGGGCGATCAGCCGGCGGCGGGTCATGCGATCACCTGTGCCTTCAGGGTGAGGTTGGGTTCGCGCAGGATCGGGATTCCGACCGCGGCAGCGTGCGTCCAGATCCTGATGGGGTCCTTCGTCTTCCATTGGCCGGCGACGATGCCGGGCTGATCGCCCGGCTGCAGGTCGTAGTCCTCCTCCAGGGATTCGGCCGTGACCCCGAGCAGTGTGGCGCCGAGGTCGGTCGGTGCCTCCGCGGTGCTGGCACCCGGCGGCGGCAGGAAGGCGATCGAGTTCTCGGGCGTGATCCGGGTCGCGACGCCGTCGACCTTGACCTGCGCGTCATAGAGCTCGATCGGAGGCAGACGCATGGACTTCAGGATGGTGTCGATCTGGTCGGCGGTGACCATCGGCAAGTTCGGGCCCGTGGCGAACGGGTACACCTGACGGATGACCTGCTCGCACTGCATCATGTGGGCGAACGCGACCTCGGACATGAGGATGGCCGCCGGCGCCTGGCCGTTGGTGTTCGTGTAGGTGCGCTTCCATGACGCCAGGTCGGCGAGCGGCCGCGCGGTCGCGTAGTTCGTCCACAGGATCGCGGCGACCACCGAATGCGCTCCGGTGCGGCCGAAGTCGACGGTCGTCTTCAGTTCCGGGATGGCCACCGCGGCGTTCACCAGCGCGCCCCCGCGTCCGACTTCGAGACGGGCGGCGATGTTCTCCGCCAGCCGCTTCGCGTCCCGGGCGATGAACGGCAGCGCGTCGGCGTCGTTCATCTTCCGCATCCGGAGGCGGTCGTACTCGTTCAGCGGAATCTTCTCGCTCATGGGCGGGAGTTCGCCCATGATCTTCGCGAGACCTTCCCGGCGGCCGATCTTCGATTCGGCGTCCCAGGAACGGTACGAGGCGGATTCCGCCAGCCCGCCGCCACCCTTCTTGAACTCGAAGGTGATGTCGTTCACCGGCACATTCGGGAGCCACCGGGACAGGGTGAACTTATTCGTCTGCAGATCCCTCAGTGCCTCGCGGATCAGCCCGGTGAGCAATGTCGGCTTGATGAATTGCGTGGAAAGGGTCCAGTCATTTCCCATGGTGCTTTGCCTTTCAGACGAACCGGATGGCCCCGGCGACGTCGGCCTTACCCGCGGCGTCCACGGCGACGGGGAGACGGGATTCCCGAACCTTGCCATGCGTCAGCATGGCGCCGGACGGGTCGAGCGTGTTCACGGCGGGAGCGGCCACAGCCGAGAACAGGAACCCGACGAGCTTTTCCCTGCCGTCCGCCGCCGCGTTGTCGTAGGGGCCGAACTTTCCCCCGGTGGTGATCTGCCCCAGGGCAATGCCCGACTTGAAAAACCCGGACGGGTAATGCGTTGCCGGGGTGAACAGCGACGTGTCGAGCACGACCGTTTCCGTGGAATCGGTGCCGTGCGCGGACCCGAGCCACGACTGGTCATCGGTTCCGAATGTGTCCGTCTTGATACTGAGTTCCATGAGATCCCTTCCTGGATCAGTTCTGGCCGCCGAGGAGTTTCTTGTACATTTCGGCGCCCTCGGCGAGAGTGCCGCCGGTCTCGCGGCGGCGGCCGGCGCCCTGGTTGAATCCGCCGCCCTGGCGCCGCCGGCGCCTGACGCCGGTGTCGGCGCCGTCCTGGCCGTCGTCCCCGTCGCCGGTGTCGGTGCCACTCTTCGCCGCGGCCTTGACAAGGCGGCCCACCAGTTCGGTGATGGCGTCCTCGTCCACCTCGCCGTCGTCGTCCACGTACGTGTTCAGGCGCAGGTCGTCGGCGATGCCCGCCGCGTCGGCGATCTTCCCGGCCGCCGCGGCGAGGAATGTCGAGCGGGCGACACGGACGCCGGCGCGGGTCTTCTCCTCCGCGCGGGCGGCGGCCACTGCCTCGGCCACGCTCTTCTCCGTCTCGCTCATCCCCTCCCGCTTGAGCTTCGCGAGTTCGGCTGCGGAGCCGGCGTTGGCCTTCGCGCGGCGTTCGTGTTTGCGGGCCATCGCCTTGTACTTCTCGGCCTCGGCCTTGTAGTCGGTGGTGTCCTCGTCGCCCTGGCCGTCGTCGTTCCCGCCGTCGTCCTCGTCGTCGTCTCCGCCGTCGTCGTCCTGGTCGTTGTCGCCGTCGTCGTCGGCTGCGCCGAGGACGGGCCAGATGGGGTAGCGGGTGAGCGGGTCCTCGCCGGGGCGGGGCCGGCGCCACCCCACGGCGGTGAGGCCGGTGAGGGGGTGGCGGGGCAGGGTGGTCACGGACATGTAGGTGTCTCCCGTGTCGGGTGAGGGTGTGGGTGGGGGTGCGCCGTGCGGCGCGGTGGTCACGCGGTCTGCGGGATGTCCCCGGGGCCGGTGAAGTTCTGCCGGCGGACGGCCAGTAGGGGGCCGAGTTCGCCGTGTTCGCGGGTGATGATGACGTCCCGGTAGTCCGGGGCCCGGCCGCCCCGGTCGGATTCCCCGAGGTCCCGCGCGATCGCGTCGTGCGCGTCTTTCAGCAGCTGCTCATCGATGACCTGGCCGGGGTCACGGTTTCCCGGCAGCGGTTCGGGGCGGCAGTGGCATCCGGGGTGGATCGGCATTAGATCCGCGACCCGGTAGCGCTGAGTAGAGGCGATGGTGCACAGGGCGCAGCCCCCGGTGCCGGTCATCCGGCGCCGGTAGAACCGCACCCCGCCGCGGCTCATGGACTGACGGGCCGACTGAGTCCGGGCCAGTTGCATATCCGTCTCCGTGATGGACCGCAGCCGGACTTGCCCCTGGGCAATCGCCGCCGGCAGATCGGCCCCGGCCCCGATGGCGGCGCGGACGGTGACGAACGGCCGCCCGTACACCTCCTGCGGCGGGGTGCCGCGGAGCGCCTCGGGCAGCACCACTCCGGCCGCCGGAACGGGCGTGCCGAGCATGTCCGCGACCATGGCGGTGAGGTAGGCGTCGGTGAGCGCGCCCATCTGCGACTGTGCGCCGAGGACCACGGGAAGCACCTGGGCGGTGAACGCCGCGGCGTCCGCGTCACGGTACGCGGCCATGCCCGTGAACGCGGCCTGCACAAATGCCATCAGCCGCTCGCGCAGCAGCTGCGTGAGAGTGGTGTACCGGTCGGTGAGGGCGGCCTGGAATGCCTCAGCCACCGGTGTTCCCGGTGCCCGCCGGGACGCCTGTGCCTGCCCCGGTGGTTCCGGGTGTGGGGAGGACCGCGGCCGCCATGAGGTCCCGCGCGGCCGCAGCCGCGGTGATGCGGCGGACCATGGCCGGGCTTTCGCCCATCTTCTCCGCGATCACTTCGAGCGGGTATCCGACGGAGCCGAGTTTCGTGGCGGCGTCGGCCTTGACGGCAAGGCTGATGTGGGCCGGGTCGGCCCACCGCACCTCGGCCAGGGAGTAGTCCTCGGGCACACCGGCCTGCGCGGCGGCGAGTTCCAGTACCGCCTCCGTGGACTCTCCGAAGGTGGTGATGTGCTCGCGGCATTTGGCCACGTGCAGGATGTCCAGCGCCCCGATGGTGTCCATGCCGATGTTGATCAGGTCGCCGGCGTAGTAGTACGCGGGGGTCTGGGACAGGATCAGGGCGTCTCGCACATCGGAGGCGTGTTCCTTCAGGAAGCCGGTCAGGTCGGTGGCGTCCAGCTGCCCGAACTGGGCGTTCTCTCCCTCGCTCGCCCACACCGCGGACGGGGACGGGATGAACGGCTGTTCCAACAGCTCGATCGCCCCCGTGACCGGGTTGGTCCTTTTGGCGAACTTGTGACCCTTGATCCACTTCTGGCGGAACCCGCTGTACCTGCTGGCGGCCATGCGGTTGAGGACGCCCAGATTGATGCGGTCCTGCACATCCATGACGCCGGCGAACTCCGGCTCGGGCTCCTCGCCCAGGTCGGGCATCCGCGCGAACTCGACCATGGGCATCCGGCGCAGATCATGCGGTTCGCCGTTGTCCCCCGGGCCGATGTACTGCCAGTTGTCCGGGCCCCACGACAGAGCACCCGACCCGACCGGCCTCACCGTCCGGTACGGGTACGACGTGTCGTCGTACAGGATCCGGGCGAACCCGTACCCGCTGATCTCGTCGAATTTCGTCTTGAGGCCCACCCGCGGCTCACCGGTCTCCGGGTCGGTCTCCAGGATGCAGTCCCGGGGGTGTTCCACCGTGATCAGCGGGGAGGGCCGGCCGTTCTCCTCGCGGCGGGTGGGGTGGGGTCCGACCATCATGTAGCCGGTGCCGAGTGACATGGCCAGGCGCCACAGCAGTTTCTGCCGGGAGTCGAGCCGGTTGTGCTGCCACCACCGCATCGCCACATCGTCCGGGTTCCCGTTCGCGTCCAGCACCCCGAGCGCGGTGATCCGGTGCACGGAGGAGTTGGCGATCAGCGCGGCGACGTTCGTGCGTGCCTTGCGCTGAAACTCCATGAACCCTTCCTGCGCGTTCTTCGGGAGCGCGGGCAGCGGCGGCACACCCTTGTAGTAGGACCACCACTGCGCGTGCTGCCCGTTGCGTTTCCGTTTGGCCCGGCCGAGCCTGAGCAGCCAGTAATCGGGGTTGTCGGCCTCGGGTGTCTCATCCAGCACGGCCCCTCCCCTCCCTTCTCAGAATGTGAACCCGGCCATCGGCTCCTCCACCACGGCCACGCCCTGGGCGATGGCGTCCCGCCGGCACTGCCACGCCAGCACCGCGGCGACGGCCGCATCGATCTTGTGCGGGGAGTCGGGGGTGGCCTTCATGATCTGCAGCCCGGACCGGGTCTCACGGCGGCGTGCGTTGCACAGATGCCGGATCAGGACCGCCGACCCGTCCAGCGTGAGTTCCCGCTCCACCAGGGCGGTGTGGAACGCCTTGAGTGTGCGGACGATCAGGACGGCGCGGCCGCCGGTCATCCACCACTCGACCGGGTGCTGACGGCTGGATTTCACCTTGAGCCGCGGCCCGTATGTCGCCTCCCAGTCCGCGATGTGGGACTCCCATTTGGCGGGGTCGGCGTAGAACCCGACGACGTCGTACGTGGCGAACGCGGAGGCGACCTCGGCCAGCACCTCCAGGACCGGAACCGCCCACTTCTCACCCGCTTTGCCGTCCGGTGCCTCCCACACCCGGATGGTGAACAGGAGACCGTCGCTCAGGCGGCACCCGATGAGCGCGGTGGCGTCCGTGATGCCGCGCTCCCGCTTCCGGGAGCCGTCGAAGCCGAGGGTGATGCGGTCACCGGGCTGCGGCCGCGCACCGGAGATGACCGCACGCACTTCCGGCTGCGCCAGCCATGCGTCAGCCGCGTGAGTGATCTGGTTGAGGTAGTCGGCCCGCAGATCCTGGACTTCGTTGGACGTGTCGGCGAAATCGGCGGCCAGGCGGCCGATGGGGGACCAGCCCGGCGCGCACGGCGGGGTGTGCAGTACGCAGCCGTCGGGGTGCCCGGAGGAGCATCCGTACGCGTACCGCAGCCCGGCGATCAGCGACGCCTCGTCGTCCAGGTCCGTCGTCCCGGGCGCCTCGCGGTGGTCCACCAGGATGCCGGTCGCGCGGGAGCGGCCCTCCCGGATCGCCAGGTACGCGGCCGCGGACCGCTCCGCCACCGACTCCTCGCCCGGGGTGTAGGCGTTCGGTGTCTCGATCAGCGACCCGCCGAGCTTGCCCGCGTTGAACCGCAAGGTTTTGGCGAGCCTTGTGCCGCCGTTGCCGTCGCGCCAGGTCTCCGTCTGATCCAGCGACGCGAACACGGCCGGGTCGCCCTTGATCGAGTCGCCGGAGCTGGTGATGGCGGTGATCTCTCCCCGGGGGAGATAGATCACCGTGTCCAGCACCTCCAGGCCGTACTCCCCGGCCAGGGAGCCGCCCTTGGCCATCTCCAGGAGCGGATGCCACGTGTTGGAGGTCTGCGCCTCCGTGGTCGCCGCGATCCTGACTTTCGGGGTGAGGCGGGAGGACCACGGCCGGCCGACGGGTTCCCCGTCCGCGTCCCATCCGTCCGCTACCACATCGGCGCACGCCTCCGCGAGCGCGATCGCCGCCACGAACGGCGACTTCCCCCACCCTCGGGGACGGGACAGGACACCGCGCCGGATGATCCGGTGACCGGTGACCGGATCCAGTTCGTAGTACCCGAGCAGGAACTCGGCCTGCTCGTGTGTCGGCGTGAACGGCGCGTAGTCGTCCCGGCCGGGCTGCGCCAGATAGACGCGCATCCAGTCCAGGACGTACCACCCCAGGGTGGGCCGCTCACCCTCGTACTCAGGACCCCGCCACGGCATCACGCGCCCCCACTCCCGCGCCGGGCCCGCTCACCGCGCGGACCCCGGGCGCCGATGGGGTGCTACGCCCCTCCGCCTCGTTCCTGACCGCCGCCCCCGCCGGCGGGCATCGCCCATCCGCGCGGACGGGCGAGAACAACGCGCCGGATGATCCGGCGCCCGGTGACCGGGTCCGGCTCGAAGTGCGCCAGCAGGAACCGGGTCTGCTCCTCTGTCAGGGCGAACGGCCCGGGCGCGTCCTGGCCGGGCGGGGCGAGGTGCGCCCGCATCCAGTCCAGGACGGACCGCCCCAGGACGGACCGCCCCAGGGCGGGCCGCTCACCGTGCTCAGGACCCCGCGGCGGCATCACGCGCCCCACCCCCGCCCCCGCCGGGCATCATCCGGAGATTCCCGTACACCTCCCGGGCCGTCGGCGCGCCGGAGGCTCCCCGCCCGCCGTCCAGGCCGTCCGCCTCCGCGAACACCATCCGCAGCCGGGCCCGGTCGGCCGGGGTCGCGCCGAACGCCGCCACCCTCAGGCGGAGCTCGGCCGCAACCGTGAGGTCACCGCTCCACAGCCGCGCGTGCACCAGCGCGGTTTCCATCAGAACTTGCCAATCCGTTGTGCCGAAATGCTCCGCCTGCGGAGACTCGGCCCACACGGCCCACCACTCCCGGGTGCGCTCCGGCCATATGTAGTCGACCAGCTCACCGTCCCGCTCGATCCGGAAGTCCGGGAGCTCCGGCGCATCGGCCTGCTCCCACCGGAGAATCGTTTGCGGCACCGTGTCCTTGTTCCGGCGCGCGCGTCTCCCCTCCGGTTTCGGCGCCGGCCCCATACCCGCCATGTCAGATCACCCCTTCCCGGGTCAGGGCCCGGATCCCTCCGGCCGTCACGCTGTGCCCGATCGAGCCGTCGTCGGCGCGGATCGTCCACGGCTCCGTGATCACGTCCCGCCACTCACCACCGCGGCGTACGGAGACGACGATCGAGTCCCCCTCGGTCCGCAGGCCCACGCCCCGTACAAGAGCGGGCCGCCGGAACCACCACAACCCGAGCCGGACCGCGATCCTGCGCAGGGCGGACCGTGTCCCGGCCATCAGCCGGTCACCGGCGGCACACCCGGGCACGGCGCGTACGTGTGCAGCAGTTCCGGAGTACGCCGGGCGGTGTGGCAGCGTGAGCACCTGATCGGGTCACGGAATCCGGGCCCACCGAAGCTGTGCGCCTTGAAAACGTGGTCGAGAATGGCTTGCGGGGCAGCGGGGCACAGGAAGTACGTTCCGGACGACCTCTCCGCGTCGCTCTTGTCGGTTTGGCAGCGGGAGCACCGGAGCGGCGTCCCGGAGAAGCTGTGGCCGTTGAACAGGCGGTCGCTGAAAGCCTGGGCCATGGCCGCCTGGTCTTCCTCCTGATCCTGCGGTACACCGGGGCACGGCATCGCGTACGTGTGGGGGAGCTCCGGAGTGCGCCGGGCGGTGTGGCATCGGGAGCACCGCGCCGGATCGCTGAACCCCGGCTCGCCGAACCGGTGGCCGTTGAACAGACGATCGCGCACCGCCTGCACCATGAGCGGGTGGTCCTCGGCCTCGTCGTACACGTAGTCCTGCGGTACACCGGGGCACGGGGAGTACGTGCTGGCGAGGCGCATCCACCGCGTCTGGTCAACGTGGCAGACAGAGCACCGCATCGGATCGGTGAACCCGGGCCCGCCGAACTGGTGCCCCTGAAAGTGCAGTTCCTCGCGGACGCGGTCGGCCGTGCGCTCACGGGCGCGTGCCTCGCGTGTCTGCGCCTCCACCTGGGACCCGAGGTCTCCGAGGTCCCATTCCACCGCGAGCCGGACCGGGTACCCGTCGGGCCCCACCGGCACTTCGTTCGCGGGGATCTCCACCATCTCAGCGAATGTCAGGACGCCTGCCGCGCCGATCTGTCGTGCGACGGCATTCAGGTCGTCGCGGAGGCGCAGGTGCTGCCCCGCCGCGGTGACGTGGCGGGTGGGGGTGTAGTCGTCCACGACGAGGACGAACGGGGGCCGGTCGTCGTTGTCGCCCTGGGGGAGTTCGAGTATCTGGATTCGGGTCATTGCTGTGTCTCCCGTGTCGGGTGCGCTGCCGCGCGCCCGTGTCGGGCGTCTACAGCAGTGCGTCAATGAGGGGTTGCACGTCGCCGAGGCGGGTCGGCGTGTCGCCGAACGTGCGCCCGGTGACGGCGATGTAGCGGCCGGTGGCGTACAGCTCCGCGGAGCCGGTGCCGACCGGGATGCGGCGGCCGTCGCCGCCGGGGAGGGTTCCGTGGCCCCAGATGTGGAGTCCGCGGCCGGACCGGGACACCTCAACCCAGGTGCCGGCCGCCGCGGTGAGGATGTTCTGCGCCCACGGCAGCGGGGACCCGTCGGTGTCGAGCGCGTGATCCAGGTCGATGCAGATGATGCCGTCGCCGTTCAGGACGAACCCGGCCCCGGCGCCGGCGGTGCTCGCCGCGGCGTCCCGCCGGCGGGACCAGTGGGCCGGGTCGGTGACACTCGCCGGAGCGCCGGCCACGGTGAGCGGGACCTTGCGGGCGGTGTGGCGGATCCACCGCGGGCGGGCGGTGAGCTCCGCGGGAATGGTCCGGCGCCTCCGGTGGGCGGCGACGCGGCATTTCCCGGAGCAGTACCGGGCATGGGCGCGCGCCATGAGCGGCATGGGGCCGGTGCAGTGCTCGCAGGTGCGCGTCGTCATGCCCCCATGATACCGCAGATGTAACGGTTACAGGGCTCTGACCTGCACATTCGCTGCATTCGGCGCATTGGGTGGGGCATTCGGTGGCATTCTGGCGGGCATTGCCTCCGGGGGACCGAATCACCCTGGCGAATGCCCCGTGGGCGGCCTCAGGGGCGCCCAGGACGGTCCCCGGGGCTGAAATCCCCAGACCCGTACAAGTTGCGGCCCGCAGCACCTCCCGGGCAGGCAAGGGGGTGGGGGAGGGAGTCCTCCCCCACCCCCTTGCCGGGCGCCGGGCGGGATGTTCAGGGCGGGTCGATGAATCCGGGATGACGTTCCGGAGGGCGCCGGGCGCGCTCCGCCCACCGGGCCGTGTTGCCCTGAGCCGAGGTTTTGCGGCGGTGGCATGTCTCGCACAGGGCCTGGAGGTTGGCGGGGCGGTGGTCGTCGCCGTCGCCGATGTGGTCCACCTGGTTGGCGTGTGCTCCGCAGATTCCGCCGGCGGGCTGCGGCCACTGGCATCGGCGCCGGTCGCGGCGGAGGACTTCCGGGCGGATCTCGCTGTACCAGTTCGGAGGGAGCTCGGCCCGCCTGTTGCTGCCCTCCCATCCGCCGCTCACTCGTCGTCGTCCGGGTCGTACTCGTCGTCCGGGTCGGGAGCGCGTTCGGTGTCGCTGCTCAGGCTGACACCCGAGTACAGGTCAACGATCCTGCGGGCGCCGGCGAATCCGATCGGGTTCGGCGGTTCGTCCGGGTCGGGGCGGAGCGCGGTGAGAAGGCGGTGGGCCGTGCTCTCCAGGTCGGCGAGGGGGGTGCGGTCGTGGGCGCGGATGTCAACGGTGCGGGTGCCGTCGGTCAGGTAGAGACGCACGGTCGGCTCCAGGCGGGGTGGCGGGTCACCAGATCGGCGCGGGTGCCTGCGGCGGGCGGGGAGTGTCCGCCGGGAGGACGTCAGCCGGGGCGGTGGCCACCGGAGGCGGCAGCAGTTCCCGGATGAGCGCCGCGTACGCGCTCTCTCTCATGTCCTGCTGTGTCTGCGTCCGGTGCACGTCATCGGCCGTCAGCCAGACCGGTGTGGACTCCAGGGTGTCCAGGGCGGGATCCTGCGGGGCCTGGGCGTTGGTGGTGTCCGTGGCGGGGGTTTCCGGGGTGGCGTAGAGGAGCCGGAGTGCGTACGCGCCCAGCTGGTCACGGTTCTCGTGGTGGTCGGTGGTGATGGTGACGGAACGGGTTCCGTGGGTGATGTGCAGGTGCACGGGGCCTCCCGGGCCGGCGGAGTGGTGGGGCGGGCCGGGAACGGCGAAAGGCCCCCTCGTGGTGAGGGGGCCTTTCGTCTGACGTCTGTTTCCGGGCACGCCGGTCGGACCCCAGGATGCGACACCTGTCCGCCGGCCGTCAACTCGCCGGGCTGCGGACAGGGTGGTGGGGCTGGTCAGGGGGTGGCGTAGACGGCCAGGTCGAGCGCGGCCTGGCGGTCGATGTCACCGTCTTCCATGGCCTTGATCAGTGCGGGAGTCAGGGTGGCGGTGAGTCCCTGCCGCGGGCCTTTGCCGGTGGGGATCCGTTCGCCCCCGGAGGAGAGGAGCATGTCGACGGCGTCGCGGATGTGGACGGGGTCGATGACCGGGGGGCCGTACACCAGGACCCGCGGTTCGCTGTTCCGGCCGTCCTGTGCCGTCTTGTAGGCCCATTCCCATCCCATGGTCTGGTCCCAGATGAGGATGAGTCCGTGGTGCCAGCCTGCGGCGGCGGCGCGGGCGGGGTCGATGGTGATGACGATTTCCATGAGCATCACCTCGCCGTTGTCGGAGGAGAATTCGGCCCAGCTGTCCGGGTCGGCCAGGTTGCCCAGAGCGGTCATGATCGCTTTTGCGTAGGCGGCGTGCGGTACGTCCGTGGGGAACGAGGGTGTGTTCATGGGGTGATGGTCCCGTCTGTGAGGGTGAGCTGATGGCCGGTTTCGCGGATGGGGTCGGGGTCCGGGGCGGGCGTGTTCAGTGCGTCGCGGATGGCCTCGGCTTTGCGCTGTCCGATGCGCAGGGTGCTGCGCAGGGTGCGGATGGTGGGGTTGGGAAGGTCGCGTGCGCGGTTCAGGAGTTCGGCGAAGTCGTCGGGGGTCGCCGTGGTGGTGTCGGTCCGTGTGGTGGCGCGGAGCGCGATACCGACTTGCGTCGGGGATACGGGTACGCCGTGGGCGGTGGTGATGGAGGCGATCTCCTCTGGGGTGGCGGTTGGTTGGGACGCGTGTACGTGCGTGATGGCGTCCATGGGGTGGAGGGTGCGCAGGTGGGCGCCGGCGGTGGCGAGGAGCGTTCCGGAGTGGTCCGGGGCGGGGTCGGGCGCGGTCCAGGGGGAGGGGAGGGCGATGGTCGCGAGCTGGGGTGCGGAGCGGCGGGCGGCAAGTTCCTGGAGCAGTTGGTGGCGTTGGGCGGGGTTGGTGGCGGCGCCGGAGCGGGTGACGGCGGCGGCCAGGCGCTGCTGGCCCCAGGTGTGGAGGCGGGGGCGGGCGGCGAGGCGTACGGCGCGGGCGGTGGCGCGGTCGCGGGTGATCTGGGCGGCGGTGCGGTCGGGGGCGGCGATACCGAGGTGTGAGAGGAGTCGTTGGCGGAGTTCGCGGGCGAGGACGGCGGCCAGGCCGGTGGAGAGGGCGGCGGGTCGGCTGACACGGATTTCCAGGCCCATGGCGAGGTGCCACAGCAGTGCGGCCATGACGGGCCCGAAGGTGGCGCGGACGGTGCCGCCGAGGATGCCCGAGGTGGCGTAGCAGGGGATGACCTGGACGGCGGTGATGATCCAGACGAGGACTCCGGGGACTCCGGGGGAGCCGGCCGTGGTTTCGGTGGTGGTGGCGCGTTTGGTGGCGCGGGCCATGACGGCGCAGGCGAGGAGCGCGAGCTCGCCGGCCGCGAACATGGTGATGCGTTCGGTGGTGTTGATCATGCCGAGGCCGGTTTCGGCGAATCGCCATGAGGTGTCGCCGCTGTAGAGGGTGCAGACGGCGGCGCCGGCGGCGGCGGTGAGGACGGAGCCGGGGGGCCAGGTCCAGGTACGGATGGTGTGGATGGCCCACCAGAGCACGGTGGCGGTGAGGACCAGGGCGCCGGCGGTGAGGGCGGCGGTGTGCCAGGGGTAGTGGACGGCCCAGGCGGTGAGGTGCTGGCGGAGCACGGGTGCCTCCGGTAGGGGGCCGGGCCCGCGGTGTGGGAGCGGGCCCGGCCGGGGTGGGATGGGTCAGGCTCCGGTGGTGTGGATGGTCTTGGCGTACGCGGCGCGGGTGATCGGGGTGTTGTGCTGGACGGGCGGCATGGCGGCGAGGAGAGCGCGTTCGAGTGCGGCGGACGCGTTGGTGAGGTATCCGGCGGCGTCGGTGGCGTAGGTGAGGGCGAGCGCGCGCCGTCGGTCGTCGGTCATCTGCCGGTGGGGCCGGGTGGTGGTGAGGCGCAGGCGGATCGCGGCGAGGAGCGCGGGTGCCTGTTCGGCGGCGATGGCGGCGGACGAGGGGGTGGACTGCGGGTCGGTAGGCTCCATGGCGGGCCCCTTGTCGTGTCGTAGCGGGAGGGGTCTCGCCCCGGTGGGAGTAGCCGCTCCCGCCGGGGCTCTGTGCTGCTGTACGACCGTAACCATGAAGTGTGGACATTGTCCACACTTCGGGAGAGGATCGCGTCATGACCGAACCGAACGACCCGGCGGCGGCCGCGGAGGAGCCCGAGACGGCGACCATTCCGGAGCTCGCGCGCCGCGCCGGCCGGTCACGGACACTCATCCACCGCCTGGCGGCCAATCCCGGCCAAAGGTGGCCACAGCCGGTGTTCAAACCCGGGTCGTCCCGGCCCCGGTATCCCGTCGCGTGGTTCGACGCGTATTGGGCGGCCCGCCAGGCCGGGATCACGCAGGGCCGCCGCACCGATCTGGACCCCGGCCCGGACCCGGACCCGGACCCGGAGCCGTAGCAGGCCGGCGCGCGCGGGCGCCTACGCCCGGGCACGCCGTTCCCTCTCCGCGGCCCGCACCAGGCGGCGTGCCTCCGCCGTGCGGACCCGGTCCCGCTCCTCCCGGCGGGCGGCCTCGGCCGCGGACAGGGCGCGCTCCAGGGCGGCGAGCTCGGCCGGGGTGGACCAGACACGGGCGTGCCGGTCCGCGTCGTACCCCACCGGCGCGGCGCAGGTGCCGGGGACGGCCGCGCAGGTGACGCTCGTCTCCGTCGGGGTGACGTGCATCCACAGATCTCCGGCGCACCACGGGCACGGGCGGCCGTCCATGAGCGCGGACCGTACCGCGGACCCGGTCATCCGGTCGATGCGCTGCCGGGCGTCCTGGGCGTGGCGGGCGACGCGCAGCAGCTGGTCGTCGTCGAGCGGCCGGAACGGCCCCGGGTGCTCGTACACGCGGGCGAGGAGCCACGCGGCGGCGTCCGGGGCGGGGCGGATCCCGCCGCGCCACCGGGACGGGTCCGCCGCGTCCCGGGCGGCCATCATCTCGCCCTGGTGGCGGACCTCGGCGGCGGACCAGCCCGGCACGGGCGGGACCAGCACCATGGACGGGGGGCGCTGCGAGACGGCGGCAATGTCGCCGGCGCACCGGGACAGGCCGATGTCGATGGTGCGCATGGTGTCGTGGACATGGAGCCGGATCGGCGCCGGCCGCTCGCCCAGCTGGTCCGGGTCGCGGTCCGGGCGCACCGGGTGCGTGTGCGCCCCGCCGCCGTGGTGCTCGCAGAACGCGCACCAGTACGCGATGGATCCGTTCTCGTGGCGGCCGGTCGTCAGCGTCTGCGGGTGGAGTGCCCCGGCCGCGGCGTCGGCGGCGTCCTGCCGGTCCAGGGCGCGCAGGTACTCGGCCCCCGCGCGCTGCGGCGGCCACGTGTCCGGGCCGGACGTGTCCAGGAGCGCGCGCAGCAGCGGCCACGCGTGGATGACGTGCTGCAGATCGGCGGCCGCCGTGGTGGTGACGGTGTTGTTGCTCATGGCGGGTGTCTCCTGAGGTGCGTAGGGTGATCACACCGCGTGGGGCGTCCCGGTCTGGCCAGACGGTAGGGGCGCCCCTTCGTGCTGTCCGGGTCAGGTGCCGCCGATGACGGGGGCGATGGGCCGCTCCAGGCGGACTCGGCACAGGTCCGCGAACGGCCCATGCCGCTCGATCCCGATCACGTCGAAGCCTTCACTGAGGCACGCCTGGAGCGTCGTCCCGGACCCGGCGAACGGGTCCAGGACGGTGCCGCCGGGCGGGGCGATCAGGCGGACCAGCCACCGCATCAGCTCAAGGGGTTTCACCGTGGGGTGCGCCGTGCCGTCCGGAAGCCGCGGACGCTCCCGAGCGGGCGCCTTTCCCTCATACCGGAAGTTGGGGAAGAACCGCGATGGTCCGCCGCCGTCCCTCCGGTCGACCCCGGTCACGGAACCGGCCGGACGGGACTCCGTGCCCCAGGCCGCACCCCGGTTGCCCGCGCGGTCCGCGCCCGAGGCTTGATTCACGATCACGCGCGGCTCGCCGCCGGCGGGCCGTGCGGAGCTCTGGCCGTCCAGGGCCGCGACCGGGCACCCGGGCACACACCCGGCCGCGCAGGCGTCCCCGACCGGATCCCCCCACTCATCGAGGAGCGGCGAGTGTGACAGGACCACATTCGGCGGCCACCGGCCGGTCACCGTTTTCGCCTCCGCCCGGCCGGGCCGGCCCTGCACGGACATGTTCAGGCCCACTCCGCCCGGGGCGTGGCCTTGGCCCGCGGCCAGTACCCGCGACTCCGTACCCACCCGGCACGCGTCCACGTTCAGGGCGCCGGTGCCGTGTTCCAAAACGGTGGCGGCGACCGCGCCCGGGAACGGCTTGCGGGCCAGGACGATCGGCTCATGGCCTGGCTTCAGGGCGGTTCCCCACCCCTGCCACCGCGCCGCGTCACCGGTCACCGGGTCCGGGCCGTCCATCTCCGGCTCCGCCGCGCCCAGCTTCGCCCATCCGGCCCCCGGCGCGTTCAGCGTCCGGTTCCTGTGAAGGCCGCCCGCTGTGGGGACCTGCGCGCGGCGGGCGCCGGCCCGCTTGTCGATCGCCCGCGAGACGTCCACCGATTTCGGGAACCCGCCCCCGTACAGCCACATCAGACCGTCGCGGATCTCGAACCCGGCGTCTTCGATCGCGACCGTCATCCGGTGGTACGTACGGGCGGCCCCGAACGCGGCGAGGTGCCCGCCCGGGGTGAGGACGCGCAGGCACTGCGCCCACACCCGCGGGTCGTAGGCGATGCCG
Source organism: Streptomyces sp. CAU 1734 (assembly GCF_039888735.1). Classification (NCBI taxonomy): domain Bacteria; kingdom Bacillati; phylum Actinomycetota; class Actinomycetes; order Kitasatosporales; family Streptomycetaceae; genus Streptomyces; species Streptomyces sp. CAU 1734. The sequence continues at coordinate 240,585 of NZ_JBDQQP010000010.1, forward strand.
GTGGAGTCCCAGGCGTTGCCCATGAAGCGGAGTTCGTACGGCGGATCGGTGACGACCGCCGTGACGGACGCGTCCGGCAGCGTCGGCAGCACATCCATGCAGTCCGCCGCGTACAGGGTCACTCCGTCGGCCCGGTGGAACACCGTCTGCTCACCCATGACCGTGGTCCCTGCGGCGCGGAGCGGACCGGCACTCGGGGTGGTGTTCGGCGCCCACGGAAACCCACCACCGCTCACAGCAAGGGGAGTCGAGCGTCGCCGCGGCGATCGCCGCGGTGTCCTGCGCCCAGGTCCGGCCGGGGTAGGGGCGGGCCGCCCGCTCCTCGCGCAGCGCCCGCCGGCGGTCGGAGGACCGGATGGCCCACATGGCGCCGGCCCGGCCCGCGAGGATGCCGACGAGGACGGACGCGCCCAGGCACGCCAGCACAGTGTCCACGGTCATCTCCCGGCCCCCGTCCGGAAGCTGGACGCGGCCCACATCCCGCCGCCCAGGGACCAGCCCAGGGCCGCTACCAGCCACGGCCAGCCGGCGCCGTCACCGCTGCGGAAAAGGGGAACGGCCTGTACGGCGCACAGGACCGCGACGGCCGCGTACATGACCGCTACGGCGCGGGCGGCCCGGTTCAGGACCCTGTTCAGATCAGTCAGGCGTGTGAAGGACATGGGGACCTTTCGGCAGAGGTGGAATGCGATCTGTGTGGTGGGGAGGGTGTTCAGGTCCGCGCGGCGGCGGGGAGCGGGCGGCGGTCACCAGCCGGCCCCCGGGCCGTGCTCCCGCTGGTGGTGCTTGTCGATGTGCGTGGACGGCACACAGGCCCCGCACGCGAGGCAGATGGCCCACCGGGCGGGGGCGGCGCCGGTGGTGATGCGGGTCCAGGTGTTGCCGCGCCCGTCCGCATGGGAGCCCGGGTGCCGGGAGCGCAGCACGCACTCGGCCGACCGGCCGCCGATGGGGAACACGGTCCGGTCGCCGCACTCCCCGGAGGGACAGTCCTGTGTCCGGGCGGGCCGGTGCCGCGCCGCGCGGTCACCCGTCCAGGAGCCGAGGAAGCCGACGGCGAAGCACCCGGCCGTGAACAGAAGATCAACACGGTCAATCACGGTGAGCCCTTTCGGAGGGGCGGACGGGAGCGGGCCGGGTGGGGGTGCGGCCGGAGTGGACCGGGCACAGAGCACCAGGGCCGGTGCCGACCGCCCATCCGCGGGCGGCGGCCTCGGCCAGGGCCTCGGCGTCGGTCGGGGCGGCGGTGACGTGCCGGGCGCCGCAGGAGCCGTAGCGCCAGGCCCGGTCACACAGCACGGTGCGCAGGATCGTCACGGGCGGATCCGGATCTGTCCCAGGGCGACGCCGTCGACCAGGGCGGCATGAAGAGCCCTCAGGCGTGCCAGGGCCCGCGGGCCGCGCTCGGACAAACGACCGCGGGCGGCCGGGGAGAGAGCGCCCCAGCACGGGGAGCACAGATAGGCGCCGGGCCGGCGCGTACGGGTGCGGCACCCGGGGCAGAGCGGCAGTCCGGTCATCGGGAACTCTCCGTACGGGTCACAGGGGTGTCGGCCTGCGCGGCGTGGGCGGCGGACACCGCCGGGGCGAAAAGCGCGGCGAGTGCGGCGGGGCTGATCCCGTCGCGGCAGTCCGGGCCGATGCCGAGGGTCTTGGACGTCTCGTCGTGCAGGACACGGCCGCAGTCGCAGCAGCGGGTCGTCAGCTCCGCGAACCGGCGCCGCGCCGGACCCGGGTCCGCGGCGAGCAGCTGGTGGACGGTCGCGGCCCATGCCCGGTAGGCGGTCTGCCAGGACCGCATCCACGCGATGCGCTCCTCCATGCCGGCCGGAGCATCGCGCTTCAGGGGCCGGGCGGGGCCCCACCATGCCTTCCTCGGCCAGGGCGTGACGCGTCCGGCGGTGACGCGCCAGTACGTCATCACGGCGGGGTCGGCCGGATCCAGGATGGCGAAGTAGCCGTCGGGCACACCATCGTCGGGCGGCGTGCTCATATCGGGTTCTCCTCACGCGGTGGTGGTGGGGTGATGCGCCATCCGGCCCGGCGCAGCTCCGGGAGCACGGCGTGGCCGACGGCGGTCCAGTACGCGGCGTCCGGCTCGGGTGCGGCCGGGGGTCGCTCGGCCCACGCGGTCTCCGCGGCCGCGGCGATGACGGCGGCGATCGCGTCCGGCACGGCACCGGGTCCGGTGGGCAGCAACACGCGGGGCGTCACTCGAACTCCTACCTGTGCCAGCGGATCGGGATGTCCACGATGTAGTCCGGGACCAGGCGCCCGGCCGAGGCCGCCGCCTCCGGCTCCGGCTCCGCGACCGCGACCGGGGCCGTGGGCCGGCCGCAGGTGGCGGCGTGTGCCATGCCCCGGACCTCGGCGTGTTCGAGCTCCGCCCGCTCCTTTGTGAGGGTGCGGACCCGGAGGCGGCCGGTGTCGTCCCGGTACAGCGCCAGACGCCCGGCCGGGTCCGGCTCCGCGTCCACCGGGACCGCGTTCACGGCCTGGCGGTGTTTGGCGGCCGTGACGGCCCACCAGATCGGTGCCCGGCACCGTCGGCACGCGACGACGTCGTACTCACTCAGCATCGTGTTCTCCGTTCTCCATGGCGGTGATGGCGGCAGCGGTGCGTGTCAGGCCGTAGAGGTGTCCGGCGGCGGACCGGCCCCACTGGCGGATCGCGGCCCGCACCTCGGCCGGGGTGGCGTGCTCCCGCAGGGCCAGGCGCTCCCGGCGGGTGAGCGGCGGCGGCTCCGGCCCGGCCGCCGCGTCCGGCGGCACGGCGACGAACATCCGCTCCGGCTCCGGCGCGGCCGGTTCGGGTGCGGGGTCGAGCTCGGGCTCGGGCGGGGTGTCGCCGGCGGAATCCCGCGCGGCCGCGGCACGGGCGGCGGCCGCGATATCCGCGCACACGCCGCACTCATGGCCGGTGTGCCAGATCGTCCCGTCCTCACACACGTCCAGACCGCAGCCCCGCCACGTGCGGGGCACCCGGGGAAGACCGACGCCCAGAACCCACCGGACCGGGTCATGAATCTCGCCGATGTGCAGGGCGGCGTACCGGCGCTGCAGGCGCTGCGTGATGCGCCGCGCCCCGGCGCCGGCCGCCAGCTGTCGGCGGATCTCCGTCTGGATCCGGGCGGTCTCCCACCCGGTCGCGCCGGACAGCAGATGCCGTACCGGGCCGAGGAGTTCCCACTCACGGGCGGTCAGCGTCGCACCGGAACCGTCCTGCGGGCTCCGGCTGTAGCCGCCGCCTGTGCCCCGGCCACCCGCGGCGCGGAACGTGCCCGGAACCGGGTTATCCACAGGCTGTGCACCCTCTACCACCCGCAGACGCCTACGGCGGGATCCAGAATCAACCCCCCGCGAAACCCCGTCAGTGGGAGAGCTGGTGTCTTCCTTAGACGTGAGGGAACCGTCATGATCGGCCGGGCCGGACCCGTCATGAATGACCGGACCGGGCGAGGCGGCCGCGGGCGCCCCGGCGGTGCGCAACGGGGTGCGGTTCACGGTGACGAGGTGGCGGCCCTGGTAGCCGGCGCGCCGGTCAAGGGCGATCCAGCCGCCCGCCTCCAGGTCGTCCATCAGCCGCAGCCCGGCCCGGGCGGAGAGCGTTTCCCCGGCGCGCTTCCCGGTGTGGTGGCGCAGCTCCCCCGCGAGCTCGGCCGCGGTCACGGGTATGCGCAGGTCAGTGGCGCGGGCGAGGTGCAGCCACGCGCGCAGACGGCGCACCGGGAGCGCGTCCGCCAGCCGCACGGGCACCTCTATCCCGGGCTCCGCCGTGGTGGTCAGGCGGGCGCGGCGTTCCGCGGTGCGGCCGAGACCCCCGCGGTGGGTACGGCGCCGGGTGCTGATCCACGACATACCGCCGTCCGGCGCCGGTCCGTTGAGCGGACGCAGGCCGCGCTCGACCGCGGACACGGACATGCCCAGCATCCCGGCGAGCTCGGCGACCGAGGCGGTGCACGGCGGCTCGTCGGGACGGGCGTACAGCCAGGACCGGCGGGCATCCAGCGCGGCGACCTTGATGTAGACGGCAACGGCCTCGTCGCAGTAGTGCGCGCCGCGGTAGATCTGCTCCGGAACCCACACGGTCTGGGCGCTGCGGCGCCGGGGCTGGTTGTACCGCAGTCCGCCGCCCGGGCGCACGCCGGCCACAGGGGCGGCGAGTGCTGCGGCGGCGGACATACGGGACAACCTCTCTCTGTAAAGGGGGGGCGGGTCAGGCGGTGGCGGGCGGGGTATCGGCCCCGGCCCGGCGGGCGGTGAGGGTCATCTCGCGCGCGGACGGCCGGCAGAGCGCCGGGAGGAGCGGCGCGGGCACCGTGAGCTCCAGGACGGTCTGTTCGTACGGGCGTTCCTCACGGTGGGTGCGGCGGATCCACATCCGGGCCTGGAGGACGTTGAGGGCGACCACGACGCGGCCAGCCTCCAGGCCGGTCGCCGCCGACAGACCGTCCAGGTAGGGCTGCACCGGCTCCGGGATGGTGCCGGTGGTGTAGTCCGCGTGCGTGGCCAGGGCCAGGGCGACGAGGCGGGTGTGGGCGGTGAGCGGGGTGCGGGTGATGCCGCGCTCCCACACCTGGCGGAACGGCAGACCGCCGCCGTGAATGTCGGGCCATGCGGGGCCGGCCGGAACCACGGCCCCGAGGGTGGTCCGCACTATGTCGGCCGGGGCCGGGACACGGACACGGCCGCGGGGCGGTGTACGCCGCACGGGAGCCGGGGCGGGGGCAGGGGCGGGGTTGCGCCGGTTCGCCATGTCCAGCGGTGTCGGCCGCCGGGTCACCGGGACACACCGCCCTCGGGCGCCGTGTCCGCCGGGACCCGGGTCCAGCCGCGTGCCCACTCCTCCTCCGGCATCGTCTGAAGGAAGGGCGCCCCGGAGCCGAGTGTGGCCCACCCGATCGCCACCCGGCGGCCGGAGTGGGGCGAGACGGTGATCCCGGCGCACTGGAACCGCCACGGAGGGGAGGTGTAGGTCACGGTGGGCAGGAAGAACGAGCTGCTGCCGCCCGTGTGTGCGGCGGCGGCGTGGATCGCGTCCACCAGCTCGGCCACGTCGTCCAGGCGGACGTGCACCGTCGCGTCCTCGGTCCGGTCCTCCCCGGTCTCCGGGTCGTGACGGTCCTGCTCGGCCTGGACCACCAGCACCGGCCCGGGAGGGCTCACGTTGCCGCTGATCCAGAGCTGATCCCCGGACACATCCAGGTAGTGCCAGGGCTCCGGGGAGCAGGGCTGCAAAACCGAAGGGGGCGGAGTGAGCGAGTCAGGGGCCATCGGGGGTCCTCTCATGTGCTGCCCCCGGCGGGGGCGGGTCGTGCAGGGTGTGCAGGGTGGCCAGGAACCGGATCACCTCGGCCGCGCCGGAGGCGTAGTGCTCGCATCCGGCGCGGCAGATCAGCTCCGCGTGCGGCGGCCGCAGCCAGACACCGCCCCGGAGGCTGTGACCGGCGTCGATGTACAGGCCGAAGAACGCGTCGCGGGGTGGCCACCGGCCAGGGCTGGTCATGGCGGCCCGCCCCGGGACGGGGTCGGGGCGGGCCGCCGGATCACGGGCCCGGGTCCGGGGCGGGCCGGGTGACACGGAGCTCCGCAAGCGCGATGCCGTGGTGCGCGCACTGGCCGGAACACCAGTCGGTGGCGGGCTCCGTCGATCCGTACACGCGGGTCCGTACCCATCCGGCGGGCCGCTCCCGGCGCGTCGCCGGACTGCCGCACCCGGGGGTGTCGCACCCGCCCGGGCCCTGTACGGGCTGCCCGGGCCGGGCCCGGCCCGCCATGCCGCGGTTCCACGTGTACTGAGCGGGCGAGGCGGACCGGCCCGCCGCAGACCCGCCCATCAGCCGGACTCCCCGGCCGGGGCCGGCGCCGGGGCGGCCGCGGCCGCGTTGGCGTCCCGGATCACGGAGCGGAGCAGGCCCTCGATCGTGCGGCCGTAGGCGTACGCGGCATCCGCGATATCTCCGGCCATGTTGAGCCCGGCGTTCCTGTCACGGGCCTGACGACCGGCCAGACCCTCCCGCTGCCAGTGGGGCAGCATCACACCGGCAGCGTCCGTGCAGGCCGTCAGCCGCTGATAGGCCGCGGCGATCAGCGGAGCGGTGCTCGCCCGCCCCGGGTCCACGTCCATCCGGTCGTGTTCCACACGGTGCCCGGCCGGGTCCGTGGGGAAACAGACGACGTCCGGTGTCCGGCCGGCCTGTACCTCGCGGATCGCCCACGCCACACCGGAGGCGTAGAGGAGCGCCGCATCGGCATACCACCCGCGGATCTCGCCGGTCTGCTGTCCGTACGCCCGGTCCAGACGGAAAATCGACTGCTCGTGAGGATGGAACGGGTGGGGGCGGCCGTTGGCCTGCAGCGCCCCGGCCTGGCCCGTGATCACGTTCCGCAGGAGCGGGGAAACGGACAGCTGAAGGACCACCCCGGCCTGAATGGCCCGGCGGTACTCCTCCGCGCTCTCCCCGAGGGCGCGGGCGGAGTCGGTCAGGGTGACATGCCACGGGCGGGCGAGGGTCTTGGGCTGCATTCGGAACTCCAGACAGGCAGGAAAAGAGGAAGTAGGGGTGGCCGGTGGGCGGGAGAGGGATGGGGGTGTCATCGCCCGCCCACCGGCAGCTCAGACGGCCCGGGCGCCGGGTGCGTCGTCCGCCCGGTGGCCCGGCGGGGCCGGAGTGCGCCCGCACCTGCGCCACACGGCGGCGGCCGCGCGCCCGGCCCACCGGCCGAGGAGCACCACGGCCAGGACGACGGCGATGGCGTGGACGATGAGCCCGGTGGCCCACTGACTGATCACCAGCCAGGGCATCCAGCCGGCCATCACAGCGGCCTGCGGCGCAGCGCCGAGAGACGACGCGGCCGGTAGGGGCGCGGCGGGACCAGCACCCACCACCGGGCGGCAATCCAGGCCCGGGCGCGCCCGGCGGCGGCGCAAGGGTCCCACCGGGTGGCCCGGGCGCATCCGGCGGCCAGTGCCCAGAGGATGACGGGGACGGAGACAACCACCCCGGTCACCGCTACGGGGTCCGCGCCGGACACAGTGGCCCATCCGGCGGCCCCCATCAGAACAAGGAGAAGAGCGGCCACGGCCATTACCAGGCACCGTCCCGTCCCGGCTCGGAGTCCGTGTGGGTTTTCGTGACCACGACGTATCCGGTGGACCGCTCCGGTCCACCGTCGGCCGTGGACACCAGCTCGCTGAGTCCGCCGTCACAGCCGACCCAGTTCCACAGCACCGCCGTGGTGTCCGGGTACGCGGCGGACGCGGCAGTCTCCGCGTGCGCGCGGGCCTCGGCCTCCGTCCCGTACTGGACCGGGATCTCATCCGCGATATGCCCGACGAGGAACACCTGCGCCGGCGCGGGCGGGGTGGACTCGCCCGACGCGCGGGTGTCCTTCCCCGCCAGCACGGCACCGGCATACTCCGTCAGCACGAACGGCACCGGGACCGGAATGGGGTCCGTGTCCGGGACAAACTCCGCGTCCACGGGGATGGCGAGGACCATGTGGCCGGTCGGGACCGGAGACCCGGCAGCGTTCCGCAGGGACACGTCCCAGACCGGCACCGCCTCATCCTCCGAGGGCGGGGCGGACCACACGATCCGCTCCCGCACCGACTCCCCGCCATCGCGGATCAGCAGGTGCTCGATGTGCGCCTGCGCGGCCGCGCGGGTTTTGTACCGGCCGACGGGGAAACCGTGGTGCTCCGCGCGGAACACCACCGCCGGGCGGCCGGAAAGCGCGCGCGCCAGATGCTTCACCAGGCTTTCGGGGTCCAGCGGGCGGGGCCGAGTCCCGGCACCCGGCATCCACTGGAAATCGGCAACCGACTGGCGCAGGAAGGACAGCAGCTGCTCGTCGTACGGCGGCGTGGCCGTGGGCGGGGTGGTCATGCGGTGTCACCGCCCGCCGCGGCGTCGACCTGGCGGCGGATCCACTTCGCGGCCGACCCGACCGAGGAGATCCCCTCCCGGAGCGCGGACCACCGCAGCGCTCCGTGCCCCAGGATCGGGCCGTCCGGCCGGGGCAGCGCGGTCGCGGACCACCGCACCGCGCCCCGCTTCCCGAGGGCCTGCGTGATCTGCCCGACCACGTGTTCAGCTTCAAGGCGGTCCACGATCGTGGTCGTGACCAGGTAGTCATGGGGGGTGGGGGTGCCCCGGCGGCCGAAGTCGAGCCAGGGGGCACCCGGGTACAGGTACAGGCCGTACATCGGGCGCGGGTTCATGCCGTACCCGCCACGGGCCGTGGTGGTCCGCTCCCGGAGCGGGTCGGCGGCGTCAATCGTCTCCACCGTGCCGCAGTCCGCGCACAGGAGACGGACCACCACGCGCGTGAGTGTGGTGCTGTGGTCGCAGTGCTCGTTCGGGCAGTCATGCGGGCGGCCCTGGATGGGGTGCCGGTAGGCGCCGTGCTCCGTACGGAGATCCACGGTCCACTCCGTGCGCTCGCACCCCGCGCGGTGTGCGGGGAGGTCCCAGCCCAGGTAGGTCCCCTGCACACCAGCAACGCTCAGATCCAGGGTCATCGGGCACCGCCCCGGCCGAGACGGGCGAGCGACCGCGCGTACAGCGACGGCACGTGCACGCGCGCGGACGCGGGGGCCGGCGGATCGGCGGGCGGTGTCACCTGAGCGGCGCCGGTCCCGGCCGAGGGCCGGGGCGGGCGGGGCGCCGGGATCAGCGGCCCACGCAGTTCATGCAGCTCATCCAGGGCGCACAGAGACAGCGTCTCGTCGGCCATCACCGGCACCCCGCGTTCGTCGGCTCCCCCGGTCCACTGCCACTCCCGGCCGACAGCGTCGACCTGCGGCACGGTGAGATCCACGGGCGCGCCGTTCACCGAATACGTCCTGGTGAACACCGTCACGGGCGGGGCGGGGAGCCATTCGATCTCCACCGTCCAGTGATCCCCGGCCGCGTGTACTGCGACCTGGACGTTGATCGGGGCCGGGCTCACGAGGCCGGGCAGGCGCGCGTCGGCCATGTGGTTCGTGGTCTGGCCGACCCTCGGGGCCTCGGCCACCTGGCCGGCCAGGCGCATGAACACCCTGCCGTAGTAGTCGGGCTCCAGTTCGGTGAGAGTCCAGCCGGACAGGCGCAGGGCGCCGTCGGACAGAACGACCGTCGCCGGAGGCGGCGGAGCGGGGAGTGCGGGATGGGATGATGGGGACATGGGTCCCCTCCTCTGCTGATCGTGTGCCGATCGGATAGGGATGGGCGATACGGAGGGGCGCCCGGACCATGCCCGGCCCGGGTGGCCCCGCTCAGCCCGTGCGGCTGCGACGCTGTTTCGGCTGGATGGTCGCCAAGGTGAGTTCAGGTGTGGAATCTGCGGGGGTGGCGTTTTCAACCGGGAGGACGCGACACATGTTCTTGATCGCGGTCAGCTCGGTCTCGTCGAATGCCACGGATCGCCCCAGCCTCTGGTGGGGGAACCGTTTTAGGTTTTCCTCCAGGAAGGAGGGCTTGCACCGCAGCATCTCCGCGGCCTCGGCCACGTTGTAGTTCTGGATACTCACTCGCGTGCCTCACAGACATGTGGCTGTGATGAGGCGTCGGCCTCATGCGGCGTGATACTCAGCACCCGGGCCAGGACGGCCCTGAGATGCGGCCCTGGCGGGTGGATCCCTCGCTCAACTTTGCTCAGGTGCGCGTGGTGGACCGGTACCCCCTCCGACCGACACCTCTCGGCGAGGTCGACCAGGGTCAGGCCCATTCCAACGCGACGCGTTCGAACTATGCCTGCGTGCATCTGTGCCATGCGGCGCAGATTAACGCAGCTTGGCGCAAGTAGGCAACAGGTCTGTGGTGTCCTGTGGCTCCATGGCTCGAAGTGAGGCACCCCTAAGCGCAGTTGCGGCATGTTGCGTTAATCTGCGTCAGGGTGGCGGATCCATGAAGGGGTAAAACGATGCCGGAGCCGACGCGACTGGATCGCGTGATGGATGAGCGTCGCGTGGACCTTGGGCTCACGTGGCGAGAGGTCGCGGTGGCGGCAAAGGTCTCGTACGAGGCACTGCGGGCGATCCGCAAGGGCGAGGTCACGGCCAGCGCGCTGACGAAGCGGGGCATCGACCAAGCACTGAGATGGGAGCCCGGCGGTGTCGATGCGGTTCAGGCCGGCCGCGATCCGGTGCCGCTCGACGTTGGAGCGCCGGGCGAACCCGCTCCCGGCCAGGACGAGCGGGTGGACGCGATCCTCACCATCATCGCGGGCCTACCTGCGCGCGTGCAGGACGAGGTGTTCAGGCAGTTGGGCGACCGGCTACCGCCACGACACCGTGGTGGATCCGGTTCGCGTAACAACAACCGAGAGGTCGGGTAGGCGGCGAGTTTCCGTCAGGATCTGCTGCTCACGTTGCGTGAGAATTGGTGTTCCCGCCGGGAACACGGCCCCCCCCTGAAACCGGCCAAGACCGGCCGAGACAGACTGAAGCCCTGATCTGCACCGCAGGTCAGGGCGTATTCGCAGGTCAAAGGATTCGGCAGATCAGGTTCGAGTCCGGCTCCGGGCACTCTCTGTAGCCCGGCCGTCGACTCATAGTGGTTGAATACTTGACCGCCACTGGCGCACATGCTCGCACTTCTGCCCCACCTTGCACACCCCTATACGGAACCTTTCCCACCGGATTCCGCCGGACCCTGATCGGGCCGCGGTCGTGATCCCGGCGCCGCCCTCCCGTCGGCGCCTCCCGTCGGCGCCTCCCGCCGACGCGCCCGCCCCCGCGCGGATGGCGGAACGGACGCGGGCCGCCCGGACGCGGGGAACGATGGGAACAAGACCGTGGGAAGGGTCACGATCCGGAAAGATCCTCCCCTGGCACTAGGGTGCTTTATTTGCTCCCGCATTACTCTTGACGCAAGGCCGCGCAGTGCGGCCATGGAGGAGTGAGATGAGGAGCAGTAACCCGGTCTTCTCGCGACGGGGGTTCAGCCGCGACAACGGCTATGCGGGCTTCAACGCGCAGCCGCAGGCCGGGGGCCCCGTCGCAGGCAACCCGTACGCCCAGGGCGGCACCGGCACCGGTAACCCGTACGCGACCAACCCTTACGCACCCGAGGCCCAGCTCGCCGAGGGCACCCAGGCACCCGCCCGCCGGGTGATGACGATCGACGATGTCGTCGCGCGCACCGCGATGACGCTCGGCACCGTCGTTCTGACCGCCGCGCTCGCCTGGTTCCTGCTGCCGGTCGACACGGACAACGTCGGCAAGTCCTACGGCATCGCCATCGGCGCCGCCCTGGTGGCCATGGTCCTGTCGCTGGTCCAGGCGTTCAAGAGCAAGCCCGTCCCCGCGCTGATCCTGGCGTACGCCGCCTTCGAGGGTGTCTTCCTCGGAGTGATCTCCAGCGCGGTCAGCACCCACATCAGTGCCGGTGTCGTCCCGCAGGCGGTCCTGGGCACCATGGCGGTCTTCGCCGGCGTGCTCATCGCCTACAAGATGCGCTGGATCCGGGTCAACCGCCGCTTCTACGGCTTCGTCATGGCCGCGGCGGTCGGCTTCCTGCTGCTGATGCTGGTCAACCTGCTCTTCGCCGCCATCGGCGGAGGCGACGGTCTCGGCTTCCGCAGCGGTGGCCTCGGCATCCTCTTCGGTGTCATCGGCATCATCCTGGGCGCCTGCTTCCTCGCCCTCGACTTCAAGCAGGTCGAGGACGGACTCACCTACGGTGCTCCGCGCGAGGAGTCCTGGCTGGCGGCCTTCGGCCTCACCCTGACCCTGGTGTGGATCTACCTGGAAATGCTGCGAGTGCTGTCGATCATCTCCGGAAACGACTAGCACGCCGCTCACACTCCCCCGCGTGAGCGGTGAGGCGTGACGCACACGCCGAAGGGCCCGCAGGCAGCAGCCTGCGGGCCCTTCGGCTTCCGTCGTGGTCAGGTGGGGTTCGGGGGAGAGATCGGGGGACGGCCCCGGCGGGGCCGGCGCTCGCGGTCGCACGGCTCGGGTCGGAGAGCCCGCGGCCCGCGGCTGTGCCCGTTCGGCGGGCGGGGCTAGAGCAGCTTGCGGGCCGCTCGCCTCAGGTCGTATTCGTGGATGATCGCCTTGGCGTGGCCGTACGACAGCTCGTGCTCACTGCGGAGCCAGCTGACCTTCTCCTCGAAACGGAAGAGAGACGGACCGTTCTCGACCGTGCGGAGCCAGTCGGAGATCTCACGACCGGTGCGTTGGGGGATTCGGGAGAGCAGATTTCGATGGGTCTCTTCGGAGAAGACTTGGGACATCGGCGCCTCCGGACGCGTCGCGCGTGTGCTCCTTCCCGCCACCGTGCCTGAGGCCGGGCGCGTTGGCAACACTCCCGGGGGTGTGCGTAGGGTCGTCCCGTGCTCGATACGACCGAACTGACCGCCGCCGTGGACCGTTTCGCCGACCGGCTGCGGGCCGCCCCGCAGAGCCGCCTCGAACGCGGCGCGGCCGCCGGGGCACTCGCCCTGGCCAGGGAATTGGCACGCCGTGCCCAGCTCCTGGAGAACCCGGACCGGACGCCGGTGATCATGCCCGACGCCGGGGTGTTCGCGGTCGCCGACCAACTCTCCGTGGCCGGAGCGGATATCGCCGAAGCACTGAGAACGGCCCCGCCCCGCCGTGCGGCGGAGGTGGACGAGGCCGTGGAATTGGTACGCGCCGCGGTGGAGCGCTCCGGTCTGTAGCCGTGCGGGCGGCTCGGGGCCGGGCGGCTCGGGAGCTCAGCGGCTCACGGCTCGGCGCTCGGCGCTCAGAGCGAGGTGATGACCCGGTCCGCGAGCAGATACACCGTCTCGTCACCACAGACGAAGGTCAGGGCGTACGCGCCCGAAATGCTCGATCCGCCCAGCAGTACGGGAGTGTCACCGGCGCGCAGCGCCTGCCCCAGCCGCTCCGCCGTCTCGCGGTGGCCGGGCGTCAGGCACAGGGTCGTACCGTCCGCGAAGACATAGACATCGAGCGTGCCGAGCGGTCCGGGCCGCACATCCGCCAGCGCGGTGCGCGCCTCGGCCAGCTCCTCCAGCCGGGACACGGTCCGCTCGTGGTCGGTGATCAGCGGGGACTGCACCGGCACGAAGTCCGGGTGCGAGGGGTGCCGGCGCCGGGCCGCGGCCAGCTCCGGGGAGTCCTCGGCGAACTCGGTCGCCTCGGGGAGATCGGCGAGCTCCTCGAACGCCTCCACGGCCTCCAGGTCGATCGCCTCCAGCCCGGCGAAATCGCTCTGCCGCGGCACATAGAACGGCAGCTCCTCCTCGGCCGCGCCCACGCCGCCCAGCAGATGCAGCGGCGGCTCCCCGCCGAGCCGCGCGGTGGCGTCGGCGGCGTCCCGGGTCTCCTGCGCGGCCCAGAACGCCCGCGCGTCGGCCAGCTCCCGCTCGCGTTCCTCGGCGAGCGCCTCGGCGACGGCCGTGCGTATCTCGGCGGCGGGGGTCGGCCGGGCCTGGTGGGGCACCGCGGCGACCGGTCCCGCACCTGCCTCGACGGCCGCGGAGAGTTCGGTGTGCAGGGCTGTGACCTGCCTGCGGAGGCCGTGGACGGCGTACAGGGCGGCGGTGCCCACCGCCGTCGCGGCGGCCGTGGTCAGCAGCAGGGCAAGAGACATGGCGCTCACTGACGTACTCCCGGTTTCGTCGACACCCCCGACTTCCTAACATCAGCTTGCGATGAGCCCACGTCCCCTGTCAGTGCAATACGTCACGAAATGGACAGGACTTTTGGCCTGGCGTTTACCTGGCAACCGCTTTGACCTGCGGTGATACCGCTTACTTGAGGGCTGGATCACATCCTGGGGCATATTCGGTCACGACTCGGCACACCCGCCCGCGGGGTGGCCTCCGGCCGGGTGCGCGGTGGTGCGGCGATGCCGCGCGCCCCGGGGGAGAGGCGCACGGCATCTGTCGCACATTTCAGCGCGGTGCGGTCGCGCTGTGATCGTGAGCGCGTGGAGCCGGGCTCGGCTCAAGCGGTCGCGTTGTGCTTCGGCTTCGTTGCGGGCAGGTGCCGTCCTCGTTCCTCGGACGACCCCTACCCTCCACTGCGCCTCAGCTCAGCCGCTCGGTGTGGGCTGGTCGCGTTGAGCCTCGGCTTCGTTGCGGGCAGGTGCCGTCCTCGTTCCTCGGACGACCCCTACCCTCCACTGCGCCTCAGCTCAGCCGCTCGATGACCATCGCCATTCCCTGTCCCCCGCCCACGCACATCGTCTCCAGGCCGAACTGCTTGTCGTGGAACTGCAGGCTGTTGATCAGGGTCGTCGTGATCCGCGCGCCGGTCATGCCGTACGGGTGGCCGACCGCGATCGCGCCGCCGTTGACGTTCAGCCGGTCGATGTCGATGCCGAGGTCCCGGTAGGAGGGGATCACCTGCGCCGCGAACGCCTCATTGATCTCCACGAGGTCGATGTCGCCGATCGTCAGGCCCGCCCTGGTGAGCGCCTGCTGCGAGGCGGCGACCGGGCCGTAGCCCATGATCTCCGGGGAGAGGGCCGAGACGCCGGTGGAGACGATCCGGGCCAGCGGGGTCAGGCCCAGCTCGCGGGCCTTGGTGTCGCTCATGATCACCAGTGCGGCGGCGCCGTCGTTCAGCGGGCAGCAGTTGCCGGCGGTGATCAGCCCGTCGGGGCGGAAGACGGGCTTCAGTCCCTCGACGCCCTCCAGCGTCACCCCCGCCCGGGGGCCGTCGTCCTTGCTGACCACGGTGCCGTCCGGGGTGGTGACCGGGGTGATCTCGCGCTCCCAGAAGCCGTTGCGGATGGCTTCCTCGGCGAGGTTCTGCGAGCGGACGCCGAACTCGTCCATGTCGCGCCGGGTCACACCCTTCAGCCGGGCGAGGTTCTCGGCGGTCTGGCCCATCGCGATGTACGCGTCGGGCAGCTCGCCGTCCTCGCGCGAGTCGTGCCAGGAGTCGGCGCCGCCCTCGGCGGCCTTCGCGGTACGGGCCCCGGCGCCGGCGAAGAGCGGGTTCTGTGTGTCCGGGTGGCTGTCGGACGAGCCCCGGGTGAAGCGCGAGACCATCTCCACGCCGGCGGAGATGAAGACATCGCCCTCACCGGCCTTGATGGCGTGCAGCGCCATCCGCGAGGTCTGGAGCGACGAGGAACAGTAGCGGGTGATCGTGCACCCGGGGAGATGGTCCATCCCCAGCCGCACGGCGACGATCCGGCCGAGGTTGAATCCCTGCTCGCCGCCCGGGAGGCCGCAGCCGAGCATCAGATCGTCGATGTCCCGGGGGTCCAGGCCGGGAAGCTTGGCGAGGGCCGCCTCGATGACGGTCGCGGTGAGATCGTCCGCGCGCAGATCCTTCAGGGAGCCCTTGAAGGCCCGGCCGATGGGGGAGCGGGCGGTGGACACGATCACGGCTTCGGGCATCACGGCTCCATGAGGGCGAGAGAGTGGACCGGTTGGGAAGTTACCGCGAGGTAGGGACGCGGTCACGGGTATCCGCGTGTGACGAGCGACTCAATTCTAAGCGAGCGCTCACTTTTTCGGAGTGGGCCGGAGTGGGCCGGAGTGCGCCGGAGCCGGGGGCCGGGGCGGAGCCGGAGCCGGGGCCCTTCGGGCCGGCGGGCGCGCGAAGGGCCGCGCCCCGCTCCTCCCGGGCCCGGCCCCGCCGTCGTGGCGTCTCCCGTACGCGCATCCTCGGCGCGCGCCCGTCCTCCGTACGCGCGCCCTCAGCGCGGCCTCGCCCCCGTGGCGGGTGACGCCGCCGGGCGGCCGTCCGCTCCGGAGCCCCCCGCGCCCGGCGCGTCCGGGCCCTCGCCCGGGTCCGCCTCGTCCGTCGCCGGTTCGGCGGGGTGCGCCGAGGCGGGCAGCCGCCTGCGCCGGCGGTGCTTCAGCAGTGCCCAGGGCGCGCGGGCGCCGGTGACCTCGGTGCCCGCCTCCCGGGCCGCCGTGACCGCCGCCTGTGCCACCGGCAGCATTCCCTCGTCCCGCGCCGCCTCGGGGTGGTCCGACTCCGGCCACGCCCCCAGGGCCGCGCACACCGTCGGCAGCATCGCCATCGCCGCCGTGGCGTACCCCTCGGCCGACGGGTGGTAGTTGTCGGCGGCGAACATCTCCCTCGGGTTGGCCGCGAACTCCGGGCTCAGCAGATCGCCCAGCGAGACCGTGCGCCCGCCCTGCTCGATCACCCCGATCGTCTGCGCCGCCGCGAGCTGGCGCGACACCCGCCGGGCCAGCCACCGCAGCGGCTGGTACACCGGCTCGATCGTCCCCAGGTCCGGGCAGGTGCCCACGACCACCTCGGCGCCCGCCGTGCGCAGCCGCCGCACCGCCGAGGAGAGATGGCGCACGGACTGGGTGGGCGGCATCCGGTGGGTGACATCGTTGGCGCCGATCATGATCACGCAGATGTCCGGCATCCGCGAGGTGTCCGCGAGCAACAGCGTGACCTGGCGTTCCAGATCGTCCGACCGGGCCCCCGGGAGAGCCACATTGCAGACCTCCACCGGGCGCTCGGCCACCGCCGCCAGCCCCGACGCCAGCAGCGCCCCCGGCGTCTGCCCGGCCCGCCGCACGCCCTGGCCCGCCGCGGTGGAGTCGCCCAGCATCCCGAGGAGCAGCGGATCGGTGCGCCCGAAGGCCAGCCCGTAGAGCCCGTCACCCCTCGGCGGTACGGGTGCGGTGCCCCCGCCCACGGACCGTTTCGCCAGCTGCACCTCCGCGAGCACCAGGCCCACGGTCGCCGCGCCGAGCAGGCCGATGCCTCCGCCGCCGTAGGCCGCGCCCGCCGCGATGCGCCGTGCCACTCTCGCTCTCGACACCGTCCGGCCCTCCTCTCCTCACCTGCTAACTGCCCCGTAGCCGCGGTCGCCCAATCCCGCCCCGGTCGGCATACTCTGACCGCATTCACTACGGAGATCCCGGAGACACATTGTGCGCATTCATCACTCGATGATCAGTCTCGTCGGCAATACGCCGCTGCTGAAACTGAACAGCGTCACCGAAGGCATCCAGGCGACCGTGCTGGCCAAGGTGGAGTACTTCAACCCCGGCGGTTCGGTGAAGGACCGCATCGCGCTGCGCATGATCGAGGCGGCCGAGGAGAGCGGAGCGCTCCGCCCCGGCGGCACGATCGTGGAGCCCACCAGCGGCAACACCGGTGTGGGGCTGGCGATCGTGGCCCAGCAGAAGGGCTACAAGTGCGTCTTCGTCTGCCCGGACAAGGTCTCCACGGACAAGATCAATGTGCTCCGGGCGTACGGTGCCGAGGTCGTCGTCTGCCCCACCGCCGTGGACCCCGAGCACCCGGATTCGTACTACAACGTCTCGGACCGTCTGGTGCGCGAGATCCCCGATGCCTGGAAGCCCGACCAGTACTCGAACCCGAACAACCCCCGCTCGCACTATGAGACGACCGGTCCCGAACTCTGGGAACAGACCGAGGGAAAGATCACCCATTTCGTCGCGGGTGTGGGCACCGGCGGCACGATTTCCGGCACCGGGCGCTATCTCAAGGAGGTCAGCGACGGCGGTGTGCGGATCATCGGCGCCGACCCGGAGGGCTCCGTCTACAGCGGCGGCTCCGGGCGGCCCTATCTGGTGGAGGGCGTCGGCGAGGACTTCTGGCCGACCGCCTACGACCGGACGGTGACCGACGAGATCGTCGCCGTCTCGGACAAGGACTCCTTCCAGATGACCCGCCGCCTCGCCAAGGAGGAGGGACTGCTGGTCGGCGGCTCCTGCGGAATGGCCGTGGTCGCGGCGCTGCGGGTGGCGGAGGGGCTCGGCCCCGACGATGTGGTGGTCGTCCTGCTCCCGGACAGCGGGCGCGGCTATCTCTCCAAGATCTTCAACGACGAGTGGATGGCGGACTACGGCTTCCTGGAGGAGTCCGGACCCGCCGCATCGGTCGGGGACGTGCTCCGCCACAAGGAGGGCGGGGAGATCCCGAGCCTGGTGCACATGCACCCCGAGGAGACGGTGGGCGAGGCCATCGAGGTGCTGCGCGAGTACGCCGTCTCCCAGATGCCGATCGTGAAGCCGGGCGCGGGTCACCCTGATGTGATGGCCGCCGAGGTCATCGGCTCGGTGGTGGAGCGGGAGCTCCTCGCCGCGCTCTACACCCAGCGCGCGACGCTGGAGGACCCGCTGGAGAAGCACATGAGCCCGCCGCTTCCGCAGGTCGGCTCCGGTGAGCCGGTGTCGGACCTGATGGCGGTGCTCGGGGACACGGCCGACGCGGCGATCGTGCTGGTGGAGGGGAAGCCCACCGGTGTGATCAGCCGCCAGGACCTGCTGGCCTTCCTCGCGGGCGGCAAGGGCGGGGCGGGCGGCGCGGGTCTGTAGCCCGCCGGCTCCCGTGCCCGCCGCCGCGCCGTCCGCCGCATTCTCGCGAACGGTACGTGCGCGACATGTCCGCGCAGCACTCGCTTAACACTCGTCGGGCACAGTGGTGGATGTCGGCAGGCGCTCCGGAAGGGGACCGGCCGGCATCCACGAACGGCGTCCTGGACATCCGGAGCGGCTCCCGGACCCATGACGCCAGGACGCGGCGACCGGCCCTGACCCGGGACCGTGTCCCACGCGGGGACCGCCGTCGTCCCGCCCTCCGGCCGGCGGCCGGGGGTGCGGCGGTCCCCGCGTCACCCTTCTCCCCGGCCCTCGCGGCCGGCCGGTTTCCTCAGGTCTCTCCCCCGGTCCTCCCCGTGCGATCGGGTGCCCGCGCGATCCGGCCCGGCGCGGTCAGTCCTCCCAGCGGTCCTCCGGCTTCGCCCGGCCGCCCCGCCGCAGCCAGGAGAAGCCGATCCCCGAGTGGACCGCGTTCACTCCGACGATTCCGGCCCAGACGACGACCAGCCCCGGCAGATCGGCGTTGACCGCGCCGATCGCGGAGAGCGGCACGGCGAGGATCAGCGAGACGATGCCGAAGCCGAAGCGCTCGCCGAAATTGGGATCGGACAGCTCCTGCGGCGGGCGGGTGCCCCGGGCCACCACCATCTGCCGCTCGGCGAGCTGACGGCGCACCCGGCGGTCCACCGTGCCGTCCAGCCGGTTCTCCACCTTCTCCAGGAAGGACTCGATGAGCGCGGACTCGTACTCGTCGCCCAGTTCTTTCCGGGCGTGCAGAGTGGCGTCCAGCTCTTTCTTCAACTCGGGATCGCGGGCTTCCATGCGGGTGACAGTACGAGGACGGGCACCGGGCGGTCACTGGGGAAAGCCCCCCTCTTTCCACCCGTACGGCCTGCTGGGCCGCGGCGCCGCCCGTACCCGGCGGGCACGGGTCCGCCAACCCGCTGCATACTGTCATGCAGAGTTCTTGGCGACTGAATATCCGAGGGGGACGGCATGAGCTCCAGCCCTGCCGCGCGGCTGCAACAGCTCTTCGAGGGCCACCGGCTCACCCCCACCCAGCGGCGGATCGCCCATACGATGGTGCGCCGCGCCGCCGATGTGCCGTTTCTGTCCAGTGTGGAGCTGGCCGAGGTCGCCGGGGTCAGCCAGCCGTCCGTGACCCGGTTCGCGGTCGCCCTCGGCTTCGACGGCTATCCCGCCCTGCGCAAGCATCTGCGCGAGCTCGCTCCCCCGGAGAGCCCGGAGACCGGCGAGGACACCCCCAACGAGTACCAGCAGGCGGTGCACGCCGAGATCGAGAATCTGCGCCGGCTCGCCGAACTCCTCGCCGACCCGGCACCCGTGGAACAGGCCGGCCGGCTCCTCGCCGCCTCCCGGCCGCTGCCGGTCCTCGGCCTGCGCGCGGCCGGAGCCCAGGCCCGCGGCTTCGCCTACTTCGCCGCCAAGGTCCACCCGGATGTCCGGCTCCTCGACGAGGGCGGCACCCTGCTCCCCGACCGGATCGACGCCGCCCGCCGGGCGGGTGCGACCGCGCTGCTCTGCTTCGCCCTGCCCCGGCACCCGAAGGAAGTGGTGGAGACCCTGGCGTACGCCCGCTCGGCCGGGCTGACGGTGGTGACGGTCGCGGACTCGGCCTTCGCCCCGGTCGCGGGCCACAGCGACCTGCTGATCCCGGCCGCCGTCGGCACCGGGCTCGCCTTCGACACCCCGTGCGGGCCGATGCTGCTGGGCCGGGTGCTGCTGGAGGCGATGTGCGACGAACTCCCCGACGCGCAGGCCCGGCTGGAGGAGTTCGACACCCGGGCGGCGGCGCGGGGGCTCTTCGCCGAGTGAGCCGGCGAGGACCGGACCCCGGCCCTCCCCGAACCCGTTCATGAACCGTCCCCGAACCCGTCCAGGAACCGTCCCCGGCACTCGGCCGGCACTCAGCCGGCACTCAGAAACCGCGGCTATCCTCCCTGCCGGAAAACCATGGGGCACACGGAGGGAGCACAGAGGTGGGACGCGGTACGGAGTCGCTGGCCAGAGTGGCCGTGGTGGTACGGGCGAGAGCGGCACCCCTGTGGTGGCTGGGGCTGGTCACGGCGGCGATCGGCGCGCTGCTGCCCGGGCTCACCGGCCGCCGCATCGGACTGCTGACCGGTGCGGCGCTCTTCCTGGTCACCGCGGCCGTCACCGCATTCGTCCACCGGGGCCGCTACCGGCGGTACGCGGAGGCGGCCGGCCGCGCCGGGCGCACCGACCGGCTCCAGGACCGGCGGGTGACCCTGCGGGTCCGGCGGCGCGCCCGCCGCCTGCCGATGCTGCTCGCCGCGCTCGTCTCCATCGCCTCCTCATTCGCCCTGCCGGGCGCCGCCGGCCTGGCGCTCGCGGGCGCCGGGGCCGGCCTGTGGGCCAAGGCGGTCTGGATCGGCCGGCTGGAGCACGCCGGGGAGCGGCTGTACTGGCTGCCGGTGGACCGGATGGCCGGGGGAGCGGCGGGGAAGCGGGCCGGGGAGTACCGGACCACCGGGATCGCGGCCGGGGACGCCGCACCCGGCGGGGCACGGCGCCGCCGGTCCTGACGGGGGAAGCGAACGGGGAAGCGGAACGGGGACGCGGACCCGGGCCCGGCGGCGTCCGCGTCCGGGCCGGCTCAGACCTCCAGTTCGCTCTCTATCCGGCGCAGCTGATGGCGGGCCATCGCGAGATTGGCCCGCTCCTTGTCGAGCGCCAGATAGAGGAAGAGCCCGTCGGCGCCCCGCCCCTTCAGCAGCCGGATCAGGTGGTACTGGCTGCCCAGGGTGATCAGGATGTCCTCGATCGAGTCCTTGAGGCCGAGCTGTTCCATGGTGCGCACCTTGGCGCGCACCACATCGGTGTTGCCCGCGGCGGCCACGGCCAGATCCAGATCCTTGCCGCCGCCGATGGTGCCGAGGGCCATGCCGCTGGTGTAGTCGACGAGTGCGGCGCCGATGGCGCCCTCGATGAGAGTGGTGGCTTGCTTCAGGGCGTGTTCGGTGCCGGGCATGAGGGTTCCCTTTCCTGGGTGCTGGTCATTCCTGAACGGGTGGTGCGGGGGAGGGGCCGGGGGCGGTCCCGGGACGTTTCAGAGCGCCGTCGACCAGTTCGCCGATGAGCGCGCCGGAGCGGCGGCCCTCCAGATGCAGCCGTCCGACATTCACCCGGGGTCCGGCGAGCAGGGTGAGCACGGCGGCCGAGCCCGCCCCGTACACCGCGACACAGCCGTGCTCGCCCCGGACCAGCAGCTCGCACAGGCCGCCCTGTCCGGTGGTCTCGGTGAGCCGGACGGCGACCCCGAGCGCGACCGCCGTCAGCGCGGCGAGACTCTCGGCGCCGGGACGGGAGTCGTCCGCTCCGGCCGCCTCGCCGGAGCCCGAGCCCGAGCCCGAGCCCGGGCCCGTGCCGGGGACGCGGGCCGTACGGGCGGACGGGGCGCGCGCGGCGTCCGTGTACCAGCCCCGGCCCGGACTCCGGCCGGCGGCACCCGGATCCGGGCCGGTACCGGGACCCGGTTCCGTACCTTCCGTACCGTCGCCCCGTCCGGCCGCCGGGCCCGCGCCGCCCATGCTCATGCCCGTGTCGGAGGCGAGGACCAGACCGTCCACGCTCGCGGCGACCGCGCCGGTCAGCTGCGGCATGCGGGCCCGCAGCCGTCTCAGTTCGGTGAGGACTTCGGCGAATACATCCGCCTCGCTGGTCATCGGCTCTCTCCTGCCCGGCGCGCGGGCTGCCCGCGCGCCTTCTGATGGGGGGCCGGATCCCGGCGTACGGCCGTCTCCCGCCGTACGGGCGGGTCCCGGCGCGGGGCGCGGCGGCGGGTGCGCACTCACCCGGGGCCCTCCAGCGCGTCACGGATCCGCCGGAGCAGCGCGGTGTCGGGTGCGGTGAAGGCGCCCCACGGCCGGGCCCGTCCGCCCCCGTTCCGCCGCTCCGGTCCTTCCGCCGGTCCGGGTACGGCCGGGGACCCCGGGCCCTCCGCGCCCTCGGGCGGGAACGCCGGCAGCGGAACCGGCGCGACCCGGGCGCTCGCCGGGGTGTCGATGAACCCCTCGGCGGCCAGCCGCCGCACCTCGATCAGGGTGTGGAACCCGGGCCGCCCCAGCGCGTGGGCGATCGCGGCCGGGGTCCGTACGCCATCGGCCAGCGCCAGCAGCGACCGGCGGCGGGCGGTGACCGCCCGGCCCTCCGGACGGGGACGGCACCGCACCGGGGCGGTGTCGACCGCCGGATGCGGCCAGAGCGCCTGGAGCAGCCTGCCGCGCCGCAGTGCCTCGCGTTCCACCGCCCGGGGCTCCACCGGCCGCACCGGGACCCGCCAGTGGGCGGCGCCGGAGCGGAAGCGGGTCGGCCCGTCGGCGGGGGCGAGCGCGAAGTAGGCCGCGTCGAACAGCGCGGTCAGCCGCAGGATCTCCAGCCGTCCGCCGCCGGCGCTCATCACCCGGCCGGTGTGCGGGGGGCCGGGGGCCGGACCGGCGGGCGCGCCGGCCTCCGCCGCTCCTCGCGCGGCGAGCAGCGCTTCGAGTCCGGGCGCCGCGGGTGACTCGGCGTGGACGACCCGGCCGTCCGTGAGATAGAGCGCGCCGTGCTCGCGGATCAGCACACCGGTGGCCCGCTCCTCCGTGAGCCGGGTGAGCAAGGGGGAGAGGGCGGTCGCCATCAGAGCACCAGCCGCCCGGCGAGGTCGCGCATCCGCATCCGGGCCAGGGCGAGATTGCCGAGGTCGCGGTCGAGCCAGAGATGGAGGACGACTCCGCCGTCGAGCACCGGGCCGAGGAAACGGACCAGGTGGTAGCAGGTGGGGGTGGTGACGATGAGGTCCTCGGGAACCCCCGCGTCCTCGGGAGCCGTCCCGCCCGTCCCGCCGGCTCCGCGCGTCCCGCCGGCTCCGGCCGTCCCGCTCGCTCCGCCCGTCGCGGCGAAGGCGGTGTACTCACCCGTCATCCGGGCCAGCTCGGCGAGCTCGGCGGCACCGGCCTCGTGGTCCCCGCCGGGTGCCTCGCCGATGGTGCCGAGCGCGAGCCCGCTGACCCAGTCCACCAGCGCCGCGCCGCGCGCTCCGGGCACCAGCATGGCCTCCAGCAGAGACTCGTCGATTCCGGGCATGCGGGCCCCCTTTCCGCCCTGGTGTTCCCACGCACTGGTGTGCGGTCGTCGGTGACGGAAAGGCTAGGTGGTGTGGCTGGGAGTGATGAGACTTCTGGCATTTTCCAACGGAACATGCCCCGGCCCCGATAGGGTCCGCCCACCGACCCCGCGCCGGCCGCCGGCCGGGCCGCCCGCCGGACCCCTCCCCGCTCCCCCGCCCGAGGTCAGGCCGTGTCCTCCCCGCGTGCCCTCAGCACCGCCCTGTTGACGACCCAGAGCCCGATGCCGATGGCGATCAGCACCCCGGCGCGGATGTAGACCTCGGCGTCCCGGTCGGCGAGCGGACTCGCCAGGACGAGTGCGGTGATCGCGCCGAGCACCGGAAGGGCCGTCGGCGTACGGAAGTGGGCATGGCCCACCGGGTCGCGGCGCAGGACCAGTACGGCGATGTTGACGATGGCGAAGACGCAGAGCAGCAGGAAGGCGGTGGTGTCGCCGAGCCCTTCGATCTCGCCGGTGGTGACCAGCCCGATCGCGAGCGCCGAGACGAAGACGATGCCGACGACGGGGGTGCGCCGGCCGGGCAGGACGCGTCCCATCACCTTCGGCAGAATGCGTTCGTTCGCCATGCCGTAGCAGAGCCGCGAGGCCATCATGATGTTGATCAGCGCGGAGTTGGTGACCGCGAAGAGGGCGATCAGGGCGAAGAGTTCGGGCGGGAAGCCGACACCGCCCGCCTTCACCACCTCCAGCAGCGGTCCGCTGGACCGCTCCAGGGTCCGGTGGTCGACGAGGAGCGAGGAGACCAGCGCCACCAGGACATAGATGGTGCCGGTGACCGCGACTCCGATGAAGATGGCCCGGGGGAAGGTGCGGACCGGGTCCTTGGTCTCCTCGGCCATGTTGACCGAGTCCTCGAAGCCGACAAAGGCGAAGAAGCCGAGTGCGGTGGCCCCGAGCATGCTGGTGACCAGGGCGTATCCGGTACCGCTCGACTCGAGGTCGGTGAGCCGGGAGGGCTCGCCGCCGCCGGAGAGGACCGCCCACGCGCCGATCGCGAGAATGATCGCCAGACCGGTGAGCTCCACGATGGTGAGGACCACATTGGTCTTCACGGACTCGGAGACCCCGCGCAGATTGAGCGCGGCCAGGGCCAGGATGAAGAGAATCGCGATCAGGGTGGCGGGGACCGCGTCGGTGAACTCCTGGAAGTAGTCGCCGCTGAAGGCCCGGGCGGCGGCGCTCGCGGAGGAGAGCCCGGAGCACATCACCATGAAGGCGACGATGAAGGTGAGGAAGGGGACCTTGAACGCCTTCTGGGTGTAGAGCGCGGCCCCGGCCGCCTTGGGGTACTTGCCGACCAGCTCCACATAGGACGCGGCGGTCAGCAGGGCGACGATGAATCCGATGAGGAACGGGAGCCAGAGCGCGCCGCCGGCCTTGCCCGCGACCTTGCCGGTGGTGGCGTAGATGCCGGTGCCGAGGATGTCGCCGATGACGAAGAGGATCAGCAGCTTGGGCCCGATGGCTCTCTTGAGCGGCCCTTCGCCGCCGGGCGGTGCGGAAGCCCCCGGCGGTGCGGAAGCCCCGGGCGGTGCGGCAGCCCCGGGCGGTGCGGCAGCCCCGGGCGGTGCGGCAGCCCCCGGTGGCACGGATGACGACGGCGGTACGGGCGACGACGGCGGTACGGACGACGCGGACGATCCGGACGGCTCGGGTGCGGAGGGGGCGGTGGACGGGCTGGTCAAGTGAGGCTCTCCCAAGAGTCCGTGCGGATGCGGTGTGGGAGGAGGACTGCCCCGGCGATGAGCGGTGATGCCTGGACGAATGTGCGGGAAATGCGTCCATTCCGCGTGCCGGCGGGCCGTTGCCGCCCACCGGTCCGGCCGCGCGCCCGGCGGGACGCACTGCCCCGGCGGCATTACCCCGCACGTAATCGCGCCCCCGGGACGCCCCCGGCAGACTCCTGGGCAGGGAGGCGAACAGCCCCCCGGAACAGACTCGTTCGAAGAGATCCGGAGTACGCCGTGCAGCGCATCCGCCCCCTGATCGTCGTCGCGACCGCCGCCGCTCTGCTGCCCATCGGTTCGGGTACCGCCTCGGCGTCCGCGCAGCCGTCGCTCTGCGCGTCCGTCGCGACGGCCCCGGCGCCGGAACACTCCGCCCATGGCGCCCTGCACCCGAAGGTGCGGGCGTTCCTCAGGGCGTACTGCGCCTGGGGCGAGGCACCGGCCGACATCCCGAAGTACATGGCTCTGTTCACGCCCACCGGCACGCTGATGGACACCGGTCTGGCGGAGCCGATCGGCCGCGAGATCATCGAGGCGCAGATCACCAATGTCGTGAAGCGGGTGGAGAAGTACCGCTTCGAGCCGCTCTCGGTGTCCGCCTCCCCGGATGGCCGGGTGGCCTTCGTCAAGGCCCGCAACACCGGCATCGTGGACCCGGTGGGGCCGGGGCTGCCGGTCGCGGTCGACTATGTGACCATGCACCGGCTGGAGCTCAGCGGCGCGCAGGTCCAGCAGGGCCGCCGGTTCTGGGACCAGACCGATCTCTTCCGCCCGCTGGACCCGAAGCTGCCCGACCTCTTCGCCGGTCCGGACCGGAACACCTCGGCCGGCCCGGGTCCGGCCCGCCCGGAGCAGAGTGTCCGGGAGCGGAAGCGGGCCTGGAACACCCAGGACATCGACGCGCTCGTGGACGGCGTGAACCGGCTGACCGAGCTGACCGGCCCCGGCGCGGCCAAGGGGCTGAAGGGCCCCGAGGCGGCCCGCGCCTATCTCGGCAAGCTGTTCGGAAAGGTCCGTGACCTGGAGCTGGAGCCGGGGAACACCGTGCGCGAGGGCCGCACGACCCACCGGGAGTGGGTGGGGCACGCCATCGTCCGCTCGGACGGGCGCGAGGTGAGCTTCGGCATCGTCGAGCGCTTCACCCGGGACGGCCGGGGCCGGACCGGATGGGATCTCTCCTTCGACACCCTGGACCTGGTCGCCACCCCGAAGCAGATCGAGGACCTGCGCGGACTGATCTTCCCCAGGCCGGCGACCCCGGCATCCTGACCCGGCATCCCGCCCCCTCCCGCAGCCTGATCCCCGCATCCCGCCCCCCCGGGGCCGCCCTTACTCCCCGGCCTCCACCGCCGCCGCCACATCGGCCAGATCAGCGGCGATGGTCCTGGCCACCATCCGGGCACCGAGCCCGCCGAAGAGCCTGGCGAGCAGCCCGGGGACGAGCCCCTCGGGCGGGAGGGCGGAGAAGGTCATCCGCACATCCGTGGTCGACGGGCCGGTCTCGGTCAGCACGAACTCGGAGATGTAGTGGGCGCCCCGGGAATCGGCCTCCGCCACATAGCGCAGCGGCGGCTCGGCGGCCGTCACCTGGATCTCCTCGGTCGCCGCCCGGCCCATCATCCGCCGTGTCTCACGCCATCGGGTGCCCACCCCGAACGGGCCGTCGGAGAGCACTTCGACCGAGTCCACCCCGCTCAGCACGGCCGGCGCGCGCTCCAGATCCGTGAGCGCGCGCCACACCCGGTCCGCCGGAGCCGCGATCCGGCGCTCGACCACCACACTTGTGTTCGCCATGGTTCAAGGGAAGCAGCAGGCTCTGACAATCGCTCCCGGAAGGCCGCCCATCGCCCCGGAAGGCCGCCGGACGGCGGTCCTCCGGGGCGCGCTCACGGCCCGCTCACTCCCCCCGCAGCAGCGCGCCGGCCAGCTCCCCGCCCGACTCCGCGACGATCTCGGCCACGGTCTGCGGAGCCCGCACCGGGGCGAACACCGTCTCCTCCCGCCCGTCCGCCGCGCCCTCGCCCGCCGGCGACGAGAAGCCGTACACCCCCGGCCGGGGCAGGCTGTTGTACCCGTAGTGGTTGGAGAAGTAGTACGCCCCGGTGTCCAGCGCCGCCACCACGTCACCCGGCTCCAGCGGCGGCAGCGCCCGCCCCTCGGCGAGCAGATCGCCCGCGAAGCAGGCCGGCCCCGCCACGTCCTGCACCACCGGCTCGCCCGCCTTGGGCAGGCCCTTCCCGTCGTACGCGGCGATCCGCAGCGGCCACGAGGCCGGGTCGTAGACGGTGCGCGTGGCGACCTGCACCCCCGCGT
The DNA here is from genome assembly GCF_039888735.1 of Streptomyces sp. CAU 1734. Taxonomy (NCBI): domain Bacteria; kingdom Bacillati; phylum Actinomycetota; class Actinomycetes; order Kitasatosporales; family Streptomycetaceae; genus Streptomyces; species Streptomyces sp. CAU 1734. The sequence continues at coordinate 268,031 of NZ_JBDQQP010000010.1, forward strand.
GGGTCACCGCGATCGGCCGTCCGCCGGAGACCTTGGTGTACTCGACCCTGGCCAGAATCAGTCCGTTCTTCGCCAGCAGCGACCGGCCGAACTCGGTCACCAGCCCGTACCGCCCGTCGAGCAGTCCCGGGACCCGCATCCTCAGCAGCGCCGCGTACTCCGCGAAGCTCGGGGTGTGGTCGTCGGAGGCGAAGTTCACGGGCAGTCCGCCGCCGATGTCGATGGTGTCGATCTGCCGGCGCCCGGCCGCCGCGTTGATCTCCTCGGCGAGTCCGTACACCTCCCGGATCCCCTCGATCATCCGCTCCAGGGGTATGCCCTGGGAGCCGGAGTGGGTGTGCAGCCGGGTCACCCAGGGCCGGTCCAGACACATCCGCACGACCGCCCGGCGCGCGCCCTCGTCACGGAGCGCGATCCCGAATTTCGAGGTGGCGGTCGCCGTCGACAGCGCACCGATGGTGCCGCCTCCCACCTGCGCGTTCACCCGTATCCCGATGGGCGCGGACGGGTTGTCCGCGGCCGCCCTCAGGGCGTCGAGACGGGCCAGTTCCTGTGGGTTGTCGGCATTGACGGCGATGCCCAGCTCCAGCGCCTCCGCCAGCTCCGCCCGGGTCTTGGCCGGGGAGTCGAGGACGGTGTCCCCGGGGCGCACGCCCGCCGCGCGCGCCAGTGCCAGTTCGCCGGGGCTGGCGACCTCCGCGCCGATGCCCTCCTCGTTCAGCAGGGCGACGACGGGCACCAGCGGCGCCGCCTTGACGGCGAAGGCATGCAGCACCGGCGCATCGGTGACGGCGGCGAACGCGGCCCGCAGAGCCCGGGCGGAGGCGCGGATCCCGGCCACGTCCAGCAGGGCGGCCACGGGCTGGTCCTCGGTGAGGAGCCCCTGGGCGAGAGCGGCTCGTACGGCTTGATCGCGTCGGTCGGCAGTCATGCCGCCAGCCAATCATCCGGGGTGTGCGCGGCGCACCTGTTGACTAGGAGTATTCATGTAGCCAGGATGTGAATAGCGATATCAACAGGATGGCACCGGAAGCGGCTGCCGTCCTTCACCACCCGTAATCCCCGGCATCCCCTGATATCGCGCGTCTCACCAGACCCATCCATCCACACGGCGCACCGCCGTGTGAGCGCCGCGAGGAGGCCCTCACATGCCAGGACTGCCAGGAACACCGGGACCGTCGGGCCCCCGTCCCGTCAGGGCGCCGCGCGGTACGGAACTGAGCACCCTGGGATGGCAGCAGGAGGCCGCCCTGCGCATGCTCCGCAACAACCTCGACCCCGAGGTCGCCGAACACCCCGACAAGCTGGTCGTCTACGGCGGCACCGGCAAGGCCGCCCGTGACTGGCGCTCCTTCGACGCCATGGAGCGCACCCTGCGGACGCTGAAGCAGGACGAGACGATGCTCGTCCAGTCCGGCCGCCCCGTCGGCGTGATGCAGACGCATGAATGGGCCCCGCGCGTCCTGATCGCCAACTCCAACCTGGTCGGGGACTGGGCGAACTGGGAGGAGTTCCGGCGGCTCGAAGCCCTCGGACTCACCATGTACGGCCAGATGACCGCCGGATCCTGGATCTACATCGGCACCCAGGGCATCCTCCAGGGCACCTATGAGACCTTCGCCGCCGTCGCCGCGAAGAGGTTCGGCGGCACCCTCGCCGGCACCATCACCCTCACCGCCGGACTCGGCGGCATGGGCGGCGCCCAGCCGCTCGCCGTCACCATGAACGACGGCGTGGCGATCTGTGTCGACTGCGATCCGCGCGCCATCGAGCGCCGGATCGAGCACCGCTATCTCGATGTCCGCGCCGACTCCGTCGACCACGCCCTCCGGCTGGCGACCGAGGCCCGCGACGCCCGGCGCCCGCTCTCCATCGGCGTCCTCGGCAACGCCTCCGAGCTGCTGCCCGAGCTCCTCGCCATGGGCGCGCCGATCGACATCGTCACCGACCAGACCTCGGCCCACGACCCGCTCGCCTACCTCCCCGCCGGCGTGGACTTCGACGAGATGGCCTCCTTCGCGGCCGAGAAGCCCGCCGACTTCACCCAGCGGGCCCGCGAGTCGATGGCCCGTCATGTGGAGGCCATGGTCGGCTTCCAGGACGCGGGCGCGGAGGTCTTCGACTACGGCAACTCCATCCGGGGCGAGGCCAGGACCGCCGGCTACGACCGGGCGTTCGACTTCCCCGGCTTCGTACCCGCCTACATCCGCCCCCTCTTCTGCGAGGGGAAGGGGCCCTTCCGCTGGGCGGCGCTCTCCGGCGACCCGGCCGACATCGCCAGAACCGACCGCGCGATGCTCGAACTCTTCCCCGAGAACGAATCCCTGCGCCGCTGGATCAGCCTGGCCGGCGAACGCGTCCACTTCCAGGGCCTGCCCGCCCGCATCTGCTGGCTGGGCTACGGGGAACGCGACCGGGCCGGGGAGCGTTTCAACGACATGGTGGCGAGCGGCGAGCTCGCCGCCCCCCTCGCCATCGGCCGGGACCATCTGGACTGCGGCTCGGTGGCGTCCCCGTACCGCGAGACGGAGGCGATGCTCGACGGATCCGACGCCATCGCCGACTGGCCGCTGCTCAATGCCATGGTGAATGTGGCGTCCGGGGCATCCTGGGTCTCCATCCACCACGGCGGGGGAGTGGGCATGGGCCGCTCCATCCACGCGGGACAGGTGACGGTCGCCGACGGCACCCCCCTGGCCGGCGAGAAGATCCGCCGGGTGCTCACCAACGACCCCGGCATGGGCGTGATCCGCCATGTCGACGCCGGGTACGACATCGCCGAGTCGGTCGCCGAGGACAAGGGCGTACGCGTGCCGATGCGGGAGGAATCATGACATCGCCCGCCGAGGGGGACTCCTTCCACCGGATGTGGGCCGATCTCCGCCCCATCGGGCGGGCGGCCGCCACCGGCGGATACCGCCGCCATGCCTGGACCGGCGCCGACGCCGACTGCCGCACCTGGTTCCGGGAACAGGCCGAGGCGCGCGGTCTGGCGTACGAGACCGACCGCAACGGCAACCAGTGGGCCTGGCTCGGCGACCCGGCACAGGGCGACGCCGTCGTCACCGGCTCCCATCTGGACTCGGTCCCCGACGGCGGCGCCTTCGACGGCCCCCTCGGTGTCGTCTCCGCCTTCGCCGCCCTCGACGAGCTCCGCCGCGAGGGGGCGCGATTCACCCGCCCCCTCGCCATCACCAACTTCGGCGACGAGGAGGGCGCCCGCTTCGGCCTGGCCTGCGTCGGCTCCCGCCTCACCGCCGGAGTGCTCAGCCGCGAGGCGGCCCACGCACTGACCGACGCCGACGGGATCAGCCTCCCGCGGGCCATGGAGGAGGCGGGACACGACCCCTCCGCCATCGGCCCCGACCCGGAACGCCTCGCCCGTATCGGCGCCTATGTCGAACTCCATGTCGAACAGGGCCGCGCCCTCGATCTGACCGGCGACCCCGTCGGCATCGCCTCGGCGATCTGGCCGCACGGCCGCTGGCGGTTCGACTTCCGGGGCGAGGCCAACCACGCGGGCACCACCCGGCTCGCCGACCGCCGCGATCCCATGCTCGGTTACGCCGAGACCGTCCTCGCCGCCCGGCGGGAGGCCGAGGCGGCCGGCGCGGTCGCCACCTTCGGCAAGATCGCCGTCGAACCGAACGGCGTCAACGCGATCCCCTCCCTGATCCGCTCCTGGCTGGACTCCCGCGCCCCCGACCAGGCCGGCCTGGACACCGTCGTCGCCGCGATCGAACAGGCCGCGAAGGAGTGCGCCCGGCGCGACGGCCTCGATCTCTCCGTCGTACGCGAATCCTTCACCCCGGTCGTCGAGTTCGACCACGTCCTGCGCGACGAGATCGCCGGCATCCTGGCCGCCCGGCTCCCCGCCCCCGCCCCGGTCCTCGGCACCGGCGCGGGCCATGACGCGGGCATCCTCTCCACCGCCGTCCCCACCGCGATGCTCTTCGTGCGGAACCCCACCGGTATCTCGCACTCCCCGGCCGAATTCGCCGCCGAGGACGACTGCGTGGCGGGGGTCCGCGCGCTCGCCGCCGTACTGGAAGGGCTGGCATGCCGCTGACGACCGCGTACTGGGCCGAACACGCCCATCTCGGCGACCGCACCGAGCCCGGCGTGGTCCTGGACGTCGGCGGCGACGGCCGGATCGCGGCCGTCCGCACCGGAGTCCCGGCCCCGCCGCCGGGCGCCGAGATCCTGCGCGGCGTCACCCTCCCCGGCCTCGCCAACACCCACTCCCACGCCTTCCACCGGGCCCTGCGCGGCACCGTCCAGGTCGGCAGCGGCACCTTCTGGACCTGGCGCGAGACGATGTACGCGGTGGCCTCCCGGCTCACCCCGGACACGTATCACGCCCTCGCCCGCGCGGTGTACGCGGAGATGGCGCTCGCCGGGATCACCGCCGTCGGCGAGTTCCACTACCTCCACCACGCGCCGGGCGGCACCCGGTACGCCGACCCCAACGCCATGGGCGAGGCCCTGATCGCGGCGGCGGCCGAGGCGGGCATCCGGATCACCCTCCTCGACACGGTCTATCTCCACGGCGGGCTGACCCCCGAAGGCCACCAGCCGCTGAAGGGCCCGCAGCTGCGCTTCGGCGACGGCACCCTCGACGGCTGGCACGACCGCTGGTCCCGGCTGAAGCCCGCGGCGCACGCCGTCATCGGGGCGGCGGTCCACTCCGTGCGGGCCCTCTCCGCCGAGGACGTCCTCGCGGACTTCGCGGCCCGCACCGACGGCGTACCGGTCCATGTCCATCTCTCCGAACAGCCCGCCGAGAACACCGCGTGCCTCGCCGTCCACGGCCGCACCCCGGCCGGGCTGCTGGAGAGCGCCGGCTTCTGGAAGCCGACCGTGACGGCCGTCCACGCCACCCATCCGACCGACGGGGACATCGCCCTGCTCGGCCGCTCCGGCGCCGGGGTCTGCATGTGCCCGACGACCGAACGCGACCTGGCGGACGGCATCGGGCCGGCACGGGAGCTCCAGCGCGCCGGATCGCCGCTCTCGCTCGGCAGCGACAGCCATGCGGTGATCGACCTCCTGGAGGAGGCCCGCGCGATGGAGCTGAACGAACGCCTCCGCACCCGGGTCCGGGGCCACTGGACGGCCGCCGCCCTGCTCCGCGCGGCCTCCGCCGACGGCCATGCCGCACTCGGCCGCCCCGGGGCGGGCATCCTGGAGCCCGGCGCCCCCGCCGACTTCACCACGGTCTCGCTGACCTCCGTGCGCACGGCGGGCCCGGTGCCCCGACTGGCCGCGGAGACGGCGGTCTTCGCCGCCTCGGCGGCGGACGTCCGCGAGGTGGTGGTGGCGGGCCGCCGGGTCGTCCGCGACGGCGCGCACACCCTGATCGCGGACCCGGCGGGCGACCTGGCGGCGGCGGTGGCGGCACTGCGGGAGTGAGCCGGGCCGGTCGGCGAGAGCCGGTATATGTAAGTTGAACCTGTTCGAATCCGGTGCGACGATGACGCGATCCGCGTACGCGGATCCGTTTGAGGTGCGCGGGGAGCGCACCGTTCGAGTGGGGAATCCTCTTGCACAAGACTCTTCGTACCGCTGTCGCGGCGACGACCGCGGCCGTGGTCACCGGCGGCCTGCTCGTCGTCGCGACGGCGGCTCCCGCGGCGGCCGCGCCCTCCGGCCTCCCGGGCGACTTCAACGGTGACGGCTTCCGCGATGTCGCGATCGCCGCCCCCATCGCCGAGGTCGGCGGGAAGACCGGCGCGGGCGCCATCTCCATCGTCTACGGCACCAAGTCGGGTCTGAGCACCGCCAAGCGCGCCCTGATCCACCAGAACACCCCGGGCGTCCCCGGTGTCGCCGAGGCCGGCGACTACTTCGGCGACCGCCTCACCGCGGGCGACGTCGACGCCGACGGCTACACCGACCTGGTGGTCGGCGTCCACGCCGACCGGGTCGGCAAGACCGACGATTACGGCTCCGTCACCATCCTGTGGGGCAGCGCCAAGGGCCTCACCAGCGGCGCCGACATCTCCGCGCACCTGCCCGAGCACCACAACGAACTCGGCTGGGACGTCGCCGTCGGCGACTTCACCGGCGACGGCAAGCCCGATCTGGCCGCGATCAACATGGTGGTCGACGGCCTCCATGTCTTCAAGGGCCCGATCAGCCGCAAGGGTGTCCCCGCCGGCCGCCAGGATCTCGACATCCTCGACCGCAAGGGCCTGAACGCGGAGTACCTGGTCGCCGGGGACGTCGACGGCCGTCCCGGCAGGGAACTGGTCGCCTTCGGCCCCGGCGGCGGAACGCTTCTGTCGGCCGGCCCCAAGAACACGGTCCGGAAGACCGGCACGCTGCCCGGCGGCTACGAGGCCGCCATCGGGGACATCGACAAGGACGGCTTCGGCGATGTCATCACCGGCAACTTCATGGAGAAGTCCGCGGACGAGCCCTTCGGCGCCCCCGGCGGCGGCATCATCGTCACCCATGGCGCCAAGAACGGCCTGAGCACCCGCGCCAAGACCCACATCAACCAGAACACCGCCGGAATCCCCGGCACCGCGAAGGCCAACGACCGCTTCGGCTGGTCCCTCTCGGCCGGCGACACCAACGGCGACGGTTACGCGGATGTCGCCGTCGGCGCCCCCGGCGAGATGACCGGCTCGAAGCGCCGGACCGGCGCGGTCACCGTCCTGCGCGGCTCGGCCAAGGGCCTGACCGGCACCGGCGCCAAGGTCCTCACCCAGTCCACCCCCGGTGTCCCCGGCACCGACGAGACCGAGGACCACTTCGGCGCCGCGGTCAAGCTGGTGGACAGCGACAACGACCGCCGCGCCGAACTGGTCGTCGGCGCGTACGCCGAGGACAAGGGCGCGGGCGCCGTCTGGCGCTTCAAGTCCACGTCGAGCGGCGTCACGGCGGCCGGCGCGAGCTCCTTCAACGCCCGCACGGTGGGCGGCGTCGCGGGTCTTTCGTACTTCGGCTTCTCCCTGGTGAACTGACCTCCGGAGCCTGTTCGTCCCGTGCCCTGTCCCGCCCGGCCGCGCGCCCGGCGGGACAGGGCCGCTTGTTGTGCCGGAGAGCCGGAAGGTCAGACGACGCGCAGGATGGTGACGGTGACCACGCGGGGACTGACCTCGTAGCGGATGATCGCGATGCTGCCGATCGCGGCGTCCCGCCGGTCCCGGGAGGTTCCGACTGTGCTTGATCCGCAGCCGTACGGGTCACGGGCGATGGCGGCGACTCTGGTGTCGAACACCTTGCGGTCCATGGGCGAGAGCGATGCCCGCCCCGCCTCGGCCATGTCCGTGTAGACGACGCGGTAGCTCATCCGGCGCTCCGGTACTCGTCGTCTCCGAGGTCTTCGAGGTCTTCTGCGAAGGTGACGCCGGTGAAGTCGCCGGCGCGGACACGTTCGATCACGGCCTCTTCCGCCGCGTCGTGCTCGGTGGGAATGTTCATCGCCCACCGGACGAGAACTGTGCGGAGCTCCTCGGCCGGAGCATCCTCGATCTCCGCGGTGAACGCGGCGCGAACCTCTTCGGGCAGAGCCTCCCGGACTCCGCGGATCGTGCCGGGTACCCGCACCGGGCCGCCGGTCATATACATGGTCAGGTGATGTTCTTTCCCGGGCATCCGATCTCCTCCTGCTGTCGGCGGGCCCCTGCCGCTTCACACCATAGGGCGGACAGTTCCCGGCGCCCGCCTCTGCCGGCCCGGCGTGAGTGAGCCCGCCCAAGGCGCGCATGATGACGTGCACGCCCCTGTGGCGGCTGTTGTGGGCGGGCGATGTGTATGTGCCGGCCGCTGCGGCGTAGCTCCGGGCGTGAGTGCCGAGGCGGTGTGCGCATGACGCTGAGCGCCGAGGGTGAATGGCGGTACGTGTTGCCCGGGGTGGGGGTACGTTCTGAGAGTCCAGGTCAGAACGGAGCTTTCCGCCATGTCTCTTCCTGCCCATGAACACATCGGTACCCGCGTGCGTATCGCCCGGAATGCCGCCGGGCTGTCGCAAGTGCAGCTCGCCGATTTCCTCGGACGCACCGAGTCCTGGATGGCCAATGTCGAGTCCGGCCGTCAGCCACTCGACCGCTATTCGGTCATCACAGCGGTCGCGGACCAATGCGACGTGGATGTCGTCTGGCTTCTTGGCCAGCCCTATCGGCTTCAACACCACAGCGGGGCAATCGCCCATGCCCATGTGCCGGCCCTGCGTGCCGGGTTGCGCCGAGCGGGGTTGATTCTCTCCGGCCATCCCGGGCTGGCACCACAGGGTGCCCTTCCGGAACTGGCTTCGATACACGCGAAGTCATGGGAGACGAACCGGGCTCGGCAGGCCGCCAATCTGCCCCGGCTCGCGACTCTGCTGCCGAACATGATCGAGGACTTGAACACTGCCCTTCTGTTCGCCGAGGGCGGTACCCGTGAAGAGGCACTGCGACTGATGGTCGACGCCGCCCGCACGGCACGCATGTGTTTGAACGCTTTCGGCTACCCGGATCTGGCGTGGTCCGCCGCCGAAGTGGCCGCAGGCGCGGCAACCGAACTGGACGATCCGATCACCAAAGCCGCCGTAGCGTGGGACCGCTGTGGAGCACTGCTCCACCAGGCGTCGCTGTCGGAGACCGTGGTCGTCGCCGAGGCGGCACTGCGCGATCTGGAGTCACTGGCCGCCGCGTCGCAACCGCAGCCGGAGGCAGTATCGCTGCGTGGAGCTCTGCATCTGCGCTGCGCTGTCGCTCATGCCCGGGCCGCCCAGGGTCCGAGCGCTTGGGCCCGTATCGGTGCGGCGCTTGAGGACGCGGATCGGCTCGGTCCCGACTTCTACGACCTGGAGGCGCAGACCGTGTTCGGCCGGGGCACGGTGGCAGTGCATGCGGCCGAAGTGGGGGTGGAGGTCGACCAGCCCGAGGCCGGACTCACCACGGTCCCGGAGGTGAACGTCGCCACGGTGCCGAGCAAGGAGCGTCGGACGCACTATGCGATCGACGAGGCACGCGCGCTGCACCGCATGGGGCGCAATGGCGCCGCTGTGCTGAAGCTGCGCACTGCGGCAGCCGGCGCGCCTCAGTATGTCTTCGGAGATCCCATGGCCCGGGCGGCAGTGGCGGACATGGCACGTGTTGGTGTGCCGTCACAGGCGTCGACGCTGTCGTACCTGGTCAGGAGTATGGAGCTGGTTCACTGAGGCGCTCCGCGGAACACCCCTGGAAAAAATTGGGGCTGCGCTGAACCCCTTGCCCCACGCTCGGAAGTCACCCGATGTACACGAGCGATCACAAAGGGGCCGGCAATGGAGCCGATCAACGTCCGCGATCCGCAAACCGCTGCGCGTGTTTACACCCAGACCCTCAAGTGGCCGTTGACCATTGGTCACCGCTACCGGCCCCGGGCCGGGTGCACCTGTGGGGAATCCGGCTGTCCCTTCCCTGGTGCCCATCCGATTCTGGGTGCGAGTTCGTTCCCCAAGGGTGTTGCCGAGGCGATCCAGAACGAGCCGGGCGCGGGACTCATCGCGTCCACAGTGGTCTTCGACGCACTCGTGATGCCCAGGGCAGTGTGCATGACCGCCATGGTCAGGCTCGACGCCGAAGCTCCTGTACCGGTGCCCTGTCTGTTGTTCGGGAAGGCGGCCGCAGCTCTTCTGGTGCTTCCCGGTACGGGGCGTCATGCGCTGACGATCCGATCCGCTGCTGCTGTGGATGTCCGGACCGGGCCCGAGCAATGGGTTGCCCTGCCTCCTTCGCAGGGGACCCGCTGGGACACGCCGCCGTGGGCCGATCCGGCCGGAGAGCCGGTCAGGCTCCTGCACGGCAGTGACGTCAAGCCACATCTGCACGTCGCCTGCGTGCGAACACCCCGCTGATGCGGGAACCACACCGAATCAGGAGTGCCCTCATGGCCGAACAGCGGAAGCACGGCACCAGCTCGCTCGTTCCTGTCACCCGCACGGTGCTCGGACTCGTCGGGCCCCTCTGGGCCCTGCGGGACCACGTCGTCCCGATCGGTGATGGCCGGTCGCCGGGGCCCACCGCACAGGACCAGCGCGTGGCCGAGCGGAATTCCGGCGAGGAGTAGCCAGTGCCCGTACAGCATCAGTTCCTGCGGGCTGTGACCTGGAATCTCCGTGATGGCGGTCTGGACGGTGGTTCGGAGGAACGCCTGTGGGCGCAGGCGGTGATCCTCGCCGGACTGCGTCCGGACATTCTGGCTCTTCAGGAGTGCACGCACTGGGACGAGCAGGACGAGCGGCGGCTGCTGCGGCTCTGCCACCAACTGGGGATGGCGTGCGCCATGACGGCCCACTCCCATGTCGGCGACGGGCGCAACTTCACCGCCCTCCTCCACCGCCCCACAAGGCTCCGGCTCATCGGGCGCCGGAACATCGGCGAGCGGGTCTTCCGGCACGCCCTCATCCGGGCCCGGCTGCGACCCGCCGACGCCGACGCGAACGACGACAGCCGGGACTTCCTCGCCCTCGCCACCCACCTCACCCACACCGACGGCGAAACCCGCCTCCGCGAAGCCCGCCACCTCACCGACTACGCCGGACACTTCCCCGGCACCCCCGGCCGCGCACTCCTCCTCGGCGACCTCAACTGCTTTGGCATCCACGACACCGAACCCGACTGGGACTCTCTCGTGGCGCGCCATCTCCACTCCCGGTACCGGTACATCGCTCCGGACGGAATCTTCGGTGCCACCGATCGCCGGGCTTTCCACGCGCTGATCAACTCCGGCTGGACCGACCCCCGGGCCCGTACGGGGCAGGAGCGGGCGGCCACAGTCGGATACGCGTACGCCAACGAGCCCGTACCCCTGCGCCTGGACCACATCCTGGTCCGCGGCCTTCCCGCCGATGCCTACTGGACTCATGACACCCCGGACACGCGCGCCGCGTCCGATCATCTGCCCACCGCGCTCGACACCCGCCTGCCCGGCCCCGTGCCCGCCTCGCGGTGACGGCCCCGGTCCAAGGGGTGCGCGCGGGGCGTGCGGGAGTGCGCCAGGGCGGGTGGGGCGCGCGGCGCGGGAGGGAGCGGTCCGGTGCTTCATCAGGATGGGTGAGGATCCACCGGGGTCGCCCGGGAATAGCCAACTGGGGCCCGAATATTGGCAGTAGACCGAATGTGGTGACCTCCAGCCCAGGCGTACGGTGGAGACTCGATCCTCTTCCCCCGGGGTGGCTGGCTGTGAACGCTTATGAATCGGGAATGGGCGACCGGATCGCGTTGCTCCGCCGCCGTCGAGGCATGACCCAGGAGCAACTGGCCGAGCGTTCCGACCTGTCCGTGGACGTGGTCCGCAAACTGGAGCAGGGACGGCGCAAGACCGCCCGGCTCTCCAGCATCAATGCCATGGCCCGCGCGCTGGACACCGAGCCCAGCCATCTCGTCGGCCAGCCGAACACCTTCGAGGTGCCGGGCGCGGCGGGGAGCGGGCGGCCGTCGATACTGGCTCTCCGTCAGGCGGTCTCGCCCGTCGCCGACATCCTGGGCGGCGAGTCGGACCCGGAGGACCCGCCCACCATCCGGGAGTTGCGGGCGGCGCTCAACTCCACCGAGAGCATCAGACGCGAGGGGCGGCTGGGGGAGATCGGGGTCCTGCTGCCGCAGCTGATCCGGGACGCGAGATCCGCCGCGCACGCCTTCACGGGTGCCGAGAGAGCCGCGGCCCACTCGGTGCTGGCCGTCGCCTATCAGGTGGCGGCGACCACCCTGACCGCGCTCGGCAAGGAGGACGCCGCCTTCACCGCCCTGGAGCGGGGCATGGCCGCCGTGCGGGAGAGCGACGATCCCAACCTGGTGACGCTCTCCGCTTCCACGCTGGCCTGGGTGCTCACCAAGCAGGGGCGGCTGGCCGACGCGGAACGCATCGCCCTGGCCCGCGCCGAGGAGATCGAACCGGGCTTCCGGTCGGACGCCGAGGATCTCGCGCTCTGGGGCATTCTGCTGCTCCGGGCCGCCGCCGCCGCCGTGCGGCAGGAGAAGCACGGCATGGTGGAGGAGCTGCTCAGAAGAGCCAAGGGGGCGGCCCAGATGATGGGCCGCGACCTGCTGATCTACGCCACTCCCTTCGGCCCGACCAACACCGGCGTGGCCGAGGTCAATTTCCTGGTGGAGATGGAGCGGGCGCCCGACGCGGTCCGGGCCGCGCGCTCCATCCCGGATCTCGCCTCGCTGCCGCCCACCTGGCAGGCGCGATTCCATGTCGACCGCGCCCTCGCCTACACCGACCTCGGCAAGGACCGCATGGCCGAACGCGCCCTGCTGCGGGCCGAGGACAGCGCGCCGGAGTGGATGCGCTACCACTCCACCTCGCGGCGGCTCGTCGCCGAACTGAGCGAGCGCGCCCCCCGCCGCGACACGGCCGTACTGGGACTTGCCGACCGATTGGGCCTGATGAGGTAGGACGCAGCGCCCCACCTGATCCACAAAGTGGGACAGTGTGTCACTGGGGTGTGACTCTGAGTGCGCCTACCGTGGTCGTGGAGAGAGCGAGCCGGACCGAGTCCCCTCGGTGTGGTGGGGCCGGTATCGCTTCCACGGGCGTCTTGGAGCTGCGATGACGACCATAACCGACAGCGCGATGGGTGAATGGCTCGCGGAATCCCTCGCGGATCCGCGTGTCGCGTGGGGGGAGTGGCGGTCGGGCTCGTTCGCGATGCTGCCGGCGGGCGTGCGGTTCGACGCCGTCCGCATCTCGGGCGAGCTGGTGCATGCGGTGGTCGGTGACAGTGTTCACGACGGGGTCGCCGCATGGCTGACGGGCGGGCTGGCCGGTCCGGTGATCTGCGACACCGGGCACTGGTATTACGCGCTGCTGCCGCCGGGTTCCACCGGTATGTGGCCCTCCGGCCTGGTGCGCCGGCTGGGCCGCGGGGCCTGGGTGGGTGTGCCGAGGCCGGATCTGACCGGGCACACGGGTCTGCACTGGTGCGTGCCGATGACGTACCCGGCCGTTCTCTGCGACACGGGCGCGGTCAGCGCCCTGATCGAGCGGGGGCACGGCCGGCTCGCCGGGAAGGGCCGGGGGTGATGGACATGCAGAACTGGCGCGACGAGCGGTCGGCGGCCGGTGACGCGGCCGAGGCGCTGCGGGAGGCGCTCGCCGACCTCGGTGTTCCCGAGCGGGACTGCCGCTCCATCAGCCCGGTCGTCACCGGGGCCGGAACGCCCTATGTGCATCTCGGGATGCTCCGCCCCGACGCCGTGGAACAGATCGCCGAGGCCCTGCGCCGGGCGACCTGAGCCACCGGACGGAAGAGACTCCCGGCCGCGGCCACCGCTCATCACGCTCCGCGGCCGGGAACGGCCCCGGGGGACTGACCGCGCCAGGGGCGGCACAGACCCGGGGCCACCCCCAGGTCGCGCCCCCTTCCGCCCACCGGCGGGAGGGGGCGCGATCATCACCCGAGAGGAGTTCTCATGCCCCGACAACTCGACTGTGGTGACCATCGGTTCGAGAGCGGCGCGCTGGCCTTCGTGGCCCTCGCGGTCCTCGCCCTCGCCGGACCTCTCTGGGCCCTGCGCGACCACTCCCTCCCGGTCGGCGACGACCGGCCCATGGGCGTCTCGGTGCGGGAACCCGCCGGCCTGGCGGACTGGTCCCGGCCGACGCCCCGGTGACACCGGCCGGCCGGAGCGGGACCGCCGCGCCCCGCTCCGTACCGGCATCCGGTGCGATCTCCCCCGGACCGGGTCGCTACCCTCCGAAGCGCCCACCGATGTGCACCGGGAAGTGGCGGGAGGGGACATCGCACCCCCGCCGGGAGGACCCCATGACCACCACCCTCATCACCAACATCAGCACTCTTGTCACCAACGACCCCGGCCGGGGCGACGGCTCACCGCTCGGGCTGATCGAGAACGCGGCCGTCGTCATCGACGGCGGACACGTCGCCTGGACGGGGCCCGCCGGCCGGGCGCCCGAGGCGGACGCGGTGCACGACGCGCGCGGGCGGTCCGCCGTCCCCGGATTCGTGGACTCGCACTCGCATCTGGTCTTCGCCGGGGACCGGACGCGGGAGTTCAGCGCGCGGATGTCCGGACAGCCGTACGCCGCGGGCGGGATCCGGACCACCGTCGCCGCCACCCGGGACGCCTCCGATGCCGCGCTGGAGGCCAATCTGGTGCGCCATCTCGACGAGGCGCTGCGGCAGGGCACCACCACCTTCGAGACCAAGTCGGGGTACGGCCTCACCGTCCGCGACGAGGCCCGGGCGCTGGAGATCGCCGCGCGCCACACCGAGGAGGTGACCTATCTCGGGGCGCACATCGTGCCGCCCGAGTACGACGGCGACCCGGCGGGCTATGTCGAACTGGTCACCGGCGAGATGCTGGACGCCTGCGCCCCGCACGCCCGCTGGGTCGATGTCTTCTGCGAGAAGGGCGCCTTCGACGCGGACCAGGCGCGGGCCGTGCTGCTGGCCGGCCGGGCGAAGGGGCTCATCCCGCGCGTGCACGCCAACCAGCTGACGTACGGCCCCGGCGTGCGGCTCGCCGTGGAGCTGGAGGCCGCCAGCGCCGACCACTGCACCCACCTCACGGACGCGGACGTCGACGCCCTCGCGAGCGGCAGCACCGTCGCGACCCTGCTGCCCGGGGCCGAATTCTCCACCCGGGCCGAGTGGCCCGACGCCCGGCGGCTGCTCGACGCCGGGGTGACCGTGGCGCTCTCCACCGACTGCAACCCCGGGTCCTCGTTCACCTCGTCCATGCCTTTCTGCATCGCGCTCGCCGTGCGCGACATGCGGATGACACCGGACGAGGCGGTCTGGTCCGCCACGGCGGGCGGCGCCGCGGCCCTCCGGCGCACCGACATCGGGCGCATCACCCCCGGGTCCCGCGCCGACATCGCCCTGCTCGACGCGCCCAGCCATGTGCATCTGGCCTACCGGCCCGGGGTGCCGCTGGTGACGGACGTCTGGCGGCGGGGACGCAAGCTCCGCTAGCGCGCCCACCGCCTCCGGCGCGGGAGGGCCCGGCGCGGGCGGGCGCCGCCGGTCGCCGGACGCGCCCCCGGGGCCTGCGCCCCGCGGTGCCGGCGGCCGTCGCGGCGCCCCGGCGTTGGCGAATCGCCCGAGTACGTCCGGTACGGGGACGATCTCCGGCACGGACCCGGCGCGCCCCGCCTCGCGGGCGGGCGCACGCCTCCGGGAGCCGCGTCCCCGGGGGCGTATCCGCTACGGCGGCCCCGAGCCGTGCAGCCAGAACGCCCCGTACACCGCCGCCACCGCCGACGCCGCGCCGATCACCGTCCAGGCGACCCCCGGCCGCGCCCGCGCCAGTGCCAGCGCCGCCGGGATCAGCAGCGGGAAGGCGGGCATCAGCAGCCGGGGCTTCGAGCCGAAGTAACCCGAGGCGCCCAGGGCCAGTACGACCACGATCGCGGTGTAGGCGAGCAGCGCAGGCGGCTGGCCCTGGCGGACTCCCCGCCCGAAGAGCCAGGCGATCAGGACCACACCGGCCAGCAGCCCGGCCCCGGCGGCGAAGGCCGGGCTGAACAGCAGCTCCCCGATGAAGCGGGCGAAGGCCGCCCCGCCGTCGAAGCCATTGCCCCAGGCGCCCTGCACATCGAGATAGCCGAAGACCCCGCCGACCTGCCCGCCCACCCAGAGGATGTAGCCCGCCGCGCCCAGCGGCGCGATCACCATCCCCGCGGCCATCCGCCGGCGGTCGCCGCCCCGGCGCCACGCCGTGAGCGCCGCCAGCCAGAGCGCCGCCGCGACCGCCAGCCCCACCGGGCGGGTCAGGCCCGCGAGGGAGGCCAGGATCCCCGCCCAGAGCCAGTGCCGGCGGACGACCGCGTACAGCGACCACGCCGACAGCGCCACGAAGAGCGATTCGCTGTACGCCATCGACTGCACGATGCCGACCGGCAGCGCCGCCCAGGCCGCGACGGTGAACAGGGCCGGGCGGTCGTCCCCGCAGACCTCGGCGACCAGCAGGAAGATCCCCCAGGCCGCCGCCACCGAGGCCACCGCGCTGACGGCCAGGCCCGCGGCGGGCGGGGTCAGCGGGGTGACGGCCGACAGGCCCTCCTCCAGCCAGGGCAGCAGCGGAAAGAAGGCCATGTCGGAGAGGACCCGGCCGTCGGGCGCGGTCAGGGTGAAGTCATAGCCGTGTTCGACGACGCGGACGTACCAGAGGGAGTCCCACCGCTCCGAGAGGAGCTGCCACGCGTCCCGGCCGGCGAGATGCGCCCACAGGAAGAGCACCGCCAGCCCGAGGGCGCGTATGGAGACATAGACGAGGAGCGCGGGGCGGGCGCGGCGCAGCGCTTCCCATCGGGCGGTCGGCATACCGGTCCTTGTGTCACGAGGCCGGCGGAGGACCGGAGCGGGGTGCGCCGCGCGGGCGCCGGGTACCCCTTCAGCGTACCCAGCCCGCCGCCCGCGCCCCGCCGGAGGTGTCACGGCTCCAGGCGCACCGGCAGCTCGTCCACGCTGTTGCCGACAAAGCTCCGGTGCCGGACCAGCTCCGCCTCCGGGACCGCCAGGTCCAGCGCGGGGAAGCGGCCGAAGAGCCGTTCCAGGGCGACCGCCGCCTCCATCCGGGCCAGCGGCGCCCCCGGACAGAAGTGCGCGCCGTGCCCCAGGGAGAGATGCCGGGCCCCCGCCCGGCGGGTGATGTCGAAGCGGCCGGCGTCCGGGCCGTGGGCGGCCGGATCGCGGCCCGCCGCCGAGTATCCGGCCAGCACCGGGGTGCCCTTCGGGATCACCGTGCCGTCGAGGGTGATGTCCCGCACCGGGTAGCGGAACGGGAAGTAGCTGACCGGGCTGTCCCAGCGCAGCGTCTCCTCCACCGCGTCGGCCCACTCCGCCCGGCCCGAGCGGATCAGTTCGAGCTGGTCGCGGTGGGTGCACAGGGCCCGCACCGCGTTGCTGATCAGATTGAGCGTCGTCTCGTGGCCCGCGATGATCAGCAGGATCAGGGTGCCGGTCAGCTCCTGTTCGCCGAGCCGGCCGCCGTCCTCGTCGCGGGCCGCGATCAGCGCGCTGATCAGATCGTCGCCGGGGTCCGCCGCCCGGGCCGCGGCGACCTTCTCCAGTAACTCCGCCATCTCCTTGTTGGCCGCTATCACCCGCGCCGGGCCGAGTGTGGTGTCCACCACCCGCTCGGTGAGCTCGTGCAGCCGCTCCCGGTGCTCCTCGGCCACGCCCAGGAGTTCGGAGATGACCCCCATCGGCAGCGGCATCGCGAAGTGCCGGCGCAGCTCGGCGACCCCGCCGCCGGCGTCGGCCGCCGCCGCCAGCCCGTCCAGCAGCCGGTCGGTGCACGCCTCCACCCGGGGCCGCAGCTCCGCCACCCGGCGGGCCGTGAACGCCTTCGCCACCGGTGACCGCAGCCGCCGGTGATCGTCGCCGTCGGCCGTGGTCATCCCCCGCACCGTGGCGAAGGTCGCCAGCGGCCAGCCCGCCGGGATCCGGCCCTCCCGCAATGCGGTGAAGTGGACCGCGTCCTTCGCGACATCGGGGTGGGCGAGGAACTCCCTGAGCGCCTCCTGCCCCAGCACCACCATCCCGGGGACCTCGCCGGGGAGTACGACATCGGCCACGGAACCGGCCGCGAGCAGCCGGGCATTGTCCGCATGCGGGCAGCCGCCCGCGCGGTCCAGCCGGTGGGGTGCCGCGGGAGCCTGCGGGTCGTGCGAGGTGTTCATCGGCTTCTCCTGACAGGGGAAAGGTCTGGTGCCGCCGTTCCTCGTGCGCGCCTCGTGCTCACGCCTCCGTCGCGTACGGCAGCTGGGGTTCCGTGAAACGCACCGGCAGCGCGGCGAGGCCCTTGCTCCACGGCGATTTGATCCACGAGAGCTCGGACTCCGGCACCGCCAGCTCCAGATCGGGCAGCCGGTGCCGGATGGTGTCCACGGCGGTACGGGTGATCAGCCGCGCCGGGTCCTGCGCCGGGCAGGCATGCGGACCGGCGCCGAAGGCGAGATGGGAGCGGTTGCCGATGACCGGGGTGCCGTCGTCCGGCAGTACCTCCGGGTCCTGGTTGGCCGCCGCCAGGCCGAGCAGCAGCATGTCCCCGGCCCGGACCCGCTGTCCGCCGAAGTCCAGATCGCGGGTGGCGTACCGGGCCGGGAAGTTCTGGGTCGGCGGATGGCGCCACAGCACCAGGTCGAGCGCGTCGTCCACGGAGAGATGGCCGACCGAGAGGGAGGAGCGGAAGGCCGGGTCGCAGAGGAGGACCCGCAGGGTGGTGGAGATCCAGTTGACCGTGGTCTGCTGGCCGGCCACGAACATGACCACCAGGTTGTGCAGCACCTCCTCGTCGGTCAGGGCGGCCGGATGGTGCAGCAGCGCCGAGGTGATGTCCTCGCCGGGCCGGCTCCGCTTCCCGGCGATCAGCTCCCGCAGGATCGCGTCCATCCGCTTCCCCGCCTCCACCGAGTCCGCGCTGGCGGCGACCAGACCCGCGATGGCCCGGGCCAGCTGCTCCCCGGTGCCCTCCGCGAGCCCGAGCAGACCGGTGATGACCTGCACCGGCAGCCTGCGGGCGTACTCCGACACGAGATCGGCCCCGCGCCGGGCGGCGAAGGACCCGATCAGCCGCTCGGCCGCGGCCCGTACCGTACGGCGCAGTTCATGGCCGTTGATCCGGTCGAGCGCGTCGGAGACGGCGGTGCGCATCCGGCGGTGCTGCTGCCCGTCCGCGTACAGCAGCGCCGGGCGCCAGCCGACGATGGGCATGATCGGGGCGTTCGGGGCCACCCGGCCCTCGCGCAGCAGCGACCAGCGGCGCGGATCGTGGGAGAAGTCCTGCTCGTCCCGGGTCAGCCGGAGCAGCTCGCGGTGGCCGATCACCAGCCAGGCGCTCACCCCGGGGGCTATCGCCACCGGGGCCACCGGGCCGTGCGCGCGGCGCAGCCGCTCGTAGAAGGCGGGCATCGCGTCGCCGTCGAGATCCGGGCCGTAGAGGGCCGCGGGGGAGGGACAGCGGCCCGTGGGGGAGTGCTGGACGGTCATGGCGACTCCCCGGCGGCGGGCGCGGGCGCTCCCGGCTCCTCCGCGCTGTCGATCAGATGGCCGAGCAGGGCGATCAGCGCCCGCACGGAGGAGCGCAGATCCCGGGCGTCACACGTCACCAGCGGGGTCCGGGGGAGCAGATCGAGCGCGGCCCGCAGCTCCTCCTCCGCGTATCCCGGGCTCCCCGGGAAGACATTGACCGCCACCGCGAACGGCAGCCCCAGATCCTCCAGATTGCCCAGCGCGTCGAAGGAGGCCGCGAGATCCCGGGTGTCCACCAGGGCCAGCGCCCCCAGCGCCCCTCTGGCGAGATCCCGCCAGGCGGGAAGGAAACGCTGCTGGCCCGGGGTGCCGAAGAGATAGAGCACCAGCGCGCCGTCGATGGTGATCCGGCCGAAGTCCAGGGCCACCGTGGTGGTGGTCTTCCCGCTGTCGGCGACGGTGTCCACCCGTGCGCCCGCCTGCGTCATCATCGCCTCGGTGGAGAGCGGTTTGATCTCCGAGACGGTGCCGATGAGGGTGGTCTTGCCGACCCCCAGCGGGCCGACGATCAGCAGCTTCGCCGCGCCCGCGACCGTACCGCTGACGTATTTGCCGGGCTGGAGGCCCGATCCCGTGCCGGTGCCGCTCACGGTGCCCGCGCCCGGGCCGGTCACGGTGACGGGCACCGGCGCGGATCCGGCGCCGGGCGCCGGGGCGGGGCGCTCGGCCGGGAGCGGCCCCGGCAGCGCGGGCGGGAGGGGACCCGGGAGGGGGTCCGGCGGCGCGCTCCCGCCGCCGGAGCGCGGGCCCGGCGCTCGGTGCGGGCCCGGTTGTCCCGACGCCCCGTCCGGGGCGTCAGAGACGGCTTTCGAGGCCATGGAGGACCTTTCTGAGCATGGTCACATCGGTGTGTCCGGCCGGCGGAATGGGCGGGCGGATCACGATCAGCCCCCACTCGACGAGGTCGGACAGCAGCACTTGTACGACGGAGGGCGGCTGCCCGAGATGCGCGGCGACCTCGGCAACCGACAGCAGACCCTGACAGTGGGTCAGGATCCTGTGGTGTTCCGGCTGAAGGGACGGCGGAAACGCCGCGTCCGTCGCCATCACCAGGGTCTCCCAGGCCAGCGGCTCCTTGCCGGTGTCCGAGCGTCCCCTGGTGATCACGTACGGGCGTACCGCCGATGGGGTCCGATCCTCCGGACTGTCGGTCATGAGGAATCGGTCACCGGATCCCGGGGCTGGCTGCTCAGGTGTGCGCCGATCTTCGCCACCAGCAGCTGCATCTGCTGGGCGACCAGGCCGACATCGGCGTCCGTGTCGGTGGCCACGCCCAGCTGTGCGCCGATGCCGGCGTGGGTGAAGAGCACGAAGCCGTGCTCCGACTCCAGCATCAGCTGGCGCACGCCCGCGCCCCGGCCGAAGAGCAGCGCCGCGGTGGAGCGTCCGGTCATGGTCATGGCCGCGCAGGCGGCGGAGAGGGCCTCGGCCTCGGCGACGCTGAGCGCGGCGACGGGACCGGTGAGTTTCTCCGCGGAGGCGTGGCCGAGCCGCAGACCGTCCTCGGAGACGACCACGGCGTGGCGGACACCGGGGATCTCGGTCAGCGGGCGGAGCATCCAGCCCAGGTCGGGAAGTCTGGTGATGGTCCCGGTCACGGCCGGCCTCCATGGTGCAGATCGGAATCGGTGGGGTGCGTGGGGCGAGGGGGATTCTCGGGAGCGGTGTGGTGCGGGTGGGGGTGGGCCTGCGGGTGGACCGGGCGTGAGCCGCCGGCCGGCGCGGCGGACCCGGTGCCGGCACGGGTGACACCGCCGGGTCCGGGATCGGCACGGGTGACACCGCCGGGTCCTGGATCGGCTCCGGTGCCGGGCGCGGGGCCGGAGCCGGCTCCCGCCACCGCCGCGCGGCCCCGGCGGGAGCCGGTCACCACACTGGTGATGGACGCCCGCGCCGCCTCCGGAGTCCACTCCGGCCGGCCGGCGGGGAGCACGGGCGCGGCCGGCGGCGCCGGCTGGAGCGCCTGCTGGGCGGCGGCCTCCACGGCGGCCCCCCGCCGGCTCCGTCTGCGCGGCAGCGCCCCCGGCGCCCCGCTCTCCCGAGCCCGGTCGTCCTGCGGGGCCGAGGGGTGCTGTGCCGCGCCGTACGCGTCGAAGGGGCGCGCCGGTTCGCGGTGGGCGGCCGAGTGCTGCGGGGCGTCCGGGGGGACGGCCGGCCCGGTGCCCCGGTAGCCGCCGGCGCCCGCCGGGCCGGGGGGTGTTCCGTACGGCGCGGTGCCGGATCCGCCGGGCGTCCCGGAGGGTTCCGGCCGCCCCGCCGGGATCCGCGGGGAGTGTCCGGCGCGGTGCCGCGCCGAGCCCCCGTAGCCGTCGCCGGTGTCGCCGGCGCCGTTCTCGTACGGAGCGGGCGCGGGCGCCGGAGCGGGTGCCGGGGTCCGGCGGGCCGGTGCGGTACGGCTGTGGCGGCCCCGCGGCTCCGGGCGTTCCTGCTGCGCAGGGGGTTCGGCCCGCTCCCGGGGCCGGCGCCTCGGTATCTCCCCGTGCCCGGCGGCGAAGTGCGACAGCGGCTCGGTCAGCAGCCGGTAGGGCACAAAGGTCACCGCCCGGGTGCCGCCGTACGCCGAGGCGCCCGTCAGCTCCACACTGAAGCCGAGCTCCCGGGTCCAGCGGCCGACACAGGACAGCCCCAGCCGGGGCACCGCGCCCAGCTCCGCCAGGTCCAGCTCGTCGCGGAGCCGCGCGGTGGACTGGCGCAGCACATCCGGCGGCATGCCGAGCCCGGCGTCGTCGATCTCCACCACCGCGCCGGCCCCGACCTCGCGCACGGTCACCATGACCTTGGTCCGGGAGGGCGAGAACACCGTGGCGTTCTCCAGCAGTTCGGCGATGGCGTGCATCAGGCCCTCGACGGCGGGCGGCACCACGTACAGCGTCTGGCCGCCGTGCACCTCGACCCGGTTGAACTCCACGATCCGGGACTGGGCCCCGCGCACGCAGTCGTAGAGCGAGACCGGCCGGGTCTCCCGGCGGGCGGGCCAGATGCCGCACATCACCAGCAGGGTCTGCGCCTTGCGGGTCATCTGCGCCGCCGCGTGGTCGGCCTTCATCACCTCGGCCATCAGCCGGGGGTTCTCGATGGTCTGCTCGACCCGGTCGAGCACCTGCTGCTGGACCGTGGCCATGGCATGCATATTGCGGGCGACCGATTCGAAGGCGGCCTGGACGGAGTCGCGCAGGGCGCGCTCCCGGCGCACCGCGTCGTCCGAGCCGAGCGCGGTCACCACGGCGGCCAGTGCCCCGGCGAACTCGGCGCCGGTGTCGGCGGCCGGCGCGAGCGGTCCGGGAACTCCCTCCAGCCGCTTTCCGGCGCGCAGACGCCCGGCGATGGCCGGCAGCCGTACGGAGACCAGCCGGTCCACCTCGGCGGCGCGCGCCTCGGCGGTGCGGCGGTGTCTCTCGGACCGGGCGCGGGTGGCGCGCAGCCGGCGGGCGAGGGCGAGTGACCAGGCGATGGCGAGTACGGCGACGGCGGCGCAGGCCCAGGCGAGGATCTGCCGCCAGCCGGCCCGGGTCTGGTGGTCGGCGAGGACGGCGGCCCCGGCGATGGCGGCGGAGGCCGCCGACGGCCACCAGAGGGAGGGGCCGCGGGGCTCTCCCCGGGACTCTCCACCGGCCCCCGGGCGGGGCTCCTCACGGGTCTCCGCGCCGGGCTCCTCGCGGGTCTCCTCACGGGGAGGGGCGGCCCGGCCCCGGGCCCTTCTCCGGGTCAGCACGGTGTTCCCGTGCGGTGCGCCGCGCGGCGGGCGAAGGGCCGGGGCGGGCGGGAGGAATCGCTCGAATCGCCCAGTGGCGGGCCGGACGCGCCCGGTTCGCGCGACCGCCCGGGCCCGGTCGGCCCTCTCGACCTGCCGTCTCTGGAGACCACGACATAGACCACGACCACGAAGACCGAGCCTTTCACGAGGACTGAGTCCTACCAGGACACACCGGACTCCCGCACGGGTTCGAGAGCAGTTGGAATCCTACGATCAACAGAGCGCGTTCGAATATTAGTTGGCCAACTCACATCAGATTGATGCTGCACCGATGCCGGATTCGTGCTATGCCTCACGCGTAACATCAACAACACCAGCATCTCGTCCCCCATAGCTCCACGAATTCGCCACAGGAAGCACGGGCTTCCCTACCCTGTCGCGATTTCGGCCGGTACCGTCCTCTCCGGGGAAGCACGGAAACCGGACCCGCCCGGGTGAAGAGGAAGGCCGGGCAGGTCCCGGGGGACGACCGGGGGGTCGAATTGAGCGGCGACAAACACTGCGGTGCCCAGAACGGGGACGCGCACCCCGGCGGCGGAGACGTACACGTCCGGGTGGTCAGACCCGGTGAGCTGGACGAGCGGGACATCCGCTCCTGGCGCGAACTCCGGGCCGGCGCCGACGTCCCCGCCAGCCCCTTCATGGAACCGGAGTTCACCCTCACGGTGGGCCGGGTCCGCCCCGCCGCCCGGGTCGCGGTACTGCACCAGGACGGCGAGCGGGCCGGATTCTTCCCCTTCGAGCGCGGCCCGCTCGGGCAGGGCCGGGCCATCGGGCTCGGGGTCTCCGACTGCCAGGGCGCCGTGATCCGCCCCGGCCTGGACATCACCGCCCGGGAACTGCTCCGCGCCTGCTCGCTCTCCGCCTGGGAATTCGACAATCTCGAAGCCGGACAGGAACTCTTCACCCCCGAGGCGGCCGAGGAGTTCGAGTCCCCGGTGATCGAGGTCGCCGGCGGATACGAGGCGTACGAGGAAGCCCTGCGCGCCGAGTCGCCCAAATTCCTCCGGACCACCCTCGCCAAGGAGCGCAGACTCGGCAGACAGGCCGGCGAGGTGAGCTTCGTCTTCGACGAGCGCGACCCCGCCGCCCTGCGCACCCTCATGGAGTGGAAGTCCGCGCAGTACCGCCGCACCGGCCGCCGCGACCGCTTCGCCAAGGAGTGGATCACCACCCTGGTCCGGCTGCTCCACGAGTCCCGCACCCCCGGCTGCTCCGGTGTGCTCTCCGTGCTCTACGCCGCCGGGCGCCCCGTCGCCGCCCACTTCGGCCTCCGCTCGCCGACCGTGCTCGCCTGCTGGTTCCCCGCGTACGACCCCGCGTACGCGAAGTACTCGCCGGGGCTGATACTCCATCTGCGGATGGCGCGGGCCGCCGCCGCCGAGGGCATCGGGATGCTCGACATGGGCCGGGGCGCCGCCGAGTACAAGGACTCGCTCAAGACCGGGCGGCTCAGTGTCCACGAGGGCTCCTCGGTCCGCCCCGGCGCCGGTGCCGCGCTGTACTGGGTGAGCCGTGAGCCCTCCCGGCGCGCCCAGCACTTCGTCCGCAGCCGGCCCGGACTCGCCGAGTACGGCCGGCGGACCCTGAACCGCGTGGGCAGGCTCCGCGGCGACTGATCCCCGTCCGGGTCCTGTCCGAGGACGTCTCCCGCCCGCCCCGCCGCCGTCCGCCGTACCCGGGTCCCGCTCACCCGCGTACCGCCGCGGTCCGGCACCCCGCCCCCGTATCCGTGATCGCGCCGCACACCCTCGACCGCGCGCGCCGACCCTCCCCACCGAACAAGGAACCGCCATGGAGAACCCACCCAGCATCCCGCCCCTTCAGGTCGCCCAGCTCGATCTGGACGGGCCCGAGGGCACCGTCCTCGGGTTCGGGCCCGCGACGGTGCCCGGGGTGGAGATCGGCGGCGGCGAGGTCTACACGCTGGTGCGGCTGCGCGGCCGGCCCGTCGCCACCGTCGTCTGCCGGATCCCGCCCGGCAAGAACGCCGCCGACGCCGTCGCCGCCGAGGCCCGCGCGCTGCTGGCCCGGTCCGCCCCCGAGCCCCCCGGGCCCGGGTTCGGCCGCCCGCCGCGCACCAGCGTGGTCATCGCCACCCGGGAGCGCGCCGACCAGCTCGCCCGCGCCCTCGACTCGGTCCTCGCCCAGGACCACCCCGACTTCGAGGTCGTGGTCGTGGACAACGCCCCCCTCACCGCCGCCACCAGGGAACTGGTCGAGGGGAAGTACCCGGGCCGGGTGCGGTACGCCCGCGAGGACGTCCCCGGTCTGGCCATCGCCCACAACCGGGGCGTCGCGGTGGCCGACGGCGAGATCATCGCCTTCACCGACGACGATGTGATCGCCGACCCGCACTGGCTGACCGCGCTCACCGAGCCCTTCTCGGCCGACCCCGGTCTCGGCTGCACCACCGGACTCATCCTCCCCGCGGTCCTCGGCACCCCCGCCCAGATCCTGCTGGAGAGCCACGGCGGCTTCGCCAAGGGCTTCGCGCCCCGCACCTGGGACCCGGCCGCCCCGCCCGCCGGCGAACCGCTCTTCCCCTTCACCGCGGGCAGTTTCGGCTCCGGCGCCAACATGGCCTTCCGGGCCGGTGTGCTCCGCGACGCGGGCGGCTTCGACCCCGCCACCGGCACCGGCACCCCCGCGCGCGGCGGCGACGACCTCTACGCCTTCGTCCGGGTGCTCGCCGCGGGCCACCGGCTGCGCTACACCCCCGAGGCGCTGGTCTGGCACCACCACCGGGAGACCTGGCAGGATCTGCGGAACCAGGCGTACGGCTACGGCGCCGGGCTCACCGCCTATCTGACCGCCGTACTGGTCCGCCGCCCCGCGCTGCTGCCCTCCCTGCTGCGGAAGCTGCCCCGCGGTTTGGCATATGCCCGTAGCATCACGGCTCACCGGGACTCAGCGGAGACGGCCGTACCCGGGGCACACGGAGCACAGGACTACCCGTGGCCGCGCCATCTCTCCCGCCTGGAGCGCCGGGGAATGCTGGCCGGACCGATCGGGTACGCCAAGGCACGCCGCCGGGTCCGCGGCGTACGGCCGCCGTGGGCCGGCCGCACGGACGCGTAAGAGGGATCGGCATGCACGATGGCGGAGGGGCAGCGGAGCCCCCCATTCCCGTACTGCTCTACCACGCCGTCATGGACGATCCGCCGGAGTGGATCGCCGAGTTCACGGTCACCCCGAAGGACTTTCTCGCCCAGCTCGACGCCGTGGTGGCGAGCGGGCGCACCCCCGTGACGGTCTCCGGGCTCGTCGCCGCCCTCCGGGGCGGCGGCGAACTGCCCCCCCGGCCGGTGGTGCTGACCTTCGACGACGGATTCGCCGATCTGCCCGGCCCGACCGCGGAGGCGCTGGCGGTCCGCTCGCTGCCGTCGACCGCGTATCTCACCACCGGCGCCATCACCCCGGGGCTGCGCAGCCTGCTGCCCCCGGCCCCGATGATGACCCTCTCCCAGGTGCCGCTGCTGGAGCAGTACGGGATGGAGGTCGGCACCCACACGGTCACCCATGCCCAGCTGGACACCCTCCCCGCCGCCGCGCTCCGCCGGGAACTCGCCGAGCCGAAGGCGGTCCTGGAGGATCTGCTCGGCCACGAGGTGGCGCATCTCGCCTATCCGCACGGCTACAACAGCCGGGGGGTGCGGAAGGCGGCGCTGCGCGAGGGATACGCCTCGGCGGTCGCGGTCCGGCATGCGCTCACCTCGCAGTCGGACGAGATGTACCGGATCTCCCGGCTCATCCTGCGCCGTACCCACACCCTGCGGGACGTGGAGGAGTGGCTGGACGGGCGCGGCGCGCGGGTGGCGCCGTTCCGCGACTCACCCGCCACCGCCGGATGGCGGCTGTACCGGCGGACCCGCGCGCTGGTGCGGGGCCGGGTCTTCGCCGGCTGACGGGGCACGCCGGCGGGGCTCACCAGGGGCGGCGCTGGTTGAAGTACGGGTCGGCGACCGCCTCGCGCAGGCTCTTCCAGGAGGAGTCCCGCGCCAGCGAGAGATCGCACCCGGGCCCGGGGTCGCGCCAGTTCCACTGGAGCGCGGCCTTGACCCCGTCGAGCTTCTTCACCACCCGGGGCACCTCGGCGTACCACTCGGCCTGCCGGCCGGGCCGGGTCGGATCGTCGGCGCTGCCGAACTCCGAGAGCATCAGCGGCTTGGTGTCGGAGATGTTCTCGCGGATCCACCGGTGCGGCTCGGTCTGGGTCTCCTCGAAGGAGATCCAGGGCGCCTTGTGGCAGCGGTAGTAGTTGTACTGGTTGTAGGCGATCCAGTCGACATAGCGGTCACCCGGGTAGAGCTTGGGGAAGAGCTTGTTGTAGCCCGGATAGCCGGTGATGGTCCAGGTCCAGACGGCGTTGTCGACCCCGAGCTCGGCGAACCGGTCGTGGATGTGCCGCCAGGCGGCGACGAATTCGGCGGGGGTGCCCTCGGCCGGGACCCGGGTGTCCATCTCCAGGTCGAAGGAGAGGAAGACCGGCTTCTTGTACGCCTTGATCCGCTTCGCCTGGACGTCGATCACGGTCCGGTCGAGCGCGCCGGAGGCGATCTGCGGCCACTTCGGCTGCTGCTTCGCCGTCCCGCCCCACCACTTGCTCTCCCAGGAGAGCAGCAGCATCCGCTCCTCGCCGACCCTGCGCTCCTGGTCGGTCAGGAGAGTGCCCTCGATGTTGTCGGACATGTCGTGGTACGCGTAGACGATGTCGAGCTTCCGCCCGATGCGCTTCTCGTAGGCGAGGACCTTCTCCTCCAGATCCGGCTTCTCGTGCCGGACGTACGCGCCGAACCAGGCACCGCACGTGGGCACCAGCAGCGGGCCCGGACGGCACTTCGGATCGCTCTTCGCGGTCCGGGAGTCCGCGGCGCCGGGGTCCGGCGCCACGGCCGCGCGGAAGGCGAGGGTGCCCGCTATCAGCGCGCCCACGACGGCGGCGGTGACCGCCAGCAGCCGGCGCCGGCCGCGCCGCGGGGCGGATCCGGCCGGTGCCCCGGGGGTGCCGGTGCCTTCGGGGTGCTCCACGGGGATCAGCCTTTCCTGGACGGCGCGGTGGTGGCCGGCAGTCGGTGCTTGCCGGCCGGCAGCTGCGGACAGCAGGCGGCGAGCATGGTGAGGACGGTGAGCAGGGCGAGCACCCGCAGGCCGCTGAACTGCTCGGCGGCGATCAGCCCGGTGGCGCAGATGACGGCGCTGCTCATGCTCAGCAGGACGACGATCACCACCTGCTCGATCCGGTCCGAGTCGCGCTCGAAGCCGCTGTCCCAGCTCTCCGCCGGGCCGACGGCGCGGCGGCGGTTGAGGGCGGGGGTGCAGACCCGCAGGATCGCCGCCCCGGGCCCGGCGAGCAGGAAGAGCGCGACGGGCACGAAGCGGAAGACGGACGCGGCGGGCAGCGCGGTGGCGGCCATGGCGATCAGGCCCGCGACGGGCGGCAGGGTCCGGATGATGTGTGCCCGGTATGTCGTGAGCAGCTGTTTCATGCCGTCCTCCCCGCGGAGTCGCTGGTGTGGTTCCCGGCGGCGGGGTTCTCCGGCCGCGAGTGCTTTCTCTCCGCCCGCTCCCCGCCGGAAGCCTTGCTGTCCGGAGTCTTGCCGTCCGGAGTCTCGCCGTCCGGGGTCTTCTCCCCGGACTTCTTCTCGGTTTTCCCGGGCTCCTCCGCCGGCTTCCCGCTCCCCGGCGGCTTCTTCAGCCGGTAGACCACCCCGGCGCTGTTGCGGCCGATCCGCTCGAAGAGCGGGGACGCCGCCACCGAGCGCTCGATCCCGCGGAGCTGGTCGCCGGTGAGCATGCCGTTCATCTCGGACTGGGCGATCTGGCCCTGGGTGAGCAGCAGATACGCCTCGCCGGGCGCCTTCACCCCGCCCATGTCGCTCGCCAGGGTGCCCGCCGGGTCCTTCACGATCTTCTCGACATGGACCTTGGCGTCGTCCAGGAACCAGTAGTGGTCGACATCCCAGTACGAGGCGTACGCGAGCGGGTAGTTCCGGTGCGCCGCCACCACCAGGGACCCCTCGGGGGCCCGGTCGAAGAGCTTCTGGACCAGGGCGACCTCCTCCGGCGGGAAGTAGCTCAGCCGGTCCTTGCCCGAGTAGCTGGGCACGAACAGCAGTGTCATGGCCGTCAGCACCACCGTGGGCACCACCGCGTACCGGATGCCCTTCGCGGGCCGGGGCGCTCCCCGGCCGCCGGGCTCGGCGCCCAGCGGGCGGGCCGCCGGGAGCAGCGCGGCGGCGGCGAAGAAGGCCAGCGCGGGCAGCATGAACATCAGCACCCGGAAGATCATTTCGCTGCCGTACCCATTGGCGATGGCCATCAGCGGCGGCACCCCGGCGAGCAGCAGCAGCGGCCGGGCGCGGTGGCGCAGCAGCCGTCCGCCGCGCAGCACCCCGACGAAGGCCAGCACCACGATGGCCGCCGACAGCAGCCGGGAGCACCAGGACATCAGCAGCACGGCGGAGCCGGTCGGCTTCGACCCGTACCCCCGCTCCAGATTGCTCGCCACCTTGCCGAAGGAATCGATCATGTCGGGCACCGCTTCCCTGAGGAACGGCAGCGACGCGGTCAGATTCCACGAGGCGAAGACCAGCAGCAGCACGATCACCAGGGTCCAGTCCCGGTAGCGCCGCATCAGACAGAGCGATGCCAGGGCCACCGTCAGCATCACCGGGGTGAGCTGGTGCGAGATGACCACGGCCGCGATCAGCGGCACCAGCAGCGCGGTCCACACGAGCTGCCGGGAGCGCCGGCCCGGCGTCCGGCGCTCGGCCCGGCGCAGGGCGACCGCGATCACCCCGACATAGAGGGCGAGCGCCAGCGACTGGGGGGAGAAGTAGTCCTGGCCGACCCAGTTGGCGACATAGAAGAGCCAGACGGCGGTCCAGATCAGCCGCCGGTCCTGGGTGAAGGTGCGGTAGATCAGCAGCAGCGGCCCCAGCAGCAGCAGACTGGAGAAGAGCGGCCACCAGGACATGAACGCCAGCGCGTTCTCCACCCCGGTGAGCCGTACGAACGCGGCCTGCGCGGCGAAGAATCCGGGCCACTGGTCGTAGACCGCCATATCGCCCAGCTCGGCCCCGCGCTGGAGCCGGCCCGCGTCGATCAGATGCTCGATGACCGCGTCGTGCTTCCAGCCCCAGGCGTAGAGCGGGGTGGGGTAGACGACCGCCTGGGTGGCGCGCTCCATGACGAGCAGACCGGCGGTGTAGGCGAAGGGCCACCAGTTGCTGCGCGCGGGGTCGCGGACACAGAACCAGAAGCCGACCGCGAGGGTGACCAGTCCCAGCCAGAAGAAGACCGGGAGCTCGGCGACCAGTCCGTAGTCGCCCAGATCCGACGGGTCGGTGAGGGCGACGCCGATCGCCCAGAGCACCATGGCGGCGGCGAGCGGCGCCGCGAGCTTCACCAGCGTGGACCGGCTGTCACGGCCGCCGTCACGGCCCGCGGCGCCGTCACGGCCCGCGGCGACGGAGAGGCTCATGGTGGCCTGATCCGTTACGGGAACGGGCGCGGCGCGCACGGAGCCGGCCGCGGGCGTCCCGGTACGTCCCGCCGAGGCGCGCAGGGCGGCGACCGAGAGCCCCATGGTGGCCTGGTCGGGCACAGCGGGGGCGGCGGGCGCGGTCGCGCCGCCGGATATCGGTCCGCCGGGGGCCTGCTCATCGGCGGCCGGACCCCGGCGCCGGGAACGCCTGCCCGCGGCCGGACCGGTGCCGGTCACCGGCGCGGCGCCGGTGTCCCCCGCGGCTTCCGCCTCACCCGGTCCACCCGGTCCGGGGGCCCGCCGGCGCCGTCCGCCGGGCCGGCCGGGCTCGGCGGCCCGTCCCGTCCCGCCGTCGCGTGCCGTCCCGCCGGCCGGTCCCGTTTCGCCGGCCGGCCCGGCGGAGCCCGCGGCGGCGGCCCGCCTCGCCTCCGCCGCGCGGAGTTCGGCGACGGAGAGCGTCACGGTGGGCTGATCGACCCCGGGCTCCGGCACGGTGCGCCGGCCCGGCTCCTTCGGCCCGTCCGCTCCGGGGGGCGCGCCGGATCTCCCGGAATCAGCGGATGGTGGTTGCACGCTTCACCCCAGGTAGCTCAGTTCTTCGACGACGCGGTACGCGCCATGCGTATCAGGACGAGTGCCAGTGCCACACCGGCGAGGCCCAATTGCAGCGAGAGCGCGTACGGCGCCAGCGGGCGCTGGAGCGCCCAGCCGCAGACCGCCAGCAGCCAGATCAGACCCCACTGCGCCGGCACCGGCAGCCGCAGCGCCCGGACGATCGGCAGCACCGAGGCGAGCGCGAAGAGCTGGCAGACCGCGGGCAGCCAGCGCAGCGGCAGCTCGACGCCGTCCAGGCCGCCGGCGGAGGCGAGGAAGCCGGCCAGCGCCTCGTACCACGCGCCGCTCACCGGCTCCGGTTCCCAGCCCAGCGCGGCCGGGGCGGTGTGCAGCGCGGCGAAGGTGACCACCGTGCCCGCGCCCAGCAGCGCCGGGCGCGGGCGCAGCAGCGACAGCGCGGCGGACTGCACCACGATCAGCAGCACCCCGGCGGTGACGGTGACCGGCGGCAGCGCCCGCATCAGCTCGGCGCCGGAGAGGGTGAAGAACGGGATGTCGGGCGCGTACGCCAGCGGCAGCCAGAAGAGCACGGCGGCCAGCCCCAGCAGCAGCCAGAGGGTGAGCGCTATCCGCCCCTCGACCGAGGCGGACTCCTCGGCGGCGGCCCGCTGCCGGGCCCGCTCCGCCTGCTCGGCCCGCTCGGCGGCCCGGCTGGTCGGCACGTACATCGGGATGCCGAAGGCCGGGGTGGCGTCGTCGTGCGCCCCGCGCAGATACGCGGTCTGGCGGGCCCAGTCCTCGCCGTACTCCTGGGCGTACTCCTCCACCTTCGCCTGGCGTTCGGCGGCCTTGCGGGCCCAGTTGGTGCCGTACTCGTCCTCGCTGCGGCGGCCCCGCAGCAGCTTGCTGGCCAGCCTGGACGGCTGCTGCTCGCGGGTGGAGAGGGCGGCCCGCAGACCGGGCGCGGCGACCAGCGCCATCAGCGTCATCGAGCCGAGCATCGCCCACCCCGCACCGGCGATCCCGGTGGCGGAGAGCAGGACCGGCGCGCTGCCCAGCACCAGTAGGCACATCCCGCCCTGGAGCAGGGCGAGCATGCCGGTGCGGCCCTGGACCCGGAGCACCCCGATGTAGAGCTCGACGGCGACCCGGGGCAGTGCGGCGGCGGCCAGCAGCCGGAGCACGGTGGTGCCGTTCTCGGCGTACGCGGCACCGAACGGGGCCAGGATCAGCGGGGCGAAGACCACCAGGATCAGCACCACGGGGATCAGCAGCACCGCCATCCGCCGCAGCGCGCCGCGCACCCCCGCGGCCAGCGACTCCGGGCTGTGCGAGGCGTGCGCGGTCAGCGAGGAGGCCATGTTGATGGCCATGAACTCCATCGTGCCGCCGACGGTGTACGCGATGTAGAAGTAGCCGTTGTGCTCGGCGTCGAAGTGGACGGCGACCATCACCGGCAGCAGATTGATCATCGCCAGGGAGAAGAGCGCGCCGACCGAGTCCCCCGCGAGGAACCGGCCGATCTCCTTCATCCGGGGCGGCTCGCGGTCCCGGTCGGCGGCGGCCTGGCCGGGGATCAGCTTCCGGAAGATCAGCCAGGCCAGCGGCAGCACGGACAGGACCATCGCGGCGGCCCAGGAGACGAAGATGCCGAGGACCGGCAGGGCGGTCGCGAAGGCGGCCAGCAGGATCAGCTTGCCTATGGAGAAGACGGCATTGCCCACCGGCACCCAGAAGGCCCGGCGCAGACCGGTCAGCACCCCGTCCTGGAGGGTGAGCAGCGCCCAGCCGACACAGGCGGCGATGAAGAACAGCCCCGGCCACAGCCCTTGGAGCGGGGCGTACGACGAGCCCCACAGATCGAGCGTGAAGAGGAAGACCACCGAGGCCACACAGACCACGGCGGAGCTCACCAGATAGGTCCGCCAGACCAGCGGGCCGGTGGCCCGGCCGGCCCGGGGCACATACCGGACCACGGCGCCGATCATCGTGGTCGCGGTGAGCGAGGCGATCAGCCGCATCGCGGCGATGGCGGCGGAGCCCTCGCCGACGGCGTCCTTGCTGTAGTAGCGGGCGGCGACCAGCCAGAAACCGAGGCCGAGCGCGGCGGAGACACCCGTGGAGAGCATCAGGGCATAGGCGTTGCGGAACATGGAGTCGCCGCCGTGCTCCGCCTCGTCGGCGTCCGGTGCCGCCGTGTCCGCGGTGTCCGGATCCGCCGGCGGGTCCTCTCCGTGCGGGTCGGGCAGTTTCCGCAGCCGCGTGGTGTCCGTCACCGCTCCCGCCCCGTGTGGCGGGCCGCCCCGCTCCGGGTGCCCGTCTCTGTGCCGCCGGCCGGGTGTCCTGGCAGGGTGCGGATGCGCAAGGTGGTTGGTTCGCCTGTCGGGTTCGGGGGGATGCCGGGCCGGGATTCCGGTCCGGTTCCGTACGACGCGGAGGTATGTGCTCCGGTTCCGTCCGGGGCGGCCGTCTCGCATCGCGGCGTCCCGGGGCGCCGCGGACGTGCCCCGCCCGGCCGCTTCGGCCGGCGGATCTCCGCTCCTCCCTGCGGCGGCGGGCCGGCGGCCGTGCGGAAACCGCCTCCGCCGGCCCCGGCGGTGGGCAGCGCGCGGAGGAGGGCACGGCCGCGGACCGGTGGCATCAGCATGCGCCCACCCGGCGGACACCGGTGGCGCGGGGCCGCGAGGAGCCCCGGACGGCATGACGGTACATACAGAAATTCTCTGCCCGGGCGCCGGCGCAACAGTTCTTCCGATGCCGTGTACGCGGACGGGCAGCCCTCCCCACGAGCCATTTTGTCCCCCCGGTTGCCCCGCGCTCAATGTGGACCACCCGAATCGGCCCGTCAACAGCGTTCCGGGGCCCCCTCCGGCACGGGAGGGAGCCCCGGAGAAGCACGGGCCGGCCCGGCCCGCGCGCCGCCGTCTCACTCCGGAGAGGTGAGACCTTTCCGCAGCTTGATCAGGGTGCGCGAGAGCAGCCGGGAGACCTGCATCTGCGAGATTCCCAGCTCCTCCCCGATGTCCGACTGGGTCATGTCGGCCACGAAACGGAGGGCGAGAATTTTACGGTCCCGTGGCGGAAGACTTGCCATCAGCGGCTTCAGGGACTCCAGGTACTCCACACCCTCCAGGGCGGGGTCCTCCTGCCCGAGCCGCTCCGCCAGGGTGTTGCCCAGATCGTCGCCGCTCTCCCCGCCGCCCGGGGGCCGGGCGTCGAGGGAGCCCGCGGTGTACGCGTTGCTCGCGGCCATGCCCTCCACCACCTCGTCCTCGTCGATGCCCAGATGGGCGGCGAGTTCGGCGACGGTGGGGGAGCGGTCGAGCCGCTGGGAGAGATCGTCGCCGGCGCGGGCCAGGGCGAGGCGGAGCTCCTGGAGCCTGCGGGGGACCCGGACCGACCAGCTGGTGTCGCGGAAGAAGCGCTTGATCTCGCCGACCACGGTCGGCAGAGCGAAGGTGGGGAATTCCAGTCCGCGCCCCGGCTCGAACCGGTTGATGGCCTTGATCAGGCCGATGGTGCCGACCTGGATGATGTCCTCCATCGGCTCGCTGCGGGAGCGGAAGCGCGCGGCGGCGAATCTGACCAGGGCGAGATTGAGTTCGACCAGGGTGTTGCGGACATACGCGTACTCGGGGGTGCCCTCTTCGAGGAGTTCGAGCCGGGCGAAGAGTGTCCTCGACAGGGCGCGGGCGTCGGCGGGGGCGATGTCGCCGCTCCGTCCGGATCCGGGAAGGTCTTCGGGAAGCCGCTCGGGAAGGTCCTCCGGGGTGTCCTCCGCGAGTTGTCCGGCGGGTTCTCCGGAGTCGTCCTCCGGTTTCGTGTGATCGGCCGCGCGGCGGTCGGCGGGGCCGTTCTCGCGGCCGGCGTCGTGGCCGGGATGCGGGTGCCGGGACATAGGGGCGGTGGGGGTGTGGTCCAGGCGGGGTGACATGCGTCTCCTCCATCGTTTTCGGCATATGGCTGCCGATGCCCGTGTGTGCTCTGCGGTGAGCGGCGCCTCCGAAGCCGGTCGGGAGATTGGGGTGTGCTTTCCGTGTCCTCTCCAGACCTACCCGCTCCAACCGCGCCACCGCAAGTGTCAATTACCCTATATGTCTGTTTTATTGGGTAGTTCTGCTGGCCGCCCCTCTATCGAAGGCGTAATGTTCGACGCAAGTCACCGTGGGGATCGCGGCGGAATCCGCCCCATCCCCACACCACGCGCAGGACACGGCGAATGAAGAGGAACGGGCATGGACCGCGGGACGGTCGGCAGCGCGAACCGGGGCCGCCTTCAGGTCGAGGTTCGGACCGAGGGTCGGAGTGAAGTCGTCAGGCCGATGGGTGAGCTCGATCACCACACGGCCGGGCTGCTGAGCGCACCCCTGGACGAAGCGCTCGCGCAGGGGCGCTCGCGTCTGGTCGTTGACTGCTCCGGGCTGGAGTTCTGCGACTCGACCGGGCTCAATGTGCTGCTCGCCGCCCGGCTGAAGGCGGAAGCGGCCGGGGGAGAGGTCCATTTGGCCGCGATGCAGCCCGTGGTGGCGAGGGTGCTGGAGATCACCGGGGCCGAGGCGGTCTTCACCGTCCACCGGACCCTTGAGGAAGCCCTTTCCGGCTGACCGGCCGTCCCTGAGGACGGCGGAGCCGCTCTGCTGTGGGCGAAGTGAGTGTTGTCACCACGTGTCAGGGCAGGAGAACTCCTGTGTCCCCATCTCCTCCGGGCGGTGGACCGGCACGCTGAAGGACGAGCAGTGGCGTTGGAGCCGCCGGCGCGGCAACAGGCGCCGGCACACGACAGTGACAGCAATGGTGAACCGGTGAATCGGTGAGGTGAGGCGCTGATGAGCACCACCCGGCCACAGAAGTCGGGCGATCTCGGCCCCGAGCCGAACGACGTCGTCGACGTCGTTCCACCCGGGGGCCCCCTGGCATCGGGGGTGCCCGGCGGGCCGGTGCGCAGCCTTGCCCTGGGCAGCGCCAGCGGCATCGTGCCGCTCGCCCGGGACTTCACCCGCCAGGCGCTCCACGACTGGGGCTGGCTGCCCGCCGCCACCGCCGACCGCCGGGCCGCCGCCGAGGACGTCCTCCTGGTCGTCTCCGAGCTGGTCACCAACGCCTGTCTGCACGCGGAGGGCCCGGAGGAGCTGAGGGTCGGCTGCGACGGCAGGGTACTGCGCCTGGAGGTCACCGACCGGGGCGCCGGCCAGCCCGCACCCCGCACCCCCCACCGCGCCGGGCGCCCCGGCGGCCACGGCATGTTCATCGTCCAGCGGCTCTGTGTCGACTGGGGCGTCACCCGGGTGCCCGGCGCCCCCGGCAAGACGGTCTGGGCGGAGCTCGCCGCCCCCGTGTAGCCACCCCGCGCTTCTCCCGTGCCCGCACCCCGCCGCGACCGGCGGGGTGCGGGCCGTTTCCGTACGGCCCCCTCGGCGCACCGGCCGGGCCCCGGTCCGCCCCGCCCCCGCTCCGGCGCACGCGAACGGGCCGTGCCCGCCGGAGGTCCGGCGGGCACGGCCCGTGTCGTGCGGGAGTGCCGCGGGTCAGTTCACGCCGCCCATGAGGGGCTTCACCTTCCGGCGGAACATGAAGATCGCGACACCGGCGATGACCGCTATCGCTCCCTGCGAGGCGAACCACAGCGGGGAGTTCGACGGCGTGCCCACCGCCTGGAGCAGAGCGATCATCGAGCTGCCCGCGGAGATCGCGAGGAACCAGATGCCCAGCATCTGCGAGGAGTACTTCTTCGGGGCCAGCTTGGTCGTCAGCGACAGCCCGACCGGGGAGAGGCAGAGCTCACCGAAGGTCATGATGAAGTACACGCTGACCAGCCACATCGGGGAGACCTTCGAGCCGCCCTCGACAATGCCCTGCGCCGCGGTCATCACGAAGAACGACAGACCGATGACGACCAGCGCCAGCGAGAACTTCGACAGGGTGCTCGGCTCCCGGTTCCGCCGGGAGAGCGCCACCCAGGCCATCGCGAAGAGCGGTGCGAGCGCCATCACGAAGAGCGGGTTCAGCGACTGGTACCAGGTGGTCGGGAACGTCCACCCGAACACCACCCCGTTGGTGTGGTCGTTCGCGAAGAGCGAGAGCACCGAGCCGCCCTGGTCGTAGATCGCCCAGAACGCGACGGCGGCGACGAAGAACCAGCTGTAGCCGGACATCCGGGAGCGCTCGACCGGCGTCAGGTCCTTGTCCCGGCGGATCTTGAACAGGTACCAGGCCGGCACCGCCACACCGAGGATCGACAGCGGCGTCAGCACCCACTGCTTGGTGAACACACCCGACAGGCCGACGATCGCGTACGCGACACCGGTGACGGCCAGCCAGAACAGAGCCTTGCGGATCAGCGCGTCGCGCTCGGCGGCGGGCAGCGGGGTGTGGACCTTGCTGGACTCCTCGCTCAGGTGGCGGAAGCCCAGGAAGAAGAAGAGCAGACCGATCGCCATGCCGACACCGGACATCGCGAAGGCCAGATGCCAGTCGACCTGCTGGCCCACGGTGCCGATCGTCAGCGGAGCCGCGAAGGCGCCGATGTTGATGCCCATGTAGAAGACCGTGAAGCCGCCGTCGCGGCGCGGGTCGTTCGGGTCCTTGTAGAGCTGGCCCACCATCGTGGAGATGTTGGCCTTCAGCAGACCCGAACCCGCCGCCACGACCGCCAGACCGATGAAGAACATCCAGTCCGCCGGAACGGCGAGCATGAAGTGGCCGGCCATGATGATCACGCCGGCTATCGCGGTCGCCTTGCGCGCGCCCCACACCCGGTCGCCGAGCCATCCGCCCGGAAGGGCGAGCAGATAGACCATGGCGTTGTAGACCGAGTAGATCGCCACCGCCGTCGCGTAATCGATGCCGAGCCCGCCCTTGGCCACTTCCGTGGACAAGTACAGGACCAGCAGGGCCCGCATGCCGTAGAAGCTGTACCGCTCCCACATCTCGGTCATGAAGAGGAAGGCCAGTCCGCTGGGGTGGCCGAAGAAGGTCCTCTCACCGGCCGGGCGGCCCGTGGAGTCCTTCGTCAGGCTTGACGCCATGGTCGATCCTTGCTTGTCGGGACGCACCGCGTGATGAGCGGTTGAGCGCCCGGTGGGGGTGACCGGCACCGGCGCGGGAACTGCCCCACCTCACGCCCGGGAGGCCCGTCCCGGCACTGCCGGGACGAGGGAACAAGACCGCACCGGGATCCACGCCCCGGCCGCTTCATCGCGTCCGGGGCCCGGCCCACAGGTCATTCACTGTCGATGGGGGGACCGGACGCTCCGGCCCCGCACACACAAGAGACCCCTGGCACGCCACCGCTGCTGCTCTCACTGCTCATCGCATGCGCGGCAGGCCAAAGGTCTCCGTGTAGTGCTACAGGCGTACTCGACACCATACGACATGACACTGTCGGATATGGAAGGACTTGAGATATGGATCACAGGCAGCCAGGGAACCGCGTGCCCTGAATCGAAGGTCGTACGCCTCTTTGACTGTGGGACCCGCAGGGCTTGTGGATCACGCCCCGATGCCTACCTCTCGCGGACTACCATCACTGCATGACGCGTGTACTGCTCGCCGAGGACGACGCATCCATCTCCGAACCGCTCGCCCGCGCGCTGCGCCGGGAAGGGTACGAGGTCGAGGTGCGCGAGGACGGCCCGGCCGCGCTCGACGCGGGTCTCGCGGGCGGCGTCGATCTGGTCGTACTCGATCTCGGCCTCCCCGGCATGGACGGCCTCGAAGTCGCGAGACGCCTCCGCGCGGAGGGGCACACCGTCCCGATCCTCGTCCTCACCGCCCGCGCCGACGAGGTCGACACGGTGGTCGGCCTGGACGCCGGCGCGGACGACTACGTCACCAAGCCCTTCCGCCTCGCGGAGCTCCTCGCCCGCGTCCGCGCCCTCCTCCGCCGCGGCGCGACCGAGCCCGCGCCCGCGCCGGCGACACACGGCGTCCGCATCGACGTGGAATCCCACCGCGCCTGGATGGGCGAGGAGGAGCTCCAGCTCACGGCGAAGGAATTCGACCTGCTGCGGGTGCTGGTCAGGGACGCGGGGCGGGTGGTCACCCGCGATCAGCTGATGCGGGAGGTGTGGGACACGACGTGGTGGTCCTCGACGAAGACGCTGGACATGCACATTTCCTGGCTGCGGAAGAAGTTGGGGGATGACGCGGCGAACCCGCGGTATATCGCGACGGTGCGGGGTGTTGGTTTCCGCTTCGAAAAAAGCTGACGGGGCGGGGTTTCTGGTCACCCTGGCGCGGGGGCCGGGGCGGAGCCCCGGAAAGACACCCGCACCACGGGCAAGGGCGCCCGCAGGTGCCCCGACCCGCATAGGCTCGGCGCGCCGGAAACCCCACCCCCGCCCGGAGGGCACGTGCGTCGACGACTCATCAACTCCACTCTCGCCGTCGTCCTGGTCGTCATCGCCGTCTTCGGCGTGTCCCTCGTCATCGTCGAGACCCGCACCATCACCCAGAGCGCCGAGGAGACCGTCAAGGCCAGCGCCGTACAGCTCGCCAGCTCCGTGGAGGTCCTGCTCGGCAACGGCGAGGCGATCACCGCCGAGAAGCTCGCCGAGCACAACGGCGGCGGCCCCCAGTACGCGCGGATCGAGATCCCGGGGCGGCAGCCCATCGAGATCGGCAAGCGGCCGGGCAGTGGCGCGATCAAGGGGGAGGCCACCGGGAAGGCGCAGGTGACCGTGGTGGTCGAGGAGCCGGGCTCCCTGATCACCCGGGAGGTCGGGGAGAGCCTGCTGATCATCGGCGGCGTCGCGGTCATCGCGGTCATCGCCGCCGTGCTGCTCGCCGTCCGGCAGGCGAACCGGCTCGGGTCGCCGCTCACCGATCTCGCCGAGACCGCCGAGCGGCTCGGCTCGGGCGACCCCCGGCCCCGCCACCGCCGCTACGGCGTGCCCGAGCTGGACCGGGTGGCCGATGTGCTGGACGCCAGCGCGGACCGGGTCGCGCGGATGCTCACCGCCGAGCGGCGGCTCGCCGCCGACGCCTCGCACCAGCTCCGCACCCCGCTGACCGCGCTCTCCATGCGGCTGGAGGAGATCTGCGCGACCGACGACCCGGAGACGGTGAAGGAGGAGGCGAACATCGCGCTGGCCCAGGTCGAGCGGCTCACCGACGTGGTGGAGCGGCTGCTCACCAATTCACGCGATCCGCGCACCGGCTCCGCGATCGTCTTCGACCTGGACGAGGTGGTGAAGCAGCAGATGGCGGAGTGGCGGACCGCCTACCGCAGCCACGGCCGGGCGCTCGTGGCGTCCGGGCGGCAGGGGATGCGGGCGGTCGGCACCCCGGGCGCGGTCGCCCAGGTGCTGGCCGCGCTGATCGAGAACTCGCTGATGCACGGCGGCGGCACCGTCGCGGTCCGCACCCGGGTCACCGGCAATCAGGCGGTGATCGAGGTGACCGACGAGGGCCCCGGAGTGCCCGCCGATCTCGGCGCGCGGATCTTCGAGCGGAGCATCAGCGGGCGCAATTCCACCGGTATCGGCCTGGCCGTGGCCCGGGATCTGGCCGAGGCGGACGGCGGCCGGCTGGAGCTGCTCCAGCAGCACCCCCCGGTGTTCGCGCTCTTCCTGAGCCGCGCCGCGCGCGAGCGCCGGGAGGAACCGCCGACGGTCCGGTAGCCGGGATGGTCAGTGCCGCGGACCCACCGCGTCCGGCCGGGGTGCGCGTACACCCTTCTCGTCCTGCGCCAGGAACGATTCCGCGGTCTGTACGGCCTCCCGCGCGGGCATCGCGCGGAAGACCCATGTCCGGTAGGACCAGAAACGGAAGAGCGTCGCGACGCCGATGCCGAAGAACTTGAAGAAGTTGCTCTGGAGCGTGCTGTCCCAGCCGAAGCCGTAGGTCGCCGCGTACAGGATGCCGTTCTCGATCACCATGCCGACCACGCTGAAGAGCAGGAAGAGCGAGAGCTCCCGGGTCCGCCCGCTCTTGTCGCGGTCACGGTAGGTGAAGTAGCGGTAACCGAGGTAGTTGAAGAGGATGGCGACGGCGTTGGCCACCAGGGAGGCCCGCACCACGGGCAGCTCGGTGGTGGCGCGCACGACATTGAAGACGGCGAGGTTGACGATCACACCCGCGCCTCCCACCGCCCCGAACTTGGCGACTTCGCGCATGAGCTGGTCGAGCTGCCCGCGCAGCGCTCCGCCTCGTTCACTCATAGTGAGAGTCCAGCCCCATCAGATCGGCATCGGCAACCCAGCCATGCTAACCAGCGGTACGCCCCCTTGCCCGGGGACGGCGGTGATGGTGTGGCGAGCCGGAGCGGCCCCGGCCGGTCCCGTACGGCGCCCCGGCCCGCCCGGGAAGGGCCTCCGGGCGCGCGCCCGATACCCTGGGAGCGTGACGTTCCCGGTAGTCGGCATGGTCGGCGGCGGTCAGCTCGCCCGTATGACCCACGAGGCGGGCATCCCCCTCGGCATTCGTTTCAAGCTCCTCAGCGACACTCCCCAGGACTCCGCCGCCCAAGTGGTGAGCGATGTCGTGATCGGGGACTATCGCGATCTGGACACGCTGCGTGCGTTCGCGCGGGGGTGCGATGTGATCACTTTCGATCACGAGCATGTCCCCGTCGAGCATCTGCGCGCCCTGGAGGCGGACGGCATTCCCGTCCGCCCGGGGCCGGACGCGCTGATCCACGCGCAGGACAAGGGGGTGATGCGGGCCCGGCTGACCGAGCTCGGCGCCCCCTGCCCGAGGCACCGGCTGGTGAGCGACCCGGCCGATGTGACGGCGTTCGCCGAGGAGGCCGGGGGCTTCCCGGTCATCCTCAAGACCGTGCGCGGCGGTTACGACGGCAAGGGCGTGTGGTTCGTCCGCTCCGAGGCGGACGCGGCGGAGCCGTTCCGCGCGGGTGTGCCGGTCCTCGCCGAGGAGAAGGTGGAGTTCGTCCGCGAGCTGGCGGCGAACATCGTGCGCTCCCCGCACGGCCAGGCCGTCGCCTACCCCGTGGTGGAGTCCCGCCAGGTCGACGGCGTCTGCGACACGGTGATCGCGCCGGCCCCCGGTCTGGACGAGGCGGCGGCGGGCGCCGCCCAGCAGCTCGCCCTGCGGATCGCGGCCGAGCTGGGCGTGGTCGGCCATCTCGCCGTGGAGCTCTTCGAGACCGCCGACGGCCGGATCCTCGTCAATGAGCTGGCGATGCGCCCGCACAACTCCGGTCACT
Organism: Streptomyces sp. CAU 1734; assembly: GCF_039888735.1. Lineage (NCBI taxonomy): Bacteria > Bacillati > Actinomycetota > Actinomycetes > Kitasatosporales > Streptomycetaceae > Streptomyces > Streptomyces sp. CAU 1734. Next base: position 309,975 of record NZ_JBDQQP010000010.1, read on the forward strand.
GGACCCAGGACGGCGCGATCACCTCGCAGTTCGCCAACCATGTGCGGGCGGTGCTGGACCTCCCGCTCGGCGATCCCCGCCCGCGGGCGCCGTGGACGGTCATGTGCAATGTGCTGGGCGGCGATTATCCCGACATGTACGCGGCGTATCTGCATTGCATGGCACGGGACCCGCAGTTGAAGATCCATATGTACGGCAAGGACGTGAAACCGGGCCGCAAGGTGGGTCATGTCAACACCTATGGTGATGATCTCGCGGATGTCCGTGAGCGCGCCCGCCACGCGGCCGACTACCTCAGAGGGACGATCACCGAATGACCAGCACCACCCCGCTTGTTGGCATTGTCATGGGTTCCGACTCCGACTGGCCGGTGATGGAGGCCGCCGCGCAGGCCCTCGCCGAGTTCGAGATCCCCTTCGAGGTCGATGTGGTCTCCGCGCACCGGATGCCGCGCGAGATGATCGCGTACGGGGAGAGCGCGGACGGGCGCGGCCTCAGGGCGATCATCGCCGGCGCCGGCGGGGCCGCCCATCTGCCGGGCATGCTCGCCTCCGTCACCCCGCTGCCGGTGATCGGTGTCCCGGTGCCGCTGAAGTATCTGGACGGCATGGACTCGCTGCTCTCCATCGTCCAGATGCCGGCCGGTGTGCCGGTGGCGACGGTCTCGGTGGCGGGTGCCCGCAACGCCGGTCTGCTGGCGGCCCGCATTCTGGCGACCCGGGATCCGGAGCTGCTGAACCGGATGCGCGAGTTCCAGCATGAGCTCAATGAGCAGGCGACGGACAAGGGCAAGCGGCTTCGGGCCAAGGTCGAGGGTGCGGGCTCCTTCGGCTTCGGGAAGTAACCCGCCATGGAATCTGCTTCCCGGCATCTGGACCGGGCGAGGGAAATCCTCGCCGCCCACCCCGTGGTCGACGGCCACAACGACCTTCCCTGGGCCCTGCGCGAGAACGTCCGCTACGACCTGGACCGCCTCGATGTCTCCGGCGACCAGAGCGGACGGCTCCACACCGACCTCCCCCGGCTGCGCGCGGGCGGGGTCGGCGCGCAGTTCTGGTCCGTCTACGTACGCTGCGGAATGGCCGGCGACGACGCGGTCAGCGCGACCCTGGAGCAGATCGACGGAGTGCGCCAGCTGCTGGCCCGCTACCCCGCCGAGCTGGCGCCGGCCCTGACCGCCGACGACATGGAGGCGGCCCGCGCCGAGGGCCGGATCGCCTCGCTGATGGGGGCCGAGGGCGGCCACTCCATCAACAGCTCACTGGCGACCCTGCGGGCCCTGTACGAGCTGGGGGTGCGCTATATGACGCTCACCCACAACGACAACGTCCCCTGGGCCGACTCGGCGACCGACGAGCCGAGCGCCGGCGGTCTGACGGCCTTCGGCCGCGAGGTCGTACGGGAGATGAACCGGCTCGGCATGCTGGTCGACCTCTCCCATGTCGCGCCGTCCACCATGCGCGACGCCATCGCGGCGAGCAGCGCCCCGGTGATCTTCTCGCACTCCTCGGCGCGGGCGGTCTGCGATCACGTCCGTAATATCCCGGACGACGTCCTGGCGTCGCTGCCCGCCAACGGCGGAGTCGCGATGGCCACCTTCGTGCCGAAGTTCATCCTCCCGGAAGCGGTCCAGTGGACCATGGCGGCGGACGAGAATCTGCGCCGGCACGGCTTCCACCACCTGGATCTCTCCCCGGAGGCGATGAAGCTGCACGCCGCCTTCGAGGAGGCGAATCCGCGTCCGATCGCCACCGCGGCCACGGTCGCCGACCATCTCGACCACATGCGGGAGGTCGCGGGCGTCGATCACATCGGCATCGGCGGCGACTTCGACGGCACCGCCTTCACCCCGGCGGGGCTGGAGGATGTGGCGGGCTATCCCAACCTGATCGCCGAACTGCTCCACCGCGGCTGGTCGGAGGCCGATCTGGCCAAGCTCACCTGGTCCAACGCGGTACGGGTGCTCCGCGACGCCGAATCGGTCGCGAACGATGAGCGTGCCCGGCGCGGCCCGTCGAACGCGACCCTGGCCGAGCTCGACGGCTGAACCGGCGGGGCGGGGTGCGCGCCGCCGTCCGGCCCGCGCCCCGCCCCCGAAGCCCTACGCCCTCGGCCGCCCCATCGCCCGGAACGTCCAGCCCGCCTCGCGCCACTTCGCCGGGTCCAGCGCGTTCCGGCCGTCCAGCACTATGCGGTGGGAGACGACCCCGCCCAGCTCCGCCGGGTCCAGCTCGCGGTATTCGCGCCACTCGGTCAGATGGAGCACCACATCGGCGCCCCGGACCGTCTCCAGGGCCGTCTCGGCGTACGCCAGCGTGGGGAAGAGCCTGCGGGCGTTCTCGATGCCCTTGGGGTCGTGGACGGTGACCTGGCCGCCCTGGAGGTGGATCTGGCCGGCGACATTGAGCGCGGGGGAGTCCCGCACGTCGTCGGAGTCCGGCTTGAAGGTGGCGCCCAGCACCGCGACCCGCTTGCCGAGGAAGGAGGTGCCGCCCACGGCCTCCCGGGCCAGCTCGACCATGTGGCCGCGGCGGCGCATGTTGATCGAGTCGACCTCGCGCAGAAAGGTCAGCGCCTGGTCGGCGCCCAGCTCGCCGGCGCGGGCCATGAAGGCGCGGATGTCCTTCGGCAGACAGCCGCCGCCGAAGCCGATGCCGGCGCGCAGGAACTTCGAGCCGATCCGCTCGTCGTGGCCGATCGCCTCCGCCAGCTTCACCACATCGCCGTCGGCGGCCTCGCAGACCTCGGCCATGGCGTTGATGAAGGAGATCTTGGTGGCGAGGAAGGAGTTCGCGGAGGTCTTCACCAGCTCCGCCGTCGGGAAGTCGGTCACCACGAAGGGCGACCCTTCCGCGATCGGGGTCGCGTAGACCTCGCGGAGCACCTTCTCGGCCCGCTCGCTCGCCACACCCACCACGATCCGGTCGGGGTGCAGGGTGTCGCCCACGGCGAAGCCCTCGCGCAGGAACTCCGGATTCCAGGCCAGCTCGACCTCGCCGGGCGCCTCCTCGTCGAGCAGCCGGGCCAGCCGGGCCGCGCTGCCCACCGGGACCGTCGACTTGCCGACGACCAGCGCCGGGCGGGTCAGCAGCGGGGCCAGCGAGCCGAAGGCGGCGTCGACGAAGGACATGTCACAGGCGTACTCGCCGTGCTTCTGCGGGGTGTTCACACAGACGAAGTGGACATCGCCGAACTCCGCGACCTCCTCCCAGGAGGTGGTGAAGCGCAGCCGTCCGCTGGACCCCTCGATCCCCGCGACATGCTTCGCCAGCAGTTCCTCCAGGCCCGGCTCGTACATCGGCACCCGGCCCGCCGAGAGCGTCTCGATCTTCTCGGGCACGACATCGAGTCCCAGCACCTCGAACCCGAGCTCCGCCATGGCCGCTGCATGGGTCGCGCCGAGGTAGCCGGTGCCGATCACGGTGATCCTGAGGGCCATACGGTGCTCCAGTGAGGTCAGGGGAGAGGCCCGACGAGCATATCCGGGCCCTCGGCGGGGCACGTTTACCGCTGTCGCCAAGCTCACGTATACCTCGGAGCGATCCGCCCTCTACAGTTGGTTACTTAACGGTAGTTAGCACACTTGGGGAGTGAGAACGTGGCCGGAAAGTCCGGAAATCCCGGTAACGCGGGATTTGATCTGTACCGCCTGTCCGAGGAGCACGACGCGCTCCGCGACGTGGTCCGCTCCCTCTCCGAGGCGAAGATCGCTCCGTTCGCCGCCGCGGTCGACGAGGAGGCCCGCTTCCCGCAGGAGGCGCTGGACGCCCTGGTCGCCGGCGATCTGCACGCCGTCCATGTCCCCGAGTCCTACGGCGGCGCGGGCGCCGACGCGCTCGCCACCGTGATCGTGATCGAGGAGGTCGCCCGGGTCTGCGCCTCCTCCTCCCTGATCCCGGCCGTCAACAAGCTCGGCTCGCTCCCGGTGATCCTCTCCGGCTCCGAGGAGCTGAAGCGGAAGTATCTGGGCCCGCTCGCCCAGGGCGACGCGATGTTCTCGTACTGCCTCTCCGAGCCGGACGCGGGCTCGGACGCGGCCGGCATGAGGACCAGGGCCGTGCGCGACGGCGACCACTGGATCCTCAACGGCGTGAAGCGGTGGATCACCAACGCCGGGGTCTCCGAGTACTACACCGTGCTCGCCGTCACCGACCCGGAGAAGCGCACCAGGGGGATCTCCGCCTTCGTGGTGGAGAAGTCCGATGAGGGCGTCTCCTTCGGCGCCCCGGAGAAGAAGCTCGGCGTCAAGGGCTCCCCGACCCGCGAGGTCTACCTCGACCGGGTCCGCATCCCCGCCGACCGCATGATCGGCGCGGAGGGCACCGGCTTCGCCACCGCCATGAAGACCCTGGACCACACCCGGATCACCATCGCCGCCCAGGCCATCGGCATCGCCCAGGGCGCGCTGGACTACGCCAAGGGGTATGTCCGGGAGCGCAAGCAGTTCGGCAAGCCGGTCGCGGACTTCCAGGGCGTGCAGTTCATGCTCGCCGACATGGCGATGAAGCTGGAGGCGGCCCGCCAGCTCACCTACGCCGCCGCCGCGAAGTCGGAGCGGGTCGAGGGCGATCTGACCTTCTTCGGAGCGGCGGCCAAGTGCTTCGCCTCCGATGTGGCGATGGAGGTCACCACCGACGCCGTACAGCTCCTCGGCGGCTACGGCTACACCCGCGACTACCCGGTGGAGCGCATGATGCGCGACGCCAAGATCACCCAGATCTACGAGGGCACCAACCAGATCCAGCGGATCGTGATGGCGCGCAATCTGCCGTAGCCGGGCAGAAACGACGGGCCCGCCCCCTCCGTGACAAAGGAGGGGGCGGGCCCGTCGCCTCGTGGGTCCGGGGCGGGTCAGTTGCCCGGCACCGTCACCTTCTCGTCATTGCGGATCTGCTTCACGATCTCCGCGACCTTCGTCTTGTCCCAGACCAGATTGCCGCCCCGGCTGCCCGAGATCGGGATGTTCATCGACTTCCCGTCACCGCCGGTGACCCCCTTCATGGCGAAGAACATCTGGCTCAGATCCCACAGGGACATGTCCTTGTCCACGATCAGGGTGTCCAGCCCCGCGCCCATCACCGGATAGAGCTTGAAGGGATTGAGCACCGTGCCCGGCGTCGCCGTCTGGCTCGCCAGCGCCGAGAGGAACTTCTGCTGGTTCTTGGTGCGGGCGAGGTCGCCCTCGCCGAAGGCGTACCGGGTCCGGACGAACGCCAGCGCCTGCTCGCCGTCGAGGGTCTGCTTGCCCGCGGTGAAGTCGGCACCCGACTTCTTGTCCTTGAACGCCTTGGGGATGTCCATCTCCACGCCGCCGATGGCGTCCACGATGCTCGCGAAGCCGGCGAAGCCGATCTCCGCGTAGTGGTCGATCCGCAGATGCGTGTTGTGCTCGACGGTGCGCACCAGCAGCTCGGGGCCGTCCTCCGCGTACGCCGCGTTGAGCTTCACCCGGCGGCCGGCGGCCGGGAAGAGCTTCCCGGACTCCGAGCCCTTGAAGGAGGGGATCTCCACATCCGAGTCGCGCGGCAGCGAGATCATCGTGGTCCCGCCGGAGCAGTCGGCGAGGATCATCATCGAGTCGGTGCGCTTGCCCTCGGCGGAGCCGGTGCGCAGCCGCTTCTTCTCGTCGGAGGACATGCCCTCGCGGCTGTCGGAGCCGACGATCAGATAGGTGGTGCAGTCGTCCTCGCCGGGCCGCTCGATCACCTTGGAGAGATCGACCTCGCGCCGGACCTTGCCGTCGGCCCAGAAATAGGTGGATACGGAGGTCACCAGCAGCGCCCCCACCAGCACGATCGAACCGATCTTTATCCGGCGGCGCCAGTCGGGCGCCCCGCGCGGCGGGCCCGCGGGCGGCGGCGGGGGATAGCCGCCCTGGCCGCTGTGGGGCGGCTGCCCGCCCTGCCCGCCGGAGGGCGCTCCGTAGACCTGGCCGGTGTTGTAGCCGCTGTCGTACGGAGCGGTGGCGTAGCTGTCCTCGTACCCCTGCGACTGCTGCTGCGGAACCGGCGGCCGCTGCACATGACGCATCCCGCGGGCGCCCTCGGGCTCCGAGCCCCGGCTGCCGCGTCCGTATCGTTCGGGCCAATCGTTCATGAGCGCAAGTGTGCCGGGTCACACCCGCGCCCCGACAGGGCGGGTGGGGAATCGGGGCGGGCCTGTTGCCAAGCTGATGCAATGCCCCGGAAGCACCTCCGGCAGGTCACCGGGGCGGGGCCGGGACCCGGGGCGGGTGCCCGCGCCCGCCTACGCTGGGGAGCATGACAGATCAGCCTCAGCGGCCGGACCCGGCGATCCCGGGAAAGCCCACCTCCGCCTCCCGCACCACTCTCAGCCACATCATGACGGGGAGCGACACCAATCTCCTCGGCACCGTGCACGGCGGCGTGATCATGAAACTGGTGGACGACGCGGCGGGCGCGGTCGCCGGCCGGCACTCCGGCGGACCCGCCGTCACCGCCTCCATGGACGAGATGGTCTTTCTGGAGCCGGTCCGCGTGGGCGATCTGGTCCATGTGAAGGCGCAGGTCAACTGGACCGGGCGATCGTCGATGGAGGTCGGCGTGCGGGTGCTCGCCGAGCGCTGGAACGAATCGACCCCGGCCCAGCAGGTCGGCTCGGCCTATCTCGTCTTCGCCGCGGTGGACGGTGAGGGCACGCCCCGCCCCGTACCGCAGGTGATACCCGAGAGCGAGCGGGACCAGCGGCGCTACCAGGAGGCCCAGATCCGGCGCACCCACCGGCTGGCCCGCCGCCGCGCGATCATGGAGCTGCGCGAGAAGCGCGCCGCCGAGGGCCTGGACTGATCCGCTCCCCGGCGCCGGGCCCGGCCGCTCAGGGGCAGGTCACCTGATCCCCGGTGACCGCGCCGAATTCCCCCTGATAGGCGTCCTGGGCCCGGACCGGCACCACTCCGTCGTATCCGGTACCCGCCGTCACCCGCAGCGTCCTGCCCTGGCCCGCCACCGGCCGCAGCACACAGCCGGGCAGGGCCGCCGCCAGCGAGCGGGCCGAGCGGTCCCAGCGGGGGTCGTACGAGACCAGGGTTGATTCCACCGGCCGGGGGCTCGGCCCGCTCAGGGCGTTCAGCGGGGCACGGGTGGTGTCGAAACCGGTCGCCCGCAGCGCCGCGTCGACCTTCCGGCCGAGTCCGGGCTCCGCGGTGCCGTTGTAGACCTGCACCCGGATCTGCTGCGGGGAGACCTCCACCAGCTTCGCCTTCGCCCGCCGCGGGCCGGCCGCCGCCAGCGGCCGGTCCTCGCGGATCATCCGGAAGAGCCGCCGCGCCTTCTCGGCGTCCCACTTCACCGCCGATCCGATGCCCTTGACCGGGCCCATCGCCACGACCGGCACCGAGGCGAATTCCGAGGACGCCGCCGAGAAGCCGCGCATCGCCCGGCCGAGCGCCAGGATCTCGTCCGCGCCGAAGCCCGCGTCGGCCCGGACCGAGGAGAGCATGGCCCGGCCGACCGCCTGGAATTTCACCGGGTTGAGCAGCGTCCCGCCGCTGGTCGCCTTCTTGATGAGCGCGGCGAGGAATCGCTGCTGGCGCTGCATCCTGCCCAGGTCGGACGCCACGTCCACATGGCGGGAGCGGACGTACTGGAGCGCCTGCCCGCCGTCCAGCTCATGGGTGCCGGCGGGCAGATCCAGACCGGTGTAGCGGTCCTTCATCCGCTCGGTGGTGCAGATCTCCACCCCGCCGATCGCGTCCACCGTCTTCATGAAGCTGGTGAAGTCGACCTCCAGATAGTGATCGATCTTCACCTCGGTCATCTGTTCCACGGTGCGGACGGTGAGCGCCGGGCCGCCCTCCGCGTACGCCGCGTTCAGCTTCACCGGGTGCGGGCGGTGCCGTTCGCCGGTGTTGCGGTCGGTGTGCTCCGGGAGCTCCGCCCAGCTGTCGCGGGGCAGGCTCACCACGCTCGCCCGGTCCCGGTCGCGCGAGATGTGCACCAGCATGATCGTGTCGGTGCAGTGACAGGGGGCGCCGCCGAGCCGGTATTTCCGCTTCTCCTCCGGCCCGATCCGCTCCCGGCCGTCGGTGCCCACGAGCAGCAGATTCGTCCCGTGCCCGGCCTCCGGCCGGTTCTTCATGTCCTTGAACGGGTCCACCCGCCGGATCTCGGTGTCCAGGCTGGTCAGTGTCGCGTGGCCGATCGCGCCCGCGCCGAGCACCAGGACGGAGAGACCGGTCGCCAGCCGCATTCCCCACCGGGGCCGGGTGACCACGGGCCGTCTGGTCCGCGGTCCGGGGCGGGGCCGGGGCGGACGGGGGGAGCGGGGCGGCGTGGACACGACGGGGCACCTCCGCGGGCGGCGAGGGACGGACGGGGTACGGGAGCGGCCGGCCCGATGTCCCGCCCGCCGCCGGCGTACGGAGGCGGCCGGCGGGCCGGCACACGGGAACGGCGGTACGGCGGACACAGGTACGGCGGAAAGCGGTACGGCGGACGGGGGAACGAGCACACCGTAGGCCCATACGATCGGCGGCCGGTGCCGCCGACCGGCCGCCGCGCGTCCATATCCCCCATTCGCGGTAACGTGGCGACCGATGAACGCCATGCCCCCTGTCTCCGTGATCATGCCGGTCCTCAATGAGGAGCGGCATCTGCGCAACTCGGTCCGTCACATCCTCGATCAGGAGTACGACGGCGAAATGGAGGTGGTGATCGCGCTCGGCCCGTCCACGGACCGCACCGACGAGATCGCCGCCGAACTGGTGCGCGAGGACCCCCGGGTCCACACCGTGCCCAATCCCACCGGCCGCACCCCCGCCGCGCTCAATGCCGCCATCAAGGCGTCGCGTCACCCGATCGTGGTACGCGTCGACGGTCACGGGATGCTCTCGGCGAACTACATCGCCACCGCCGTCCGCCTCCTGGGCGAGACCGGCGCGCAGAATGTCGGCGGCATCATGCACGCCGAGGGCGAGACGGACTGGGAGCACGCCGTCGCCGCCGCGATGACCTCCAGAATCGGCGTGGGCAACGCCGCCTTCCACACGGGCGGGGCGGCGGGCGCCGCCGAGACCGTCTATCTGGGTGTCTTCCGGCGCGAGGCGCTGGAGCTCCAGGGCGGCTACAACGTGGAGTTCATCCGCGCCCAGGACTGGGAGCTGAATTTCCGGATCCGCGAGGCCGGCGGGCTGATCTGGTTCTCGCCCGAGCTGCGGGTCCAGTACCGGCCCCGGCCCTCGGTGCGGGCGCTGGCCAAGCAGTACAAGGACTACGGCCGCTGGCGTCATGTGGTCGCCCGCTACCACCGGGGCTCGATCAATCCGCGGTATCTCGCCGCGCCGGTCGCGCTCTGCGCGATCGTGGCGGGCCTGATCGCGGGCGCCCTGGTCACCCCCTGGGCGCTGGTGATCCCCGGCGGTTATCTGGCGGCGATCACGGCGGGCTCGGTCCCGGCGGGCCGGGGACTGCCGCTGAGGGCCCGGGTCCGGATCCCGGTGGCGCTGGCCACCATGCACATGTCGTGGGGCTTCGGCTTCCTCACCAGCCCGCGCTCGCTGGCGCGGAAGGTCATCGCCAGCCGCCGCCCGCCGGTGACGACCGCCTCGGCCTGACCGCTCCGGACGTCCATACGCCGACGGGGCCCGGGAATCACCTTCCCGGGCCCCGTCGGCGTACCGTCCGCCGGGGGCGGTCCGGCTACCAGATGAACTCGGGCTGCACCTTCATGCAGGGGACGCTCGCGCCGTTCAGCGGGTTCGCGTCCTTCGGCGTGGTGTCGTCGTCCTTCGGCGGCTTGGGGAAGGTGTCGCCCCGCCGCCAGTCGGCGCCCACGATCAGGGTGACCCCGGTGACCTCGGCGGACTGCTTCACGGCCGAGAACGGAATGCCGAGGGACGTGGCCACGGCTTGGGCGTCACCCTCCAGTTCGGGACTGGAGAAACGTATCGCCGTCTTGGCCGACGGGGTGGCGGAGGTGTCCGCGACGGCCTGGGCGAAGCCCTTGCCCCGAAGCACTCCGGCGACCGCGCCGGCCCGGCCGCGCTCGGCGGCCACGCCGTCGCCGGCCGTGCCGTTGCGCACCTGTACGGCGATCTCGGCGGGCGCCGCCGCCGGGTCGTCCGACACCTTGGGGGCGGCCTTCTTCTTCGGCTTGCCCTTGCCGTCCAGCGCGATGTCCTCGCGGATCATCCGGAAGACCTTCTCCGCCTTGCCCGGCATGGGCTCGACCTTGCTGGTCAGCCCCGGCCGGGTGGAGTACACATTCGGCATCGTCGTCATGGTGACCCGGTCGGCCGGGACATTCTTGAGCTCCTCGCCCAGCTCGTAGAGCCGGGGGAGGTCGATGCCCTTGTCCACGGTGAGCGAGTCGATCGCGGCGGTCGCCAGCTTGCGCAGCTCGTTGGGGTTGCTGAGGGTCGCCTTCTTCCGCAGCTGGCGCACCATCGAGTTCATGTACATGTGCTGGCCGCGGGCGCGGGCGAGATCGGTGCCGTCCTCGAAGCCGTACCGGGTGCGGAGCCACTGAAGCGCCTGCTCGCCCTTGACCGGCGTCGTGCCCTTCCGCAGCTTCAGGTTCGACCCCTCGCCCTTGGAGTTGAGGGAGTGGACATTGTCCGTGACACAGACCGGGACACCGCCGATGGCGTCCGCCATGGAGACCACACCGGCGAAATCGATCATCATGAAGTGGTCGATGGTGATCCCGGTGAGCTCATGCCAGGTGGCGACCGTGCACCCCGGCCCGCCGCGCCCCAGGGACTCATTGGTCTGCGCCAGCTCGGACGCGGGGTGCACCTTCCCGGTCTTCGGGTCCGTGCACTCCGGGATCTTCAGCATGGTGTCGCGCGGCATGCTCACCGCGGAGATGTTGGAGCGGTCGGCCGAGATGTGGAGCAGCATCTGCACATCGGCCAGCGGTTTGCCGCCGAAGGTCTCCTTCGCCCCGCCGAGCTTCTGGTTCGCCTTGGAGTCCCGGGCGTCGGATCCGATGACCAGGATGTTGAGCGGGGTCTGGCCCTTGGCGTTGGGCTTGTGCTCGGCCATCTTCCGGCCGAGGGTCAGATCCTCCCGCTTGAGCTTGCCGTTCAGATGCTCGTAGTACAGATATCCGGCGCCGGCCGTCCCGAGTATGAGCACCGAGAGCACGGCGGCACTCCACCGCAGCACCTTGCGCTTGCCCTTGGTGCGCCGCCGGCCGGTGCGCGCGGCGGCCCGGCCGCCCTCGCGCGCGGGGCCGTCCCCGGGCGGGCCGCCCCGGCTCCGGCGCTGCCGGGGCACCCGTGCCGCGTCGTCGTCCGGATGGGCCGCGTCCGCCGCCCGGTCCGTACCGCCGTGCCGGTCCGTACCGCCGTGCCGGCCCCTGCCGTCGTGCCGGTCCGGCTCGCGGCCGGCAGAGACCCCGTCCGGTGTCCGCCTCCCCCGTGAAGTGTTCCGTGCCACCGTCAATTCCCCCTGTCAGGCACGCCGGACGGCCGGACCGGGCCGGGTCACTTGGCGCATACCTTTTTGTCTGCTTCGACCTGCTTCACTCCGGCCGGCGCCTTCGCCGGTCCGGTGATGGGCACCCCCGCGCCCTTGAAATCGGAACCGAGGGTCAGCGTCATCGCCTCAAGTCCCTCGGCGTCGGCCGTGCCCTGCTTCATCGCGGCGGCCGGCAGGCCCATCAGATCCGCCAGCTTGCGGGCCTGGTCGGCCTGGTTGGGCGCGTACTCCAGCGTGGTCTTCGGGAGCTTCTGCGGGGCGTTGCCCTCATTGCTCGACTTCGGTACGCCCTGCTGATTCTGGAGCCAGTTCAGGGTGGCCAGGGCGACGCCCTGGGTGTCACTGCCGTTGAAGATCTTCACCCGGATGTCGGCCGCATCGGCGCGCGCGCCCTTCAGCAGCCCCTGCTGCCGCTTCTTGGCGTCCTTCTCCTTCTGCTCCACCTCGGTCAGCGAGATGTCGTTCTGGATCATCGAGAAGAGCGGCCGGGCCTGGCTCTCATTGAGGAGCACGGTCGCCTTGTCGGTGTTGTCCACCACCGGCACGGTCAGGAAGGTGATGTTCTTCGGATTGACCTTCGCCAGCTCCAGGGCCAGGTCCTTGAGCTTGTTGATGCTGCCTATGCCGGTGTCGACGGTGAGCGCCTTGGTGGCCGCCTCCGCCAGATCCCACAGCTTGGCGGGGCTGGTCAGGGTGTCCCCGGACTTCATCTTCCGGATCATCGAGCTGAGGAACTGCTGCTGGATCTCGATCCTGCTCAGATCGCCGCCATGGCCCACCGAGTGCCGGGTGCGGACGAAGGCCAGCGCCTGCTCGCCCTCCAGCACATGGGTGCCCTTGGGTAGATCGAGCTTGGAGTCCACGTCGTTTATGTCCTTGTCGAGGCAGACCTCGACCCCGCCGACCGCCGTGGTCATCGTCTTGACGGCGTTGAAGTCGGCCATCATGAAGTGGTCCACGGTGAGTCCGGTCAGCTCCTTGACCGTGCGCATGGTGCAGCCGGGATCGCGGCCCTGCTGGCCGAGGCTCTCGTTGAACCGCACGCCCCGGTTGCCCGGAATGGTCTTGCCGCCGTCCGCGCTGGTCTCGCACTCGGGAATGTCGGTGATCAGATCCCGGGGGATGGAGAGCGCGGTGGCGTTCGTCCGGTCCTTCGACACATGGAAGAGGATCGTGGTGTCGGCATGTCCGGGGCTGTTGCGGTCGCCGTACTTCTCATTGCCCTTGCCGGTCCGCTTGTCGGTGCCGATGACCAGGATGTTGACGGCCTTGTCCTTGCTGAAGCCGCCGGTTCCCGCGCCCTTGACGTCGACCGTGTTGAGGTTGGAGTTCAGCTTGTCGTAGGCCATGTAGACGCCCACCGAGCCGGCCACCAGCGCGAAGCCGAGCACACCGCCGGTCCAGATCAGGACCTTCTTCTTGCCCGACTTCTTCTCGGGCCTGCGCTTGCGGCGGCCCGCGGCGGGCGGCGGCCCGCCGCCGGGGGCGTCGCCGGAGTGGCCCGTACCCCTGCCGCCGGAACGGCGCGAGCGCTGCGGGGGCACATCGCGCCCCGGCGTCTCCGCGCGCCGGCCCTCCGGCGCACTGCGCGGACCCGGGGCCCGCGCACCGGAGGGAGTGGCGACGGATGGCCCCGGCTGCGCTGCGGGTTGGTCCAGTCGCAATTCGTAATTGCCGGTCTGCGGGTTGAGCACCCACTGGTCGGCGGGGTCGACATCGTCCGCCCGCCCACGGCTCTGCGCATCCACGGTTGTCTGAATCCTCCGTCGCTGCCACGCGAAGCGCCTCCCCCGACGGGCGCTCGGTATCTCATTCCCGCAGTGATGTGACGCGGGGCCGGAGTACCGGATCGCGTCACACTATCCGCCCGGTTCAAGACGCGGCGACGCACGTGACATATTCCACGTCGCCGACAACCGGGCAATCCACCCAATCCGCATGGGGCGCGGACCAGACCTTGGCCAGTGCTTTACCTCTTCACTTGCATGTGCCCACCGCCGCGTTGGTGCCGGGGAAGGTCGGACTCGCCGAGGCGGCCCCCGACGGCTCGGCGCCGTCGGGCTCGTCGCTCTCCCCGGAGGAGTCGCGGGAGCTGTCCGGCAGGACCGTGATGGGATCGTCCGCGCGCAGTTGCGCGAAGAGCTGTCCGGCATCGGGCTGCACCAGTTCGTCCCGGTTCCGGTCGGCGGCGTACGGCTGCCTCGGCACCGTCAGGAACTGCACCTTCTCGGTCGGCACGGAGCCGAGCGAGCGCACCAGCTCGGTCAGGTCCTGGAGCGAGTCCAGCCCGGGATCGGTGGTCAGCGACTTGGTCGCGGCGTCCAGCAGCCGGTAGAGCCGGGGGAAATTGAGCAGTACGCCATTGCTCTGCACCTTCTTCACCAGGGCGCCCATGAACTGCTGCTGGCGGGCCATCCGGTCGGTGTCGCTGCCGTCCCCGAGGGTCTTGCGGGCCCGGACATAGCCGAGCGCCTGCTCGCCGTCGAGCTTCTGCCTGCCCGCCGGGAGCTTCAGCTTGGCGTCGGGGTCGTCTATCGGCTTCTTGAGGCAGATCTCCACGCCGCCGACCGCGTCCACCATCTTCTTGAAGCCCCGGAAGTCCACCACGATGTGGTGGTCGACGCGGACCCCGGTCATCTTCTCGACGGTACGGATCGCACAGGCGGCGCCGCCGAGCTGGAAGGCGGAGTTGAACTGGGCGAACCGTGCGCTGGTGCGGGAGCCGTCCGAGGCGCGGCAGGACGGGATCTCGGCCATCAGATCGCGCGGGATGGACATCGCGGTGGCGCTTTTCCGGTCCGCGGCCACATGGAGCAGGATCGTGGTGTCCGAACGCTGGCTGCCGCCGTCGTCCCGGCCGTACTTGCGGTTGCCCTTGCCCGAGCGGGTGTCGGAGCCGATGAGCAGGATGTTCTGCGCGTTCAGCACGATGGGCCTGGGCCGTTCCCGCTCATGGGTGCGGAGTTCGGCGGCGGTGGTGGTGTCGGTCGTGATGTTGGCGTTCAGCTTCTGGTACGCCCACCAGGCGACCCCCGACGCGGCGAGCACCACCACGGAGGTGCCGAGCGCGGCCCACCGCACCCAGTGGCGCTTGCGGCGGGGCGGGGCGGGGGAGGCGGCCGGGGCGGGAGCCGGGTGCGGCTCGGCGGTGACGGACGCGGCGGTCTTGACCTCGTCGGGCTCGGTGCCGGGCTCCGCTTCCGCGGGGGTTTCCGCCTCCGTGCCGGACTCCGCGGGGGTTTCCGGGTCCGCTTCCGCGTCCGGGGCCGTCCCGCTCTTCTCCCCCTCCTTCTCGGAGCCGGAAGACGGGTCATCCGGGTCTTTTCCGCCGGATACATTTGATGTGCCGGAAGTGTCCGGTGCGTGCCCGGTACCGGCCGCAGAGCCGGAACCGGAACCGGCCCCGGCGTCGTTCGCGCGCTCGTCCTCGTCCGGGCCGTCCGGCCCGGCCGGGGTCCCCGCACTCTCGGTCACGTCTGCGTCCATCCTCATATGGCGTCGGCGGCGCGCTGGACCGCCGATCTCAGGACTAGACGGCTGAACATCGCGCATGGTTGTGCGTTGAAACATGCGTTTCGCCGATCATCCACCGGAGTTGGGGCCCGAGCCGGGGGGCTCGGCCCTGCTGTGGGCCACACGGGTGGACTCCATCGGCCGTCCCGCGAGGCCGCACCGCCTTCTCCGGTGATATCAGCGGGCGGTGGCGGCGGGGTCGTTTCCGGCCGGAGGGGATCCTCCCGGGGCCGCCCCGCCGGCGGCTACCGCACGGTGTGGGTGACCCGCTCGCTCTCGACCCGCTTGCGGAGCCCCTCGGCGCCGAGCTGATCCGTGTTCCGGCACAGCACCACCGAACCACCGACCGCGAGCGGTGCGAACAGACCCGCCGACAGCCCCTCCCAGGAGTCGTAGCCGAGCCCCGAGAGCAGCCGCGACCCGGCGGTCAGGCCCAGGCCGGCCGCGTCCGAGCGGGCACGCTCCACCAACTCCGCGCCGCTCAGCTCCAGACCGCCCGCCACCAGCGCGGGGGCGGCGGGATCGACCGGTGCGTACGGGGCGAAACGGTCACCCTGCGACGGCACCTCCACCGCGTAGTCCGCGAAACCGGCGGGCGGCTGCGGGAAACGCCCGCCCAGCGGACGCAGGGCCAGCGCCACCCGCTCACCCCGGCAGGCCCGCGCCTCCTCCAGGGTGTCGGGGCCGCTCACCACCAGATCCGCCGAGGCGGGGTCGCCGCCCGGCGCCGCGGTCACCCCGGCCGAGGAACAGGCGAGCAGCCAGACCGCGCTCTGCCAGTGCGCGGGCAGCAGCAGCGCGAGCCGGTCACCCGGACCGGCCGCGAGATCGCCCTGGAGCAGATTCGCCGTCTTGGCCACCCAATTGGCGAAGGTGGCCACGGACAATTCGACGCGCTCACCGGTGGCGTCGTCGTAAAAAGTGACCAAGGGACGCGCGGGGTCCGCGGCGAGCGCGGATCGCAGCAGGTCGGCAGGGGTGAGGTCGCTGGCGTTCACCCGCGTCACCCTACGCGCCACGCCGCCCGCGGGGGCCGTTGTTCCGGTGCCGGGGTCCTCCGGTCGGCCCGATACGGCGTCAGTTTCCCGGCAGGCGCCATCCGGGTGCCGGCACCAGGATTTTCCCCATGCGTGGATACCTGACTTCCCCCCTCGGCGTCGCGGTCTCCGCCGCGCTCGTACTCCCGGCCCTCCTGACCTCCGGCGCGGCCGCCGCGCCGCGCGTACCGGAGCCGGACATCCCCGGCTCCACCCGGTCGCTCCCGCTGGCCCCCGCCGACCCCATGACCCGCTCGGCCGCACCCGACACCGAACGCCGCCTGAGCCACCCCAGGGTCAGCCCCTTCTCCCTGGTCGGCGTCGTCTGGGACGACGCTCGCGCCGAACTGCACGGCACCGCCCAGGTCCGCACCCGGTCCATCGCCACCGGCGCCTGGTCCCGCTGGCGGAGCATCGAGACCCACAACCACGAACACGGCGCCGACCCCGGCACCGCGGAGAACCGCGCCGCGCGCGGCTCCACCGCCCCCCTCTGGGTCGGCCCGTCGAACGGCGTCGAGGTGCGCGTGAGGGCCGGCACGGACACCGGACCCGTACCGCTGCCCCAGGGGCTGCGGCTGGAACTCGTCGACCCCGGCGAGGCCCCGGCCGTCACCGCCGCCGCACCGGGAATCGGCACCGTCACCGGCCCGCTGCCCCCCGGAGTGCCGGGATTCAGCGTCACCGGCCCCATGGGAACCGTCGCCGGCCCCAAGGCACCGGCCGCCAAGCCCGCCCCGATCGCCCCCGAGGCCGTACCCGCCCAGGCCGCCGCGAAGCCGTACATCGGTCCCCGGCCGAAAATCGTCACCCGCAAGGGCTGGGGCGCCAGCGAATCGCTCCGCGAGAAGGGCTTCGTCTACTCGACGACGGTCAAGGCCGCCTTCGTCCACCACAGCGCCACCGGCAACAGCTACACCTGTAAGCAGGCGCCCTCCGTCCTGCGCAGTATCTACCGCTACCACGTGGTGAGCAGTGGCTGGCGGGACATCGGCTACAACTTCGCCGTCGACAAGTGCGGAAACGTCTACGAGGGCCGGGCCGGCGGGGTCACCAAGGCGGTACGGGGCGCGCACACCCTGGGTTTCAACACCAACACCATGGGAATCGCCGTTCTCGGCACGTACAGCACCACCAAACCCCCCGCGGCGGCCGTGACCGCGGTCGCCAAGCTCACCGCCTGGAAACTCGGCCTCTTCAAGCGCAACCCGAAAGGCAAGGTCACCCTGACGTCCGGGGGAAGCGGCAAGTACGCCAAGGGCCGGAAGGTCAGCTTCCAGGTCATCTCCGGACACCGCGACGGATTCCTCACCGACTGCCCCGGTACGCGCCTTTACAACACCCTCGGCAGCACCCGCACGGCATCGGCGAAATTGCAGGGACGGAGCTGAGAAGGGGACACGACTCCGACTCCACTGCATAAACTGGCCGATCTCGAACGAATGACCAGCTCCGCCGGGTCCGGCTCAACAGGAAGCAGAGACGACAAGGTGACAGAAGCGATCCTCCTGGTCGGTGGCAAGGGAACGCGGCTGCGCCCGCTCACCGTCAACACGCCGAAGCCGATGGTGCCGGCGGCGGGAGTCCCCTTCCTCACGCACCAGCTGGCGCGGGCACGCGCGGCGGGTGTGGAGCACATCGTGCTCGCCACCTCCTATCTGGCGGAGGTCTTCGAGCCGCACTTCGGCGACGGCTCGTCGCTCGGCCTCAGCCTGGAGTACGTCACCGAGAAGGAACCCCTCGGCACGGGCGGCGCCATCCGCAACGTCGCCGCCCGGCTCAGGTCCGGCCCCGAGGACCCGGTCCTCGTCTTCAACGGCGACATCCTCACCGGCCTCGACATCGAGGCCCTGATCGCCACCCACCGGGACTCCGGCGCGGACGTCTCCCTCCACCTCACCCGGGTCCCCGACCCGCGCGCCTTCGGCCTGGTGCCCACGGACGGGAACGGGCGGGTGACGGCCTTCCTGGAGAAGCCCCAGACGCCCGAGGAGATCGTCACCAACCAGATCAACGCGGGCGCGTATGTGTTCCGCCGCTCCGTCATCGACACGATTCCGGCCGGGCGGCCGGTCTCCGTCGAACGCGAGACCTTCCCCGAACTGCTCGCCTCCGGGGCGCACCTCCAGGGCATGGTCGACTCCACCTACTGGCTCGACCTCGGCACCCCCCAGGCGTTCGTCCGGGGCTCCGCCGACCTCGTCCTCGGCCGTGCGCCCTCACCGGCCGTACCCGGCCGCCGAGGCGACCGGCTGGTCCTCGACTCCGCGTCCGTCGCCCCCGACGCCAAGCTCTCCGGCGGCACGGTGGTCGGCGCCGGCGCGTCGGTCGCCTCCGGCGCGCGGATCGACGGCAGCGTGATCCTCGCGGGTGCGGTGATCGAGGAGAGCGCGGTGATCTCCGCCTCCCTCGTCGGCGAGGGCGCCCGGGTGGGTGCCCGGGTCCACCTCGACGGCGCGGTGATCGGTGACGGTGCGGTGGTGGGCGCGGACAATGAGCTCCTCCACGGGGCGCGCGTCTGGTGCGGTGCGCACTTGCCGCCGTCCTCTGTCCGCTTCTCCTCGGACCAGTAGCCAGCGCGGCTGCCTCCGGCGGGGCGGGGTGTTGTGCGCCCTCGCCCGGGGGTGCGGGTGCCTTTCCGGGGCTCCGCCCCGGCCCCGGCGCGGCTGCCTCCGGCGGGGCGGAGTCTTGTGCGCCCTTGCCCGTGGTGCGGGTGCTTTTCCGGGGCTCCGCCCCGGCCCCGGCGCCTCAATCTCCCCCAGGGCTTCGCCTGGGAGGTACCCCCAGCGAGGCTGAATTTGCTCGCCCTCGTTCGCGGGTGCGGGTCGGTGTGGGGGCGGTGTCGCATCGTCGCCTGTGTTGTTCTGGGCGCCCGGGGTGCGGATGTCTTTCCGGGGCTCCGCCCCGGTGGACCCTACACTCTGGTAGCTCAAAAATCAGTAGGTATGCATAGAAAAGCCCCGCCCGGAGAGAGGTTCCGGGCGGGGCTGGTTGCTGTCTGGGCTACAGGATCATGTCGAACGGGCTTGGTCCTGCGTCGTACCGCACGGCATCGTCGGGGCACGCGTACAGGGTCACCGGGGGGCCGCTCGGGCGGTCCACGTGGCCGACCACCACGGCTCCGGACGACTTCTGCCCGCAGTGGACGCACACGGCGCTGAACGGCTCCGGGGCGTGCTCCCGCATCCATTCGTAGGTCATGCGGACACCGCCCCGTGTGCCTGGTGCACGCGCGTGGTGGCGATGTACGGGTAGTCGATTCCGTGGGTGGCGTAGTAGAGAGCGCGGCGGCGATGCTGCTGGACGACCCGGAGTTTCAGGGTGTCTTCGGCTTCCTGCCGGAAGCGAGCGGCTGCCTGTTCCTTTGTCGGCCCGGCCCACGGGCGGGACCACGGCGACACGGGGCACTCGGTCTGCGGGTGTGCCGTGAGGTAATGGGCGGTGTGCCGTCCGGGTTCGGGCCGGCGGGTCCACGGGAAGAGGTTCAGCACCCATGTAAGGGCGCACGCGATAAGGTCGCGCATGTCGGTTCAGCTCCTCAGAAAGCTGTCTCGGCGAGCCCCGATGGACCGGGCCTAATCGGTCTGTCGGGGCGTTGTTGTTTCCGAAGGTAGGGGCACACATAGGCACCTGTCTATGTACAGGGGTATACAGGTATGTCTATGTGCTGGTGTGTGGCGATGTATACGTTGCGATGGTGATGGAGTTCGATCCCACCCGACCCAAGTGGCAGCAGATCGCGGACGTGATCAGACAGCGCATCGTCAGCGGGCAGTACCCCGCGCGGCATCTCGTTTCAGAAGTGCAGATGGAGACTGAGTTCGGAGTGGCCCGGACGACAGTCCGCAAGGCGACAGCCGCACTGCGGGAGGAAGGGCTGATCGTCACCACTCCCGGCATGGGCTCGTTCGTCCGGGACCGGTCCACGGATGGCGGCCAGGGCGACGGGTAGCCCCGCCCACCTCGGATGGGCAGATGGGCGGAGCCTTGGCGTTCCCCGTTCAGTGCTTCCGTGGCCGGTACGGAGCGCGGGTTGACGGCTGTCGCCACCACCACAGACCACGGCACTCGGGGGGCTTGAGCCCGATGAAATCCCCGCACCATGCGCACCAGCGGACTCCGCTTTCAGGATCCGTGATGCAGTCGTTCATACAGCGAGGGCATTCCATCGGGCCTGCTTTCAGGCGCTCAGGTCGAACTCTCCGGCCTTCACGGCGTCAGTGAGGGTGGTCCACTGGTCGGATGTCATCGTAACGACGGTGTCCGGTCGCTCGCTGTCGCGGAATGCGACGACGCCAGGCACGTTGATCGCCACCTCCGGGCAGTTGTTCACCTTCGGGTCACGGCAGGCAGCCACCCGGGTGAACTCGAAATCCAGTCGTTCGGTCATGACACGATCCCATTCTCTGCGAACAGCGGGGATTCGGTCCCCGCGCCGTTCCTTGCACCCCATGGCCCGGTTGGGGCCGGGGGGCCCGACCCTGCTCGCTGCTGTCGGTGCGGGGGCGGGCGGTCCGTCACCGGTTGGGCATCCGGCCGTGATGGGTACCGGGTGGTCTCGGGAGGTCCCCGGCCGGTGACGGAAATTGTGGTCATGCGCGGGCGGTGCGGAGCTTGTCGCCTGCCGTGTCGAGTACTTCGGCGCCGGACAGGGCGCACCGGGCCTGTGTCATGTGATCGTTGTGCTCGTCGATCCGGTTTCCGGTGACGGTCGCGGGGCGTCCGCACAGGATGTGCGGGCAGTCCATCCCGTTGATAAACCCCCGGCTGTCTCTGCTGACCGCATGCAGATGGTGCTTGGCGTACGTGCCTCGCATCCCTCAGCCCGCCTTCGCGCACACGGCGGGTGCAAGCGCGACGCTCCGCCTTGTGGCATCCCGGTCATCGGGCCGTGCGGCGGGTGTGATCACAGCGCCGCGCCTGCCGTTGCGGGGCAGCCGGCGGGTATCGGGTCCGGCTCCGCCCGCATGGCCACAGGCCAAACAGCGAGGGTGAAGCGTCCGTTCGGGCCGTCGTCCACGGTGAACGTCACCGGTACGCCGTCCTTGAGTTGGAGGCGCAAGGCCACATCCTCGGCGCCCCGGGACCAGTCACGCAGCCGGGTGGGCCCATCCGGACGATTCCCCGCCGCTGGTGCCTTCCGCGCCCTGGTGGCGGAACCGGGTCCGGGATCCAGCCCGTCCGCGACCCGCAGCGCCTGCCCGCGCATCCAGCGCAGTGCGAGCCTCGGCGAGATGGTGGTGAACGTTCCCAGAAGGAACGGCACACATTCCCGACCGCCGTACACAACACCCTCGGCGATCACGTCGCACCGGTACCCGTGGTCCGCCCCGGCCAGCCCGGTCACAGAGAACCCTCCCCACCAGGACCACGCAGCAGACCGTCCAACGCGCGCTCGAACAGGACTTGTCGCCACCCGGCAGCCACCTCCGCACGCCACCGCGACGCGAACTCAGGATCCGACTCCAGCCGCCGTAACTCGGACCGGAGTGCACGGCGTCCGTGACCCTCAGGTGTCAGCGACCACAGGACTCCACGGAAGGGCAACTGGGGCCGTCTCCGGTTCTCACCAGCCCGGATAGTCAGGATGCGCCGCGTACGCGTGATGCTCCAGGTAACTGCTGGTGTTCGTAACCAGGTGACAATGTGTGTCTCATCGGCGCCGTGATATCGGGTCTTACTGATCATGATTCGTCGCCCTAGTCCCTTCTCTGTCGGCTACTCCGCCGCACGCAGCCAACCCAACAGCCCTGCACACAGGCTGGTAAGTGCCGCCGCACAGACATCTGAGCCGTCTCGTCCCTTAAGGTTGAAGTGGTCGAAACGTCGGAGGTTCAACTCTTGAATAGAGATCTTGAGCGTGCTATACGCGATGCAGGATTAACGCCGCGCCAACTGGGCGCCCGCGTTGGGGTATCGCGCGAGACCGTGGAACGATGGGTTGCAAATGAAGGACGTAAACCGCACACGCGAACGGCGGTGCGGGTGGCGGAAGAATTGGGGGTAACCGTTGAGATGCTTTGGCCTACATCAATAAGGCAGGCAATGAAAGCAGGCCCGGATCGCGAGATTGTTTCGGCTTACCCTTTCAGGTCGTCGTGTCCCAATTCGGTTTGGACCACTCTTATTGACCGCGCGCGCCATGACCTGTTCTTCGCTGGATACACGAACTACTTCCTTTGGACCGAGCAACCGAAACTCTCCGAAACGTTGCAGCATAAAGCTCGCTCCGGATGTCGAATCCGATTTCTGGTTGGAAATCCGGAAAGCCCTATTACGCGAATGAGGGAGGAAGTGGAAGACAGCTCATTCCCCGTGTCCACGCGGATTAAGATCACGTTGGGGAACCTTCGAAAGCTGGCCGAAATCCCTCAGATTGAAGCACGCTACTGCGCGGATCAAGACGCTACGAACCACGTTTCTCTCAGCGTTTTCCGCATGGATGCAGAAGCGCTTGTGACTCCACATCTGGCATCGGTTGTCGGCCATGACTCTCCGATGTTTCATTTGAGGCGAATGGGTGAACGCGGTTTGTATGATCAGTTCGTGAGTAGCGCCGAGGAGATCTGGGAGCGCGGAACTCCAGTGTGAGATGGTCGAGCGTGTATGCGTGTATTCATACTTGGGCCCGAAATCGAAAATGCCCGCACCCGCCACCCAATTTGAGTGACGAGCGCGGGGGTTCTGTGATCCTGTGTCAGCCGTTCAGTACGCCCCTCAGGCAGGCAGCGGCCCTTCCGCCGAATATGGCGATACCGCAATAGAACTCGATGCGGGTTCGGTAGACGGGCTTGTCGTGCGCCTCGCGGAGGTCGGTTGCCTGGATTCCACCGTTCGTGAGGCCGGAGACAGCAGCGTCCGCTTCCGAGTTCCCGAAGCGCACCGCGTAAATTTCTCCGGTTTCCTTCCCGTTGGAACCTGTGGCGAGTGGCAGCACGTCGGTGCCGTCCAGTTTCTGTCCGGCGTCAAGCAGTGGAATACCGTTCCAGAGAGTCGTAGACTTGCCCAGAATTTCACTCATGAGCAATTCGCTACCACCCAGACGCCTGAAGCCGGAACGGATCGCGGCGATAAGCTGGGTATTCATGTAGAGCGCGCCATTCGAGCCGTTGATGCCACGTACCGAAGCGGCCAACTTGTCCAGCGCGTCAAAGAATTGATGACCGTTCGCGATGGGGCCCACCCCGTTCGCTTCGATGACCTGACGGCCGGTGAGGCGCTTTCGGAGACCGTCGAATCCCTTCGAATTGACCAGTGTGTCACCATTGAAGAACTGGTCAGAGAAATGGATTGAGGCAGCCTTGATTTTCATCGCCGAATGAATCGCGCGCTGATCGTTCAAGTTCCCGCGCGTCTTGACAATGAAGCGGTCCACATCGGAATCTCCACCGAGAATCGCAAGCGTCTCGATGCGCTGATTCACCGTACCTGTACTCTCCGGGTAAGGCTCATTCACTGCGCGGAAGGATACTCCGGGGAGTGTGGACTCCTCGCCGTAGGCATAGGCGGATCCTTCGAAACCAATCAGCGGGAGTCGGTCAAGAATCGGGGACTCCTGAATAAATGTCTCAATCACTCCTCTCTGCAATTCGTCCTGCGTGAGCTTGGCGGATTCAATAAGAGTTACGGCCATAGTCGGATTCCCTTCAATTGGTTTCACTGCCCATTTAGTCGAAGACGTCATCATCGTCATCGAATTCCGGCACGGTGATGGCGGCCCGGGAACTCGGCGACAGTCCTAGTTCCCTGATGTAGCGGGCCAGTTGTGTGCGGTATTGCGCTGCGATGGTCGCGGCCCCGTTTTTCACCGTTCCGCGTTCAGCGGTCACCATCAGTCCACGCTCGGAAAGGTCCCGCTCCGCCTGGTCGATGCGCGCGACGCAGACACAGAGATCTTTCACGGTGGTGTGGTTCACGTCGCCGATACCGGCCGCCACTTCGAGCACAGGAACGATGCGCCGTCACTCCTGCGAGGCAACATCCCGGCATCGGACGTTTGCCGATTCAACATCGGGGTCGGGCGAGAATCGGAAGACCTCAACCCAGTTCGGTTCAGCGAGGATCGCGCGGGGAACAACCACCCCTTCGGTGATGATCCCTTTCGGCGGGTTTCCTTCGCGTGCACGCTGGATAGCGGGTTTGGGTCTGTATCTGTCGGCCATTCAGCCTCGCTTTCTGATCTTTCGGGGTCGCCAAAAACGGCGTCAGCTCCGACGCGAGTTCTTTGCCTCCCTGCCGTGCGGTCTCGGGAGGGGCAGGGGGACCCCGCCCGGGGGCACCGCGTCAGAACGGCGGAACCTCGTTTGCCTCACGCTGAGAGCGCCGTTCAGCGGCGAACCCACCGGGCTGATGCCGAGCCGTCTCGCGGTTGTGGCACACCGTGCACAAGGGCCGTAGATGCTTCGGTGCGTCCGGGTTCGACTTGCCCCGTGCCACCAGCTCTCGCCGGCTCACCGGGTGATGGTCGGCCACGGTCGCAGCGGTACCGCAGAGCACGCACCACGGGTTCGCGTACAGGTATCTCCTGCGGACCCCGGGCCACTGCGGCCCGTACGCACTCGTTCCCGGTGTCTCCCGGAGCCGTGTTGCCTCACGCTCATGAGCGGGGCACCGACCACCCCGGGGGGGCAACTCCGGGCACCCGGGGATAGTGCACGGTCGGCGGGGCCTACGGGGCAAGGGATCACCTCCTAGTGTTCGAAAGGATCAAGAACGCTCACAGCCCATGGGAAAGCTACGTGGCTCATGAAGTCGCTCAGGCTCTGCCCCATGACCACTGCGGCCACCCGGTTGGGTGCGTGCTGCGCGGACAGAGCTGGTGTCGAGAACCGGGCACTCGGACCACCGTGCGGTAATTCCGGTCTCGATACGTTGTAGGGGCCGGTAATGACCAGGGCCCTGTACCGGAGAACCGTTGCGGCCCCGGGGTTCTGTAGGGGCCGCTGATGACCCGCCCCACCCCGACCGTGGCGGGATGACGAACGAAGGTGCTTCTGTGGTTTCTCCCTATTTTTTTGTGTAATCAAAAACAAGTACCAAAACGTCATCCCGTCATCCCTCGGCCCGCCGACCCCTCCCGCTGTGGAGCTTCAGACCGGTCGGACCGGCGAGTGTCATCAGGAACAGCCCCGTGCGACCGGGAAGCCGTCGGCGCTCTCCAGGCCGACCCGGTTGGGTGCGTGGTGCAACGGCAAGGCTGGGATGCTCAGACCACCGTGTCTCTCTGTAGGGCGGGTGTGCAGTAAACCCGTGTCTCTGTGTAGGAGTAGTAGGGACCAGCAGATTCCCGCACCGCTTCTGGGGCCGGGTTGGCGGGTCGTACTCACTCTCTGGTGTGGGAGTAGTAGGGACCAGCAGATTCCCCGGGGGTGACGGGGTGACGGGTAAACGGCGATCTCAGTTTTCCTTAGGGTTTTCTATACAAACCTGAAAAAGAGTCAAAGTCGTCACCCTCGACACCCTTGCCCCTCGCTGGTCGGGCTGCCTCGCCCCCACGGGCCGGCGAGCGGGGTCCGGGGACACTCCGAGGGCCCCTGTGCGGGCATGTGAAAGCCCCGGACGATCGCGGGGACCAACCGGGGCTGTAAGGGCGGCACGGCCGTACTGCGCCCCGTCACCGGGGACCGCACCTGACCCGTGCACCCATGTCGGCACGGACTACGGGCGATCGTATCGGCGCTATGCCGCCCGGTCGTAGTCGTCTGAGTCGGGCTCCGCATTCTCCGGGGTGGCCCATGTGATGGACACGCGTGCGTCGCCGTTGAAGCGGCAGCCCTTCCCCGGTGCCCGGGTGACGGTCACGGTGTCGATGGCGAGCCCGATGAGATCGCGTTTCATCACGGGGTCGGCGGCGTGCCACGCTTCCTCACCCTGTCCCTCGATCAGGAACGTGATGTCTGCGCTGCCGCTCTCGCCGACCAGCTCTGTCAGCCGTGCTTCCGCCGTGTCGACGCGGGCCTCCGCAGCGACTTTGTGGGGGATGCGGAAGCGTGCTGAACGGCCCGTGTAGAAGTCGGTCGCGTCATCGGTCATGAACTTGTCGAGTTGGGCGTTCGCGGCTTTCAGTTCGGCCCGTGCGTCCTGGATTTCCTGTGTCTCCTTCGGACGCTTGAGTGCCTGCCACCGTTCGGCCACGGCGATCAGCAGCGGGTCGTGATCGTCAGCGGCATGGAGCCGTGTGGACCACGACTGGACCGCGTACTGTTCGATCGCTTTGCGGGTGACGGTCGCGGGACTGGGGCACGCTGCGGGGCCGTCACCGCGCCGTGAGCACGTGTACGAGGGTCCGCCGAGGATCATGGCGCTCCCACACGTGGCGCACCGCATCCGCCCGGTGAGCGCATGGGTGGCGCGGCCCTTGCCGGGTATCAGGCTGATCGTCTGGTTGCCGGACAGGACACGGCGCGCGCGGGCGGCGAGATCGGCGGGGATCATCTGCGGCAGCACGTCGGCCGTGACCACCCGCACCCGCTCGCCCCGCTCATTCAGATACGGCACGCGGGCTTTCTGGTTCTTGCCCCCGGGCGAGTGCGTGAGCCACCCCTCGTACACGGGGTGGACGATGATGGCCCTGATCGCGTCCGCCCGCCACAGCACACCGGTACCGGTACGCAAACCCTCCCCGTTGAACTTGCGGCACAACGCGCGCGACGAGACACCCTCGCTGATCTCCTTGAACACCCGCCGGATGATTTCCCACGGGGTGACCTCGCGCCGTTCGGCGACCACGCACATGTACGGGGTGGTGTCGGGTATCAGCTTCCGGGTCTGCGGGTCGGCGACCAGGCCGAACGGAGCCTTGGACAGCCACTTACCCTCATTGCGCTGCTTGGCTTTCGTGCTGCGCACGTTGTAGCTCAGGCGTGTGGAATACTCCCGCGCGTTCTCGGCCCGGTCGATGATCCACCGCCGGTCCCGCTCATCCATGCTGTCCAGGCGCTCATAGTCGAAAATCACACGGGCCTTACCGAGGATCGGTACGACCGCTTCGGCGCCCTTGCGGGAGAACCGGTCGAGTGCATATACCCAGAGCGCGGGTACCTCTCCGTCCAGCACCGCCGCCATGGCAGCGTCATACCGGGGCCGCTGAACATCCGACCAGGCAGACAGGTTCTCCCGCCACACCTTCCGCACGCAGTACCCGTTCTCACCGGCCCACGCCCGGCCCCGGTCCTCCTGGGCACGGATCGAGAGAGCGCGCTCACCCTCGCGGACGATCTTCGACTTCCTGAGCAAGAGGTCCACCTGAGGCAGACCATGGCACGGGCACACACCCGACTGAGTGATTGTCTTCATGCGGTCTGTAGGGACCGACGAATTCCTGTGGGACCCGGTGAGAGTGGCCGTTGCCATGCTGGAACCCCTATGACCAGCGGAAGCGGTCCGCTGCCCGAGTAGGTCCCAGAGTGTTGGACCCACTCCGGGCCCGGCGCCTCAAACGCCGGCGGGGCTGAATTTGCTTGCTCTCGTTCGCGGGTGCGGGTCGGTGCGTGGGCGGTGAGTTGTCGTTTCCCATGTCGTTCGGGGTCCCGGGGTGTGGGGCTCTTCTTGTGCGCCTCGTGCCCTGTGTTGTTCGGGTTGCCCGGGATGCGGGCTTTCAGGCGCCTTCGGCGCCTTGCGGTGCCTCGGGGTCTTGTTCCGTTTGCTCCCCTCCGGGGCGCGGGTACGGGGCGGGAGTGCTTGTGTCATGGCGGCCCGGGGGTCCTCCGGGCTCGACTCCTCAGAGCCGGCGGAAACCGGCCCGCTTGCACTGATCACCCCGGTCTTACCGCCGGCTCTTCCGGGGACGACCCTGCACACCCCCTCCACGAGCGTCGCCCGATAGGCGGCACCCTGCCCCAAGCCGCCTGCTTCTGGTGCGGGAGCGCCCGCCCAGAAGCACCCGCCCACTCTGACGCCCCTCACCCACTCACCCACGGGTGACCTTTCGGACCGGGGTTCCCGGCCTTGTGAAGCCGTCTCGGAACGCGCGGACGGGCAGACCACTGTGATCACGCACTGGGCTTACTCGCGGAAGGGGGGACGCGCAGGAGCGGTACTGGGGCGTCAAGCGTGATTTGTGGCGCACAGGAGAAAGACCAAAACAAGGGCGGTACATGCGCCGTAAATCATG